>DATASI010000155.1:0-4655 GCA_036269255.1 Candidatus Dormiibacterota bacterium
CCCTTGTAGCCCTGGGTCTTGGCGATCGCGGCCCGAACCTGGTCACGGCTGGGCATGCTGCCCCCGGCGTCGTCGATCGCCTTGCTGATGCCGGCGATGACGATCCCGGCCGCATCGTAGGCCTGGGCGCTATAGGCACCCGGGTCGTTGCCGTATTCGCTCTTGTAGGCCGCGTTGAAGGTCTGTGCGGTCGCGAGCTTCAACGGGTAGGGGCCCGCCACGGTGAAGTAGCTGTCGGCCGCGTTGGCCCCCGCGTCCTTGGCGAACTGGTTGCCCGAGATGCCGTCACCCGCGACGTACGGGACGCTCAGGATCCCCTGCATCTGCTTGCGGATCTGGCCGCCCTTGGTCGCGGTCGTCCCGCCGAAGAAGACGACATCCGCGCCCAGCGAGTTGGCGCGGTTCAACTGGGATTTGAAGTCGTTGGTCGAGCTCGGATCGAAGGCTCCCAGATCGTTGGGATTGAGCACGGTGCCGCCGTCCTTGGTGAACTGCGCGGCGAAGTTCTTGGCGATGCCCAGCCCGTACTGCTGCTGGTCGTTCATCACGTAGACCTTCTTCTTGCCGAGCTTGTTGTAGGCGTAGTCCGCGCCGGCGGGACCCTGGATCAGGTCCGTGGTGCAGACCCGGAAGTAATTGTTCTTGCCGGTCGCCTGGCGAAGCTTCGCCGCCTGGCCCTTGCAGTGGCCGTCGGCCGGCTCCTGGGTCAGGCATTCGTTGGTGTTGGCGGGGCTGATCATGGCCAGGTTGGCGCTGTTCGCGATCGGGATCTCACCGGCCGCGACACTGCTGTTGAAGGGCCCGACCATCCCGAGCACCGTGCTGTCGGCGACGAACTGCTGGACGTTCTTGGCGCCCTGGCCGACGTCGTGGACGCCGTTGACGGCGTCATCGAGCGGGAACGACTGCAGGGTGAAGCAGG
Source organism: Candidatus Dormiibacterota bacterium (assembly GCA_036269255.1). Taxonomy (GTDB): domain Bacteria; phylum Chloroflexota; class Dormibacteria; order CF-121; family CF-121; genus CF-13. Next base: position 923 of record DATASI010000155.1, read on the forward strand.
CGTCCGTGTGGCTCGACGCCCCACAGACCTTGGCCGCCTTCTTGATCGCGAGCTTGGCTCCGTTCTGGGTCGGCTGGCCATCCGAGGCGTCGGAGCCGCTGACCGGCAGATCGATCCCGATCTTGATCGTTCCCTTGATGGTCTGGCCCGTCCCCCCACCCGTGGTGCCGCAGGCCGCCAGCGCCACGCTCGCCACGGCGAGCCCGGCGAGCAACTTCGGCAATCTCATACCTTCCTCCTTGAAATGTGCTGGTGAATACGCCCGGCCGTCACGCCGCCCAAGGCGTCACTCTTTATACAACCTGCGCGAGGCGGGTGCAACAAAGGAGGCAATGGCTCTAATACCTCTTAATAATGTGGAGCCTGGCCCAGCAAGCATCCGAAGCCGTCGGCGTTGTGATGCCAGCCAATTTGAGCGCAGGCTTGACAAGGGTTTTCAGCCACAGCTAGGGTATACGACGCATCTGAGGAGGGCATCATGATGGCGGAATTCGCAGAGCGCATCAAACCGCGGGCTCAGTACGTCGACGAAGCCATCGAGCTGGCGCTGGCGAGCAGGTGGCCGGAGGCCGTACAGCTCAACCGCACCATCATGGAGCGGTTCGGTCCGGATGAGGACACGCTCAACCGGCTGGGCAAGGCCTACACAGAATTGGGCCAGTTCGACGATGCCATCGAGGCGTACCAGGCCACCCTGAAGGCCAACCCGGTCAATCCGATCGCCCATAAGAACCTGGCCAAGCTCCAGGCGATGCGCGGCGGGCAGCCGGTCCCCGCCTCCAAGGCGAAGGTCGATGTCGACGCTTTCATCGAGGAGACCGGCAAGACCGCGCTGACGGCCCTCCACGTGCACGCCGAGGGCGACCCTTGCAGCAAGGTCTCCGGCGGCGACCCGGTCAAGCTGAGCGTCGACGGCGACACCATGAACGTCGAGACGGTGCGCGGCGTCTATCTCGGCCACCTCGAGCACGCACTCGGCCGCCGTCTGATCAAGTTCCTGGAGGGCGGCAACCGCTATTCCGGGGCTGTCGCGACGTGCGACGGCGGCGCGGTGAAGATCATCGTTCGCGAGGCGTACCAGGATCCGAAGTTTTTCGGACGGCCGTCCTTCCCGATCAAGAAGGGACGCGAGGAGTTCCGGCCGTACGCCAAGGAATCCCTGATCGCCCGGGGCGACGCCGACGAGAGCGAGGACGATAGCGAGGAGCCGGCCGAGGACCTCGATGGGATGCACACGGTCGAGGCCGGTGAGGAAGACGTCGAAGTCCCGGAGGTCGACGAGGACACCCGCAAAGAGGACGTTTACTGAGTCGAGGGCGGCTCGAGGGGTTTAGCGATGGCGTGATCGCCGTCGCCATCACGCTGCTTGCGCTCGATCTGACCATCCAGGGCCCGGGGCACGGACCCTTGCTCGACCAGCTTGGCCATCGCTGGCCGGTCTTCGTCGCCTACGTCGTCAGCTTCTTCACCGTCGGCATCATCTGGGTCAACCATCATGCCCTGGTCCAGGACCTGGCGCGGGTCGACCGGACGGCGCTCTTCATCAACCTGGGGCTACTGCTGTTCGTGGTCGCCATCCCATTCGGGACCGCGCTGATGGCGTCCTACCTGACGGTCCCCGGACTGGACTCGAGCCTGGCGATGGCGATCTACTGCGCCATCCTGGAGGGCATGTCGCTTGGCTTCGCCGCCCTCTTCGCCTGGTCGCTCGGCGAGGGCCGACGGTTCCATCCCGTCCCGCGCGAGGCGGTGGCCGGGGTCTGGTGGCGCTTCACCCTCGGGGGCCTCGTCTACCTGGTGGCGCTGGCCGTCGCCTTCATTTCGCCGCCCGTCGCGCTGGGGATCGTCGCCGCGATCGCGGTCTACTACGTCGTCGAGCGAACGCCCGCACGGAACGACGCCCAGACCCGCTAGCCGACGCGCCAGTAGATCCCGTCTTTGCGGTTGAGCAGCTCGCGGTCGACCAGCGCTCGGCGCACCTGGCAATGATCCGGCCAAAGGTCGCGGAGGATGACGTCGACCTCGGCCTCCGTCATCCGCTTACCGAGGGGAAAGACCCGAATCACCTCGGCAAGCAGCAGGCGGCGGCGGCTTTCGCGTGCGGGCCAGCGAATGATCCGACCGTCACCCCAGAACGGCCGCAGCTGCCGGGCCTCTTCGGCCGCCAGTGGTTGCGAATGGAGCGCCATCATCTTGATTCTAGAAACGAAGGATGGCCGGCGAACCGCGGGTAGACTGAGCCACGATGTTGCTGGCGATCGACCTCGGAAATACGAACCTCACGTTCGGATTGTTCGAGGGCGATCGGCTCCGGCACGACTGGCGGCTCGCGACCCGGCGGGACAGCATGCCGGATGAGCTCGGTCTGGTGATGGTGCAGCTGATGGGCCAGGAAGGGATCGAACCGGCCGAGGTGGACGCGGTGGTGGTGGCGAGCGTCGTGCCGCCGCTGAACAGCAGCCTGATCCAGGCTGTCCAGCGATACTTCGGCCGGGAGCCGATGATGGTCGGGCCCGGGGTCAAGACCGGATTGAAGATCCACTACCGGGACCCCAAGGAAGTCGGCGCCGACCGGATCGTTGCCGCGATGGCGGCCTTCAAGAAATACGGCGGGCCGCTGATCATCATCGATTTCGGAACGGGAACGACGTACGACGTCGTCTCCGGGGACGGTGATTACCTGGGCGGGGCGATCGCCCCGGGGATGGGGATCTCGGTGGAAGCGCTCTATGAGCGCGCCGCGCGGCTGCAACGGGTGGAGCTCAAGGCGCCGGCCACCGTAATCGGACGGACGACCGCGGAGAGCATGCAGGCCGGCATCATCTTCGGGTTCACGGCGCAAGTCGAGGGGATGGTGGCGCGCATCCGCACCGAGCTTGGCGAGAATGCGCGCGTGATCGCGACCGGCGGCTATGCCGGCCTGATCGCCGCGCAGACGGGCGTGATCGAATTGGTGGACCAGCGCCTGATGCTGGAGGGCCTGCGCCTGATCCACGAGCTCAATGCCTGACGAGCAGCCGCCGGTCCCGCCGCCCGGAGCCTCTGGGGATCAGCCTGCCGGACGGCCCGCGGAGGCGCCGCCGGCTCAGCCGCAACCACGCCAGGGCCTGCTGGCCGAGCCGGCTCCGATCTTCATCGCCGCGGCGACCCTCTTTGCCATCTTCATCAACTCGGCGAACGTCGGCGTCATCCTGATGCTGGGCGTCGTGGCGTTGCTGCTGGAGACCCGCCTGCGCCCGAAACCTTGATAGGCTGGTAGCCCTCATGCACGTCGGGCACCATCGGCTGGCCTCCCCCGTTTACGTTGCGCCCATGGCGGGCGTCACCGACGCGCCCTTTCGCAAGCTCGCCCGTGAGTTCGGCGCCGGGCTCGCCTGCACCGAAATGATCAGCAGCGAGGCCCTGGTCCGCCGGCATCGGGAGTCATTCCGATTGATGGACCTCAGCTGGGACCAGCGGCCGGTCTCCGTCCAGTTGATGGGGGGAGATCCGGGTGTCATGGCCGAGGCGGCCCGCATGGTGGCCGAGGCGGGCGCCGACATCGTCGACATCAATATGGGCTGCCCGGTGCCAAAGGTGGTGAAGACCTCGGGCGGGTCGTCGCTGCTGCGCGAGCCCGATCGCGCCAGCCGGGTTGCCGAAGCCGTGGTTCGGGCGGTGCCGGTTCCGGTGACCGTCAAGATCCGGCTTGGCTGGGACTTCCAGAGCCGCAACTATCTCGAGATGGCGACGC
>DATASI010000156.1:0-3426 GCA_036269255.1 Candidatus Dormiibacterota bacterium
TCGTGAACCTGGGCGCCGGGGTGCTTCCCGTTGGCGTCCCGCTGCTCATCCTGCGAACGCTGCATGTGAACGCCGCGACAGTCGGCCAGGTCTTTGCCGTTTTCGGGCTGGCGGGCCTGCTGGCCGGCCTGGCCGTGGGTCGGCTGAATACCGTGGGACGCGAGCGCGCGCTCATCCTCGCGAGCAGCGCGCTGCAGGTCCCGGTGCTCGTCGTCTTCGCCCTGCTGCCCAGCCTGCCGCTCGTGTTCCTGCTGGCGGCGATCGCGGGCGTGTCGGGCGCGGCGATCAACGTCGGCATCTTTGCCCTACGCCAGCGACGCACCGATCCAACCTGGTTCGGTCGAGCCTTCGCGGTATCGCTGAGCCTGAATTACTCAGGAGCGCCGATCGGCTCGGCGATCTCCGGGCCAATCTTTGCCCGATCGATTCCCCTCGCGATGCTGCTCGGCGCCGTGCTCAGCCTGCTGGCGCTGCCCGCAATCTATTTCTTGATCCCGGCCCGAGGCGACACGCCGCTGCCCTAAACCGGAAACACCCCGTGCTTTCGGTTTACGCGCGGTTTTTGGCTGGTGGCATACGCGGCGAATCGTTGGGCCAGCTCAGCCCGCAGGTCTTCAGGCGCAACCACCGCATCGACGATCAGGTCGGAGGCCAGGCGGTAGAGGTCGATGTCCTCCCGGTATTCGTCCTGCAGCTTCTTCACGTACGCCGGTCGTTCCGATTCGGGCAGCTCCTGGATCTTGTTGTAGAAGACCGCGTTGACGGCAGCGCTCGGTCCCATGACGCCGATCATCGCGGTCGGCAGCGCCAGCGTCGCATTCGGGTCATAGGCTGGCCCGGCCATAGCGTACAAGCCGGCGCCGTATGCCTTGCGCACGATGACCGAGATCTTCGGCACCGTCGACTCCGCGACGGCGGCGATCAGCTTTGCCCCGTGGCGGATGATGCCCTGGCGCTCGACCGCGGTCCCGATCATGAATCCGGGCACATCGGCCAGGAAGAGCAAGGGGATGTTGAAGGCGTCGCAGAGCAAGATGAATCGCGCCGCCTTGTCGGCGGAGTCGACGAAGAGGATGCCGCCTTTGTGCATCGGCTGGTTGGCGATGATGCCGAGGATGCGGCCCTCGATTCGCGCCAGCCCGCAGATGATCTCCTTCGCGTACAGCTTCTTGATCTCGAAGAAGCTGTCGGCATCGATGATGCCATCGATCAGGTGCTGCATATTAAAGGCCCGGCCTTCGTCCTCCGGGATCAAGCTGTCTAGAGCGGCCTTCGGTTTGGGCTCGGTGACCGGCTTCGGCACGGGAAACTCGCTCCAGTTCTGCGGGAAATACGAGAGGTAGCGGCGACCCGCTTCGATCGCCTCTTCCTCGGTGCTGACCAGCAGGTCGCCGACGCCGCTGACGCTCGCGTGCATGCGAGCGCCGCCCATTTCCTCCAGCGTCACCTTCTCGCCGATGACCATCTCGGCCATGCGCGGCGAGCCGAGATACATGCTGGCGTTGCCTTCCACCATGATCGTGATGTCGCAGAAGGCGGGGATGTAGGCGCCGCCCGCGGCGGACGGGCCGAACAGCAGGCAGATCTGGGGGACCACCCCGGAAAGCTGCACCTCCTGGTAGAAGATGCGGCCAGCATGCCGTCTTCCCGGAAACATCTCCACCTGGTCGGTGATCCGGGCTCCTGCGGAGTCCACCAGGTAGAGGATCGGGACACGCAGTCGCTCCGCCGTCTCCTGGATTCGAATGATCTTCTCTACCGTCCTGGGACCCCATGACCCAGCCTTGACGGTTGGATCGTTGGCCATGACGCAGACGGTCCGGCCGTCGATGCGTCCGATCACGGTCACGACGCCGTCCGCCCCAAAGCCGGCTTCGTCGCTGTGAGCGAGCAAGCCATCCTCGATCAGGAAATCGGGATCCAGCAGCAGCTCCAGGCGGCGGCGGACTGGCAGCTTGTGTTCTTGGCGGAGCTTCTCCGCGTATTTTGCGGAGCCTCCCGCCCGCGCCGCCTCGTTGCGCGTCTTCAGGTCATCCGCGGGCGACGACTCCTCCCTTGGATCAGCGGCACTCACACCCGACTCCAAGTCTACTTGCACCGATTTCTGTCGCGTCTTTAGCCACTTCTAGAATGAATTCGTGGAGGACGTCGTGATGGTGGCGGCGGCCCGCACGCCCTTTGGCAAGCTCGGGGGTGGCCTCTCGACTCTGAGCGCACCGGACCTCGGCGCGGTGGCCATCAAGGAAGTCTTGAACCGGACGCGCGTCGACGGCGGCGATGTCGACCAGGTGATCATGGGCACCGTGATCAGCGCCGGCATGGGCCAGATTCCGGCGCGCCAGGCCGCCATCAAGGCGGGCGTGCCGACCAGCGTTCCGGCGCTGACGGTGAACAAGGTCTGCGCCTCTTCGCTGAAGGCCGTCAACCTGGGCGCGCTGCTGATCCGCAATGGCGACGCGAGCGTCGTGGTCGCCGGCGGCATGGAAAGCATGAGCCAGGCACCCTACCTGCTGGAAAAAGCGCGCTTCGGTTACCGGCTGGGCGACGCCACGCTGGTCGACAGCATGGTGCGGGACGGGCTCACCGATCCGGCGAACGGATGCCACATGGCAGTCGAAGGCAGCATGGTCGCCAAAGAGTTCGAGGTCTCGCGCGAACGGCAGGACCAGTACGCCTTCCACAGCCAGCAGCGTTACGCGCAGGCGCTGAAAGCCGGCCACTTCACGGATGAGCTCGTTCCGGTTGCGGTGCCGAATGGGAAGTCGTCGACGACGGTTACGGCCGACGAGCAGCCTCGTCCCGAGACAACCATCGAGGGCCTGGCCAGGCTCAAGCCGGTGTTCACGGCTGATGGGTCGATCACCGCCGGCAACGCGCCTGGCGTAAACGACGGGGCCGCCGCGATCCTGCTGATGAGCGCGGCGCAGGCGAAGCGGCGTGGCCTTCCGGTGCTCGCCCGCTGGCTGGCCTACGGCGAGTCGGCGGCCGAAACGCCCTACCTCGCGATCGTTCCAGCGACCTCGATCCAGGCGGCGATCAAGAAGCTGGACCTCCGGCTGGCCGACGTCAATCTGTTCGAGATTAACGAGGCGTTCGCCGCCGTTGCCTGCACCGCCATGGACTTGCTTGGCCTCGATGACGAGCGGGTCAATGTCGACGGCGGGGCGCTGGCGGTCGGCCATCCGATCGGCGCCTCGGGCGCCCGCATCCTGATGCATCTGGTCTATGAGCTGGGGCGGCGCGGCGGCGGCTACGGGGCCGCCGGCATCTGCTCGGGCATGGCGCAGGGCGAAGCCACCATCGTGCGTGTTGGCTGATGGACTTCGCGCTCAGCCCGGAGCAGGAAGAGATTCGGAAGCTCGTTCGCGACTTCGCCGAGCGCGAGGTGAAGCCGCGCGCCGACGAGATCGATCACACCAGTCAGTT
>DATASI010000157.1:0-3829 GCA_036269255.1 Candidatus Dormiibacterota bacterium
GTGCTCGATCCCGAGCAGAACCGGGATTTCTCCGATCACTATCTCGAGGTGCCGTACGACCTGTCGCAGGTGCTCTTCATCACCACGGCCAACGTGGTCGACACCATCATCCCGCCACTGCGCGACCGGATGGAGATCATCCGCCTTCCTGGCTACACCGAAGACGAGAAGATGCACATCGCCCAGCAGTTCCTGGTGCCGCGCCAGCTGCGCGAGCATGGCCTGACCGAGGAGAACCTCGAGTTCCCGGTGGCGACGCTGCGGATGCTGATCCGCGAGTACACCCACGAGGCCGGCGTTCGCAACCTGGAGCGCGAGATCGCCAACATCGCGCGCAAGATTCCGCGCCGGATCGCTGAGGGGCAGACCGAGAAAGTCACGGTCGAGCCGAGCGACCTGGTCTCCTACCTCGGGCCCGCGCGCTTCGAGTTCGGCGTCGCTGAGCTGGAGGACCAGGTGGGCGCCGTCACCGGCGTTGCCGTCAACGAGTTCGGCGGCGACGTGATGACGGTCGAGGCGATCGCGATGAACGGCCGGGGCGAGTTCGCGCTGACCGGCCAGATCGGCAAAGTCATGGAAGAGTCGGCTCGCGCGGCGGTCAGCTACGCCCGTGCGCACGCCGCCGAGCTGGGCGTGCGGCCGACCTGGTTCGACGAGCATTTCTTTCACATTCACGTGCCGGCGGGTGCGATCCTGAAGGACGGGCCGTCAGCCGGCATCACGATGGCCACCGCCGTCGTCTCTGTGATTGCGGATCGGCCGGTCCGTCGAGACGTCGCGATGACCGGCGAGATCACGCTTCGGGGCAAGGTGCTGCCGATCGGAGGCTTGAAAGAGAAGCTGCTGGCCGCGCACCGCGCCGGGATCAAGATTTTTATCCTGCCGGAGAAGAACCGCAAAGACTTGCACGAGGTTCCCGATGAGGTCAAGCAATCGATGGAGCTGGTGCTGGTCAAGCACATCGACGAGGTGCTGGAGCGGGCGCTGCTGCCGGCCACCCCACGAGCCACGCCCTCGGCGCTCGGCTTTCGCCGGCCACTTGGCGACTCCCAGCCTGGCACGGTCAACTAGCGCGCTGCTGGCCGCCTGCGCGCTGCTGCTCAGCGCCTGCACGCTGCAGCCGGACGTTTCCCAGGCGGCACCGAATGGTCGGATCGGCGCGCGGGCGCCCGCGTTGTCCGGCGATACGCTGGCCGGCTCGCCGCTGAATGTCGACTTTCACCAGGGCAAGAGCGTGCTGGTCTTCTGGGCCGCCTGGTGCGGGCCCTGCCGCAAGGAGCAGCCCGGGATCAATACCCTGGTGGCGCGATACGGGGCGTCAGTCCGGTTTTATGGCGTCGACCTGCTTGACCACGACCGGGCGCTGGCGCGCGCCTTCGTCGGCGAGTTCAAGGTCGCCTACCCGAGCTTTTACGACAACACGGGCACCATCGCGGCCGCCTACGAGGTCGACGCGCCGCCGTCGTTCGTGCTGGTCGACCAGCGGGGCATCGTGGTTGGACGCTATCCGGGGGAGGCCTCGGCGGCCCAGCTGCAGGCGCTGATCGATCAGAAGCTGGTTACTTCGTCCGCCGCTGCCAACGCGTCGCCTTGAGCATCTTCTTGTGCTTGTGTTTGCGCATTTTTTTTCTGCGCTTTTTGATTACCGAGCCCAAGAACGGCCCTTTGTCGACGCTTCGGCGACCTGCATGTGCCGGAACATTGTACGGGATGTTGGGGTTTAGACTAGTAGTGGTTCGTGATCTCTCGACAGGAGCATCTGCATGACTGAAGCCGTCATCGTCGAAGCCGTTCGGACCGCGATCGGGCGTCGCAACGGCAAGCTCAGCCCAGTTCGGCCGGACGATCTGCTGGCGCTGACGCTCAGGCAGGTCGTCGATCGCGCCGGCGTGGACGCCGCGCAGGTCGATGACGTGATCGTCGGCTGCGTCACCCAGACGGGCGAGCAGGGGCTGAACATTGGTCGTTCGTCTGTCCTGATCGCGGGCTTTCCGATCGAGGTGCCTGGCACGACCATCAATCGATTCTGTGGCTCCGGCCAGCAGGCGGTGAACTTTGCCGCCCAGGGCGTCATGTCGGGCGCCCAGGACGTGGTGATCGGCGCCGGCGTCGAAAACATGTCGCGGGTGCCGATGGGCTCGGATGCCTTCGGTCCAGGCGAGGGCCCGGTCAGCCCCAGGCTCACGGATCTCTACGAGATCATCCCGCAGGGCAACTCGGCGGAGATGATCGCGAAGAAATGGGGCTTTACCAGAGAGCAGCTGGATGAGTTCGCCTACCAGAGCCACGCCAAGGCCGGGCAGGCGATCCAGGAAGGCCGCTTTGCCCGGGAGATCTTCCCGGTCGACGTCAAGCAGAACGGCAGCAGCTATCGGATGGATACCGATGAGGGCGTGCGCATCCCGCCGTCACGCGAGAAGATGGCGCAGCTCAAGCCGTCGTTCCAGGAGGACGGCATGGTGACCGCCGGCAACTCGAGCCAGATCTCGGATGGCGCCGCGGCGGTGCTGATCATGACCGCCGACAAAGCGCGGGAGCTGGGCCTCAAGCCCCGGGCGCGGATTGTGGCGCAGGCAATCGTCGGCTCGGAACCGACCATCATGCTCACCGGTCCGATTCCAGCCACGGCGAAGGTGCTGAAGAAGGCCGGGCTTCAGCTCAAGGACATCGATTTGTTCGAAGTCAACGAGGCGTTCGCTCCGGTCGTCCTTGCCTGGCAGCACGAGACCGGCGCCGACATGGAGAAGGTCAACTACAACGGCGGCGCGATCGCGCTGGGCCATCCGCTGGGCGCCAGCGGCGCGCGACTGATCACGACGCTGCTCCACGAGCTCGAGCGCCAGGATGCCCGCTACGGCCTGAGCACGATGTGCATCGGCTACGGCATGGGCATCGCGACCATCATCGAGCGGATCGCGTCCTGAGGGCTGAAGCCGGCCGTTCCTGATCGGTCCCGGTCAGGACAGACGGAACCTTTGTCGCTCGGTCGCGTCGTATCTCCAAATGGCGATCGCGCGAGCGCTGCTTCGACGGCTGCGCCGGACCTGGTTCGGCTCCCTGCTTGCCCTGCTCGGCGTGGCCCTGCTGACGGTCATTCCTGCCCACCGGCAGTGCGTCGGGATCGCGGCAGTCCGCGGTGGCGTTGGTGGGATCTTCTGCAGCTGGACACCTCCGCTGGAAAGCCCGCGCGAACCGGGCTTGCTCCTGCTGCTCGCATTCGCGACCGCCATCATCGTGCTGCCGCTGGTCTTTCCATATCGCCCGGTGCTGCTCGTGAGCGGGATTGCCACAGCACTTGCCGTAGCTGGAGTCGTCGTCATGACCGCGATCAGCTATGGCTTCTATCTGGCGCTCGCCCGCCTCGGCCTCGATCTGACCAGCACGGCGGTCACCGCCACGCTGGCCATGCTCCCGGCGGCTGGGGCGTGGACGGTCGCGAGCTTCCGACTTCCGGCCAACGTGGGCAGCTGACGATTCGCGCTTCAGCTTTTGCCGCGGCGATCGGGGAAGTCGATCTTCTGCGGCGCGCGGCGCCGCTCGACGACACCGGAGAGGACGAACAGAAAGATCACCTGCGTGAGGAAATAGATGGCCACGATCAGGTCGACGATGGTCACGATGCTGCCGCCGGTGCTGCGCACATCCGCCAGCGCGAGGCCAAAGAACAGGAACGAGCAGAGATAGGTCAAGAACGCCAGCGAGTAGATCGTGTTCTTCCACAGCTGCCGGTTGGCGAGCAGCCGGTTCATCGGGCCGGTGCGTTCTTGCGGTGAAAACGGGAGTGGCGTCAGTTCTTGCATTTCCATTTGTGTCCTTTCAATTGCAGCGT
>DATASI010000158.1:0-15064 GCA_036269255.1 Candidatus Dormiibacterota bacterium
TCGACCATGCGGGGAAATCGAAGGAGGAAGATCAGCGCCAGGAAGACAACGGGCATGGCGAAACGCGCCAGCTGGGCGAGGTCACGGGTGCGCATCCGCCAGTCCTTAACGAGGACGCCGGCTTCGACGGGTCCCAGCAGCGGAAAGCGCCCGCCGGCCGATCGATGGGCGGCCCGCCGCGCCACGCGTCTGCGTGGCCGGACGGTCTGGATCCAGCCGGCGAGGTAGAGGCGGCCACTGAACGTGGTGCCGGCCGCGAACAGCACCAGCGAGACCAGCAGGAGCACCGCGAGCCACTCGGCGGCGCCCAGCCAGGCGCCGTTCAGGGTGGCCGCCGCCGCCCGGCCGGCCCAGCCGGGAGGCAGCCAGGGTGTCGATGCGACGGGAAGGTCCGGTAGGGAGGGGCGAAACCGCGTCCGCGGACCGACGCCGGTGGCGCGGAATGCCGGGTTGACGAGGAAGTTGAGGAGATTGACGGCGAGCGCGACCAGCACCCCGAGGATGGTCAGCATCTCGCGGCCGCGACCGGCAGGGATGATCCGAACCACCAGCAGGCTCAGCAGTGAGACCAGTACCACGATGTAGATGGGATACAGCAGGTACAACAGGGCAAAGCCGATCGGGATCAGGGGGTCGTGCTGCGCCAGCGTCAGCACCAGCAGCGCGGGCGCGGTGAAAAGCAGGCCGAGCAACATCAAGCGGATGACCTGCACGACCATCCGGCCGCCCAGCACGCTTTCGGCCGGCCGGGGCGATACCAGCAGCAGGTCCAGGTCCGGATTGAGCAGCAAGGCGTTGAGCGAAAAGACCAGGCTGCTGAAGAGCAGGATCCCGGTATAGATGAGAAACGCCAGGCTGAGCAGGGAGACCAGGTCGACCGATGTGGACACGCGACTCGCGCTCCGGACGATCAGCAGGGTGACGAATGCCTCCCATGCCCAGGCCAGCAGGATGCCGGCGGCACCCAACACGGTCAGCGCGAGCCGACCCGGCCGCCGGCTTCGAATCGTCTGGTTCAAGAACATCCGCAGCTGGGCACGCCAGAGCAACCAGCCGACGGCGAGCCCGCCGGCCAGGCCGCGCAGAGGCCTAGCCTTCCAGACCACGCAGGACCGCGCCAACGTCTTCTTCGTGGCTGCCGGTCAGCTCGAGGAAGATCTGTTCCAGCGACTGGCCGTCCTGGCCGACCATGTGGCGCAGCTCCTGGAGGCTCCCGATCGCCAGCAACCGGCCATGGTCGATGATGCCCATCCGGGTGCACATGCGCTCGGCAATCTCCAGGATGTGGGTCGATAGGAACACCGTCTTCCCTTCCTTGCAGAAGTCCTGCAGGATGTCCTTCATCTGCCGGGCGCTGAGCGGATCGAGGCCAACGGTCGGCTCGTCGAGAAAGAGCACCTGCGGGTCGTGGAGCAGCGCCGCCGACAGCGACACCTTCTGTCGCATGCCCCTCGAGTAGGACGACAGAAAGTCGTTGGCGCGATCCTCCAGGCCGAAGAATTTCAGCAGCGCCCCGATCCGGCGGTCCCGAAGGCTGGGGTCGACATGATAGAGGTCGCCGGAGAATTGGAGAAACTCGCGAGCGGTCAGCTTGTCGTACAGGGTCGCCGCGTCGGGGACGTAGCCGATGCGGGCCTTGGCCGTCTCCGGTTGCGCGACGATGTCCACGCCGGCGACCCGGGCGCTGCCCGCGGTCGGGCGCAGCAAACCGACCAGCATCTTGATGGTGGTGGTTTTCCCGGCCCCGTTGGGGCCAAGGAAGCCGAACAGCTCACCGGCCGAGACCTCCAGGTCCAGGTCGTCCACGGCGGTCAGGCTGCCGTACCGCTTGGTCAGGAGCCGGGTGGAGACCACCAGACCCAGTGTAGAAGGCAAACCGGCAGAAACCGCCCTAGAATGGCGGCCAGCGCCGAATTCGGCTCGAATTCGGCCCGGGCCTACCGCGGCGGCAACAGGTTTTCGGCTGTTACAACGTTGTTGCCTTGAAGGTCTGACTATGCCTTTTGGGGCCGGACAGCATGATGGAGGTAGAACCGCAAGAGGGTGAGCTGGGCGTCCTGGCGGGCAGTCCCGAGTTTGGCCGTATGGTCGACCGCTTCCAGGCGTCCACCGGCCTCAAGCTCCAGGTTTTCGACCTCGAAGCCCATCCGCTGACGGCGGTCGAAGACTACCCCCGCTATTGCCGCCTGCTGCAGGAGCGCAAGGCCTGCCCGCTCTACTTCGACCCCAACTTCCTCAAGCGCAATGAGGAGACGATCGGCGTCTGCAAATCGGGCGTCGGCCACTTCATCGCCCCGGTTCGCAACGAGAAGCAGGTGCAGTTGGGCGCGGTGCTGTCACCGGCGGTCAAGTTCGCGCCGAACTCGGTTGAGGAGCTCGCCGACCTTGCCTTCCAGCTCAAGATCTTTCCCGATGACCTGATCCAGGCCGCCGATGCGGTGCAGTCGCAGGACGCCGAAAAGCTGCTCGGCGCGGGCGAGCTGGTGTCGGTCGGGCTCAACCTGCTCGCCGAGATGCAGGCCAAGGAGCGGGTCGGCCACGCGCTGCGACGGCTGCAGTCCGAGATCGCCGAGTCGAACTCGCAGATGCTCTCGCAGCACATCGTCGATGCCGTTCTGTATCTCTCGCGCGCCGACTATGCGCTGGTGCTGATGCTCGACGAAAACGGCTCCGACCTATCCTCGGCCTTCGACCAGCCGGTGCCCGACCAACTGATGGCGTCGAAGCGCCGCCTCGTCGAGGGGATCGCCGAATGGGTCAAGCACGCCGATCGCTCAGTGACCGTGCCCGACATTTCGAAGAGCGCCTGGTGCCGGTATCTGACGGACGACGCCATCCAGCAGGGCAGCATCGTCGGCGCACCAATCACCGATCCGCGGACCCAGTCGAGCTTCGGCGCGATCGTGGTCGGCTTCGATCAGCCCCGCGATGACCTGGATGAGATCCTCGCGGCGCTCGAGAGCTTCGTCTCCGAAGGGCTTTACGCGCTCGTCATGGGTCGCAAGCTGATCCAGGCGGAACAGCTGGCGCTGCTCGATACGCAATCCGGCGCCTACAGCGAGCGCTATTTGAACGACCTGCTCGACAACGAGCTCAGCCGTGCGTCGCGCTACAACCACGACCTTGCCATGGTGGTCTTCGAAATCGAGGCCTTCGAGGTGCTGCGCGGCAAGTACGGCGAGGAGGGGCTCGCGCGGATCCTGCGGGAGTTCGTCGCGGTCGTCCGCGCCAAGACGCGCCGCGTCAACACCCTCTGCCGCATCCACGACGGCCAGTTCTGCCTGGTGATTCCGGAGGCCGATCGCGCGGTGGCGGTGCGCCAGGCGGACCGCTTGCGGCCGGCCCTCGAGGGCCATCCCTACGTGGCCACGCCCAACGGCGAGATCGTCCGGCTCGCCGTCGACACGGGCGTGGCGGCCAGCGAGCACGGCAAGGATGACCGCCTGGCCCTGATCGGTCAGGGGTTGCAAAGCCTGGAGCAGGCGCGTACCGAACGCCGCACGCGCAGCTTCAAACCGTAGCGCTCAGGTACACGCCCGATCGCCGACGCGGCCGCGGCGGCGCATAGTAGGCACCGTGAAGGTCGTAATCAGCGGCGGCACAGGCTACATCGGCCGCCATCTCAGCGAGAGCCTGGTTTCGCACGGGCATGAGGTCGTGGTGCTCACCAGAGGCCGGGGTGACGTTCTCAAGCCCGGCGTGCGGGCCGTCAGCTGGGACGCGAAGACGCCCGAAGGTGAGTGGACCAGCGAGCTCAGCAGTGCCAACGCGGTCGTCAACCTGGCCGGGGCGAGCATCGGCAGCGGCCGCTGGACACGCAAACGGATGGCCGAGATCCTGGGGAGCCGGCTGGCGGCGACCGCCGCCATCGTCGAGGCGATGCGTCGGGCACCACGACGTCCCGCCGTGCTCGTCAGCGCGTCGGGCATCGATTACTACGGCGATCGCGGTGACGAACCGGTCACCGAGGAGAGCCCGGCCGGCGACTCCTTCCTGGCCAGGGTGAGCCAGCAATGGGAAGCCGCGGCCGAGGCGGCGAAACCGCTGGGTGTCCGGGTGGTGCGTTTGCGCACCTCACTCGTTTTCGGCCGGGGTGCGCCGGCGTTCGAGCTGCTGACGCTGCCGTTTCGGCTCTTCCTCGGCGGCCCGCTGGGCAGCGGTCGCCAGTGGTTCACCTGGATTCACGTCTCGGATCACGTCGGTCTCTACCGGCTGGCGCTCGATGATGCCAGCGTCAGCGGGCCGATCAATGCGGTCGCGCCCGATATTCGGCGGCAGCGCGACGTCGCGGCGGAGATCGGTCGGGTGCTGCATCGGCCGGCGTTCTTTCCGGCGCCCGGCCCGATGCTACGACTCGCCCTTGGCCGCCAGGCGGAGCTGCTGCTCGATGGTCGGCAGGCGACGCCACAGAAGGCACTGGGGCACGGGTATCGATTCCTCTTCGGCGAATTGCCTGCCGCGCTGCACGATACGTTGACCTAACCGCCGAGGCGGGCGTGGATCAGCGCCCGGCGATCGCTTCCAGCCCGGCGTTCGCGGCTTCCAGATCCTGCTCCGGCCGGCCACCGCTGACGCCGATGGCACCGAGGAGCCGGCCGCTGCTCATGACCAGCACCGAGCCCAGCCCGGGGACGAGCGGTCGACGGCTCATCGCCGACGCGGCTGCGAAAAAGCCGGGACGTTTCTCGTAGTTGTCGGCGAGCACATCGCCGGCGCGACCCATCACGGCGGCTCCCGATGCTTTCGCCTCGGCGAGTTCAGGGCTCAACGCCGGCGCGCCATCCATGCGGCTGAGGGCGATCAGGTATCCGCCCTCGTCGACCACCGCCACGCTCACGTGAATGCCGATCGAGGCGGCTCGTTGCTGCGCTGCCTCGACCGCGGCGTGCGCCTGATCGCGAGTCATGCCCACGCACGAAGTATGGCTGGCCCGCCATCGTAGTGGTCTTGACAAATACACAGATATGTGTAAGGATGACACGCGTTGCCGGCATCCACCGCTGTCGAGGAGTCCTGCATGCGCCCATCGATGAAGCTCGCGTTGATCGGCGGCGAGGTCACCTTGCTGGCCGCCTTTACCGGGGTCGGCATTCACCTGGCGATGCAGCCGCATCGCGTCGCCTTCCGTCCGCCGGCCCTGGTGCTGCCCAGCCTGCGTCCGCCGGCGTTACCGCCGGTAGCGCCGCCCCTGCTGGCGCCGCCGACGACAACGACCGCCGCGGTTCCGACGGCGATGCCCTTCGCGCCCGCACTCTTTGCCAGGTTCGGTCAGCAGGATCGCAACCTGCTGTTGCAGCAATGGGACATCCTGCAGCACCTGACCAGCGCGATCGCCCGCTACGTCGAGGCGCGCGTCATCGAGCAGGTCGACAAGAAACACTGATGGACCAGCTCAAGCATCTGATCGAGGTCTGGACCGGCTACGCGCAAGGCTTGACCGGAAGCATCGGGGCGCTGGCGTTCGTTTGCGCCTTTATCTGGAAAATGGTGGCGATCGAGCCGCGCAGCGTCATGGAAGCCAAGCGCTGGATCGGTCGCATCGTGTTCGGCACTCTCGGCGTCGAAATGGCCGGGCTGCTGGTCCGGGTCCTGGTGGATTCGGTCAATCACTGAGTCCCGCCATGAGGCGACTGGAGTGGGGCTGCGATGTTAGAGATCTTCACCAGCCTGGTGACCGGCTTCTTCAACAAGCTGATCAGCGACGTTCAGGATTCGGTTGCCAGCTCGGTCGAGACCTACCTGCTGAGCACACACGACCTCTCGTCGATGACGCCCCGGCCGCTGACCTCCGAGCCGGCGCTGCAGGCGATGTTTCACCTGACGCTGGCGATGACCGACGCCCTGCTCGTGCTGGTCTTCATCTGGGCGTTCTTTCGCAGCCAGTGGGAGCACACTTCCTTTCGCCCGCACTACACCCTGAAGGTGCTGCTGCCTCGGGCCATGGCGGCGGTGGCAATGGCGCACTTCGCCTTGCTCTTCGGGCAGATGGCGATCGACCTCAACAACGCCATGGTCCACGCCGTCTGGACGCAGCCCTTCCCCGGAGGTGCACCCCGATTCCCGTGGGCCTTCGCCCTGGCCAACGGCTTTGGCTTGCCCCTGTTCGAGATCTTGATCCGGCTCGCGATCGCCGTGATGCTCGTCATCGTCGCCTTCACCTACGTGGTGCGCTTCGCCTTGCTGGCCGTCCTGCTGGCGGTGGCGCCGCTCGCCGCGCTCTGCATGATCCTTCCCGAAACCAAGTCATACGCTCGATCCTGGCTGCGACTGTTCCTGCTCACCGTCTTTATGCAGTTCGGTCAGGTGCTGGTGCTTCGCTTTGCCAGCCTCTTCGCCGATCAGATGGGATCACGGCCGCTTGAGGCGCTGTACGGAGTGGCAGTGCTGTACCTGCTGATCAAGGTCCCCGGGCTGATGAATGCCTCGGCTCACGTCGAGAGCAAGGCCGAGCACGTCGGCGAGGGTCTCGTCAAAAAGGCGATGAAAGGTGCCATGGCCACCACCAGGGCGCGCGCCTCGTGACCGTCCTGGCCGGCGGGCGGCTGGTCTTCTTCGCCTGGTCCTGGCGCCGTCCGCTGGTGATCGCCGGTGTCGCGATGCTGAGCGTGCCGTTGATGCTGGCCGGGCTGGTGATCAAGGCGCAACAGGCGTCGGCCGGCCAGTTGCAGATGCCGGTCCATGATGCCCGGCTTACCCAGGCATTTGGCTGCACGGCGCTCGCCATCGAGCCCTGGTCCGCCGAATGCCCAACTCATCACTTTCACAGCGGCATCGACCTGGCTGGTGCGATCGACACACCGATCTATGCGGCCACCGCCGGTGAGGTCAGGCTCGAGCGCGAACGCGGCGGCTATGGCCTCTACATCATCATCGTTCGCGACCCACGCTTGAGCACGCTGTATGGGCATCTCGACCTGCCGCTCGTGCAGCGGGGCGACGTCGTTGCTGCGGGACAGGCGATCGCCCTCATGGGGTCGACCGGCAATAGCACCGGACCGCACCTCCACTTCGAGGTGCGCATCGCAGGCGTGCCGGTCGATCCTCTCCCGCTGCTGGGCCTCAAAGGAGGTGGTCGCCAGCTGAACTAGACCGTTTTCCGGTTTGGCATTCCGACTCCAAAGGAGATGGCACATGGTCAATCGCGTGATTCTCGTCGGCCGTCTGACTCGTGACCCGGAGATCGTCGTCAGTCCCAAAGGGCTCACCATCGCCAAGCTCCGGCTGGCGACCAACAGCTACTCGAAGGATGACGCCGGCAACCGCCAGGAGGAGGTGCAGTATCACTCGCTGGTCGCCTTCGATCGCCTCGCGGGGATCTGCCAGGAATTCTTGACGCGCGGCAAGCTCATCTACGCCGAGGGCCGCCTTCGCACCCACGAATGGGACGGCAAGGATGGGCTTCGCCGCTACACCACCGAAGTGGTGATCGATCAGATGAAGATGCTCAGCCCGAAAACAGAGAGCGCGGTCGAGAACGGCCAGCCGCTTGCCGAGCCCGTTCCCGCCGCCTGAGGAGGATCAATCGATGATTCCGGAACCCCAGCCGTACGATCCAGACGATCCGACCTACGACGACCTCAACGAAGAGCTCGGCTATCTGGTGCCCGGTTCGTCACGTGGCGACCGGATCGATCCTGTCGATCCGGTTGAGTACTGACACGCGGGATCGGGCAGTCGGCTCGACGGGGATGATTGTCAGGCGGTTCACCTAGCATGTGCCACGCCGGACCCGGCGGTGCGGGCACCCACATCATCCCGGAGGTGGCGGATGGCGATCCAGCTGGCGATCGACGAGTGCTTATCGGTTCGCAATGGCCGGCTCTTCATTGAGGATTGCGACGCCGACGCCCTCGCCCGGCGGTTCGGCACGCCAGTCACGGTCATCTCCGAAGCGCAGCTCCGCCGCAACGCCCGTCGCTACCGTCAGGAATTCGGCGGCCGCTGGCCGGAGGGAACCGTGGTCGTGCTGGCCTCGATCAAGGCAAATTTCGCGCTTGCGACCCGATGGATTCTCAGCCACGAAGGGATTGGCTGTGATGCTTTCGGCGCCGGGGAACTGTACGCCGCGCTTCATGGTGGCGTTCCTCCGGAGCTTCTCTCGGTCAACGGCGCGATCAAGAGCCGCGAGCTGCTCGAAATGGCGGTGGAGGCCGGAGCGCGCATCACGCTCGACAGTGCCGCCGAGCTGGAGCTGGTGCGACAGGCCGCCGCGGCGCTCGGGCGGCGGGCCACCGTTCGCTTTCGGCTGCGGCCCGACTTCTCGGCACTGACCGAGCCGACCGACTGGTACGAGGAACCCACGCCGATCGCCGAAGCGGCCCGCCTCTACAAGGCCGGGATTCCGACCGACGATGTCATCGAGCTCGGTCGCCAGGCGCTGCACATGCCCGAGCTGGACCTTTCGGGTGTCCATGCGCACATCGGCCGGCACACCAACCGGACCGAGCAATGGCCGGGCATCATCGACGCCTACGTCGACCTGTTGGCGCGGCTGCGTGACGCCTGGGACGGCTGGGTGCCACGAGAGCTGAACCTCGGCGGTGGCTATCCGGTGCCGCGTGATCCGTTCGGTCGAGGCATGGCTCGACTGCAGGGCCGCACCGGACCGGCGCCTGACCTGTCGAGCTACGCAGCGGTGGTCACCACCAGTCTTCGCCGGGCGCTCGCCGAGAAGGGCTTCCAGTCTCGTGGTCTGCGGCTCGAGATCGAACCTGGCCGTGGCATGTACGGGAATGCCGGCATCCACCTGGCGACCGTGCGCAATATCAAAGTCCAGCGCACGCCCGAGCTGCATCGCTGGATTGAGACCGATACCTCGGACATGTTCTTGCCCGACGTTGTCTGGGAACACAATCGCTGGACATCCCTGGTCACCACGAAGGCCGATCGAACGACCACGCTGATCGCGGATATCGCCGGTCTCAGTTGCCAGCCGGACCGGATCGTGGCCGACGCCGCACTGCCAGACGTCGAGGTCGGTGACACGATCGCCTTCCTGGACACCGGTGCCTACCAGGATGGCTTGGCAGCCAATTTCAACGCCCTTCCGCGACCCGGGATGGTGCTCGTCACCGGGGATGGGGCCGAGTGGATCAAGCGTCCTGAGAGCATCGACGATGTGTTCGCACGGGACGCGGTGCCCGACCGGCTCCGTCCGGTGCCGCCGCGGCCTGGCGCCGCCTGATGGGAGGGGCCCGGAGAGGGAAACGGCTCCGGGCCCTTGCGTCGGGAGAGGGAGAGCTAGTAGTTGCCCTCTTGCTGGGTGTCGACGTTCGGGTCGCTCGGGTTGTCGGCATACCCGCCACCGCTATCGGTCGACGGGTTCTCAGCCGCCGTCCCGGCCGGCTCGGTCGATGACTCCGGCGCGGTCGCGGTACCCGTCGCCGGCGCGCTATCCGTCGTCTCCGCATCCGGCGTCGCTGCGGCACTCGTGGTCACGCTCGCCGGTGCGGCCGCCGCGGTCCGGACGGTGCTGGAGGGCGCCTTCGCGAACACGCCGGTCGATCCCATCAGCGCCAGGGCGCCTACGGCTGGAACAGCAAAGAGCAGTGCTGTCTTCTTTGGCTTCTTCATCGTGCAAAACACCTCCTTTGGGTTGGGTTCGACCCCTCACATCGCCCGTGGTCGGGGTTCGAGGCCCAGCTTGCCAGCGCTGACTGAACCTGGCCTAAAGCGGAGGGCGCGCCCGGGTTTAGAGATTCTTTAGCGTCGCGTCAGATACTCAGCTTGCGATGCGCGTTCTGCTGATCGAGGACGACCGCCGGCTGGCTGCCAGCGTTCAGCGCGGGCTCGGAGAATCGGGCCTGGCGGTCGACACCTTCCCGGATGGTGAGGATGGGCTGGCCGCCGTCTTGAGCACGCCCTACGACGTGATCGTGATGGACGTGATGCTCCCGGGGGGTGATGGGTTCGCCGTCAGCCGCAAGCTTCGCCAGCAAAAGATCAGCACGCCGATCTTGATGCTGACGGCTCGGGATGCGGTTGACGACCGCGTTCGGGGCCTCGAAGCCGGTGCCGACGATTACATGGTCAAGCCCTTTGCCATGCGGGAGCTGCTGGCGCGCATCCGCGCGCTGGCGCGCCGGCATCTTCCCGATCGCAGTGCGGTGCTCATTTCCGGCGCGATCGCGCTCGACACCTCCGCGCACCGGGTGACCGTCAATGGCGACGAGGTTGAGCTGACGGCCAAGGAATTCGCCATCCTCGACTTCTTCATGCATCATCCGGGCCGGCTGCTTTCCCGTTCGCAGATCATCGAGCATGTTTGGGACTACGACTTCGATGGCGGACAGAATCTGATCGAGGTCTACATGGGTCGGCTGCGTCGAAAACTGACCGCCGCGGGCGCCGGCGACCCATTCGTCACCATTCGCGGCTCGGGGTATCGGCTCGAGCCGCGCCAGTGAAGCGCTGGTTGGCCGGCACGCGAATCCGGCTGACGCTCGCGTTCGGCGGCGTGCTGTTGGCCGCGATCGTGATCGCCGACGTCATCGTGTATCTCTTGCTGGCCCAGGCGGAGACCGGCGCGGCGGCCGACGCCCTGGTGGCGCAGGCGGGCATCATTGCGAGCGGGATCGAGGACGTCAACGGCGAGGTTCGCTTCGGCAGTGGCGACCTCCCGACCGAGACCCAACAGGGCATCGCCGTCGACGCCGCCATTGTTGCCGCCGCGGGCAGCGTCACGCAGACCAGCGGGCAGACACTTACCCCCACGACGCTGCGGACGATCGCCGCGAACGCGCGGAAGCAGGCGACACCGATCCGACCCTTCAGCACGCGCGATGGCCATGGCGTTCCGCGCCTCGTCTACGCCGTACAGCTGCAAAGCGGCCAGGGGGCCAAAGCGGTGCTGATCGTGAGCCGCTCGATCAGCGAGTTGCAGTCGACCCTGGCGCAGACGATCTGGACGATGGCCCTGCTCTCGCTGCTGCTGGTGGCGGCGGGAACCCTGCTGGCGCATGGTCTCACCGGCCGCGTTCTGCTGCCGGTGCGCCGCATTGCGGCGACCGCGGCGTCGCTTTCCCAGCATGACCTGCATCGGCGGGTCGACGTCGAAGTACCACCTGATGAGCTCGGTGAGCTGGTGCAGACCTTCAACGACATGCTCGCCCGTCTCGAAGCCAGCTTCGAAAGCCTGCGCCGCTTCACCGCCGACGCCTCGCATGAATTGCGCAGCCCGCTGACGCTGATGCGCAGCGAGATCGAAGGCACTCTCGCCCATCTCCGGACGCCCGCCGAGTACCAGCGCACCTTGCGCGAGCTGGAGACCGAAGTCGAGCACATGGCACGGATGGCCGATCAGTTGCTGATCCTGGCGCGCGCCGATGCGGGCGCGCTGCGGCCCGCCACGGTCGCCCTGGATGTCGCGGATTTCTTGCACGAGTCGGGGGCGCGTTGGCGCCCGGTCGCCGAGCAGCAAGGCGTCGGGATCGAGGTCGATGCTCCCGACTCGGGCAGTGTTTCCGCCGACCCCGACCTCCTCCGCCGTGTCATCGACAATCTGCTCGACAACGCCATCCGGCACTCGCCGGTGGGGACGGCGGTCGAGCTCACGGGGAGCAGGACGAGCGATGGCTGGCAGATCGACGTCCACGATCACGGCCCCGGCATCCCCAGTGCCGCCCGCCGGTCGCTGTTCGAACGATTCGCCCGTTCCGACGCCTCGCGACCGCGGGATGGCGGGGGCGCCGGCCTGGGACTGGCCCTGAGCCGCGCTATTGCCGAAGCTCACGGCGGCAGCCTGCGGCTGGCCGGCCAGCCCGGCGACGGGGCAACCTTTCGCCTGGTTCTGTCCAGCGCTTCGAGTTATGCCTTGACACAACCCCTCGGGAACGGTAGACAGTAAGCACCAAGCCACATTCAAGGAGGGGATATGGCAACAACCACGACGTCCGTCGGCGCGCGGGGCAAACCCGGGGAACTGCTGTCGGAGCGGATCGCTCCGGGAATCCTGCCCAAGGTCCTCGGTCCCTTCGACATGGTCGCCATCTTCGTCGCCATCGTGCTTTTCGCCGTCCAGGGTTCGGTCGTCCAGCCGGCCGGCGCCGCCGCATTCGTGTACTGGATCCTCGGCTTCCTCACCTTCCTCATCCCCGGCGCGATCGTTACCGGCCAGCTCGGCCTCATGTTCCCGGGCGAAGGCTCGATCTACGTCTGGACCAACAAGGCGCTGGGCTCCTTCTGGGGCTTCTTCGCCGGCTTCTGCGCCTGGTGGCCGGGCACGCTCGTCATGGTGGCCACCGGCGTCCTGGTCGTCAACCTGCTCCAGTTCCTGATGACCCTGCCGCCCTTCAACATCCAGAATCCGCTGAGCGCGCTCTGGCAGCAGGGCCTCATCATCCTGGCCGTCATCTGGGCTTCCTCGGCACTCTCCATCCTTCGATTCCGCGTCACCCAGAACATGGTGAACATCGTCTTCGTCATCTACGGCGCTGCCATCCTCACCGTCGGGCTGGCGGGTCTCGCCTGGCTGCTCGGCGGGCATCCGGCCGCCAACGACTTCTCGCGCAGTGCCTTCGGCCTCAACTCCAATAACGCGACCTTTTATGGCCTGGTCATCCTCGCTCTGCTCGGCATCGAGGTGCCGCTCAATATGGGCGTCGAGATCAGGGATCGCAAGGCGATCGCGAGCTACCTCATCTGGGGCTCGATCGTCGTCATGCTCGGCTACCTCGTGCTGACCTTCGGCGCCATGGTCGTCGTGAAGACCAACAGCCCCAGCTTCAACTCCACGACGGCGATCCTGTCAGCCGTCCAGACCTCGCTGGGGGCGTTCGTGGCAGTGATCGTGACGCTGGTCATGATCGCGTTCTTCATCTTCAATACGACCGTCTACAACTACTCCTTCGCGCGCCTGCTCTTCGTCAGCGGGCTCGACCGCCGGCTACCAGCGTTTATCGGCCGCGTGAACGCCAACAAAGTGCCGCAGAACGCGGTCCTGGTTCAGGCCGTGATCACTACCATCCTCACCGCGATCGCCTACTTCCTGTTCTCCGGCAACGCCAACCTCTCAACCGGCATCTACATCGCGCTGCAGGCTGCCGTAACGGTGATTTGGTGCCTCTCGATGGTCTTCCTCTTCGTCGACGTTTTGATCATTCGGTCGAGATATCCGGAGGAGTTCAAGCGTGAGCAGCTCGTTCCGATCTGGCTCTTCTGGTTGGCATCGCTGGCTGGTGCCATCGCCAGCGCCGTCGGCATCCTCGTCACCCTGACCGGCGGCTGGATCTTCACCGGTCAGCTCGCCGGGTCCTGGAACTCGCAGATCATCCAGAACGGGCCGTGGATCCTGATCGTGGGCGGCGTCGGCATTGCGTCGCTTGCTGTTGCCGTCGTCGTCTACCTCATCGGCCTCAACACGGCTCGCCGCGCCGCCGCAGCCGCGGGAACGGCCGCCTAGCGGCAAATCATGGCAGCAACCTTGACCGGTACGGCGGCGACGGTCGACCTCGATAGCAAACGCCGCGAGATCGTCGCTCAGGCGGAGGCCGCGGGCCTCCGCCTGGTTCGCTTCCTGTACTGCGACAACGACGGCATCATTCGTGGCAAAAGCTCCGGCATCAACGGCTTCGCCGATCGCCTCGACACCGGCATCGGTCTCACCCTCGCGATGCAGGCCTTCACCATGCTCGATCACCTCGCCACCGTCGATGGCATGGGCCCAGTCGGCGAAATCCGCCTCGTCCCCGACCCCAGCACCTTCGCCATCGCGCCCTACGCGCCGCATACGGGAACGTTGCTGGTCGACATGCAGACGCTCGACGGCAAGCCCTATGCTGCCGACGGCCGCGCCTTCCTCAAGCGCATGATCGACCGCGCGGCGGAGCGCGACCTCGCGATTCTCGCGGCTTTCGAGCCCGAGTGGTCGCTCGCTCGCAAAGAGGGCGAAACCTTCATCCCCATCGACGACAGTGGCTGTTTCACCCCGACCGGCATGAACATCGCCGCCCCCGTCATCGATGACATCGTCGCCGCCCTGCAATCGCAGGGGCTGACGGTCGAGCAGTACTATGCCGAGCTCGGCTGGGGCCAGCAGGAACTATCGATTAGCCCGGCGCCGGCGCTGCTCGCGGCCGATCATCACGTTCTGTACCGCGAAACGGTCCGGGGCGTGGCCTTGCAACATGGCCTGTACGCATCTTTTGCGCCCAAGCCCTGGGGCGACCAGGCGGGCAACGGCTGTCATCTCCACTTCTCAGTGTGGGATCGCGAATATCGCAGTAATCGCTTCTACGAACAGGGCGCGGAATACAACCTCTCATCCGTCGCGCGCCAATTCATGGCCGGCATCCTCGACCATCTGCCGGCCTTGCTGGCATTGACCTGCGCCTCGGTCAACTCCTACCGGCGCTTGCAGCCGCAGATGTGGGCGTCCGCGTACCGCGTCTGGGGACCGGACAATCGCGAGGGCGCGTTGCGCGTGGCGTCGCCGTTCAAGGGCCACGAGGCCGACTCGACCAACGTCGAGCTCAAGTCATCGGATTCCAGTGCCAATCCGTACGTGTCGCTGGGCGGCGTCATCGCGGCCGGACTGGACGGCATCGAGCGCCGGCTCTCCTTGCCGCCGGCGGTCACGGTCGACCCGCACACCCTCAGCGACGCCGAGCGCAAGAAGATTGGCGCCGATCGGCTTCCCGGCAGCCTCAAGCAGGCTATCGACAATCTCAAGCGCGACAAGGTGCTGCTGACGGCGCTCGGCGATCGGCTGTCGACCTCATACATCGCGGTCAAGGAACTCGACGTCGACGCGTTCTCGAAGGAGGACGACGCCTTCGAGTTCCGGCAACACATCTATAAGTACTGAGCGATCTTTAGGTTGGTGAGCAATTTCCCTCCCCCTCTGGGGGAGGGTAGGGCGGGGGCCGTTGCGTCAGCCCTGCTTCGGGAATGGAACTCCACTGCGGCGATCGACCACCACTGCCATCCGCTGCAGCGGTGGCCCTTCACGTTGACCGCTCTCGAGCTGCGATCAGCCTTCACCGAAGCGCTGGATCCTACCATCCCGGCTGAGCACGTCCCGTACACGGCCGCCTACGCCGGCGCGCTGAAGCGGCTCGCGGCTGAG
>DATASI010000159.1:0-10645 GCA_036269255.1 Candidatus Dormiibacterota bacterium
GGGCATGCCTTGCTCGGCCTGCTGATTCCGGAGGCCGACCCGGTCAAGAAGTTGACGATCGTGCCGCGCGGCATGTCGCTCGGGGTCACGCTCAGCCAGCCGATCGACGACCGCTACAACTACCCCGAACGCTACCTGCGCGGGCGCATCACGGCGGCGCTTGGTGGCCGGGCCGCGGAGGAGGTCGCCTACGGCACGGTGACGACGGGAGCAGAGAACGACCTGCAGCAGGTCAACCAGATCGCGCGCTCGATGGTGGTCCGGTGGGGCATGTCGCCGCGGCTGGGGCCGCTGAACCTGACCGAGCCGGGTGATGGCCTGGTCTCACAGGTGAGCCCGGAGACCGCATCCCTCGCTGACGAGGAAGAACGGCGCATCGTGAACGAGTGCTATCAGGACGCGATTCGCATGCTGCAGGAGAATCGCGACCGACTGGACCGCCTGTGCGAGGCGGCGCTGAAAAAAGACACGCTCAATCAGGACGAGATCTACGCCGCCACGGGGCTGACCAAACCGGGAAACCGGCCGCAACTGGCGCCGGTGCTCCCGCCCGACGGCGCCTCACGCGACCGCGAACTGGCCAAGCAAGAAGCGGGATCGCACGCCGACCCCTAAACCGTAAGGCTGCGCAGCAGCGTTTCTGTTTCGATGGCCGGTGAAATTCCCAGGTCTTCAGCGAGCCGTCGGCGGCACTCGTTGTATACGTCGACCGCGGCACCGCGATCCCCGTGTGCCATGAACACCCGCATCAAGTGCCGGTAACCCGACTCACGATATGGCTCTATGGCGACCGCCGCGCGTGCCGCGTCCAGCGCCAGCGCGAGCTCGCCATTGGCAAGCAGCGCCTCGACCCGGCAATCGAGAGCGCGAATGAGAATGTCCGCGAGCCACTCGCGCCGGCCGCTGACCCAACTCGCCTCCTCACCAATCAGGAACGGACGCCGGGCGATGGTGGCAGCGACCAGGGCAGGGCCATAGGCGGCCCGCGCGTCGCCGACGAGCAGCGCGCCTTCGGCGGCATGGACGGCATCAGCCGCCGCCTCCAGATCGACCCAGGTATCGGTAGGCGGCCGGAACTGATAACAACGAAAGGCGTTGGCGATCACCCGGTCGCGGTCGAGGCCGAGCCGCCCGAGCTTGTTGCGTAGCTTGCTGATCACGGCGCTGAGCGCCGCCGGCCACGACGCCGGCAGCGCCCCGGGCCATAACAGTTCGGCGAGCTCCGATTGTGGTACCGGGCGCTGGCGCTCGGCGGTCAGCAAGACGAGCGCAAGGCGGCCCTGCGGGCCGGGCAGGTCAGCCTCACGTAGCAGCTGGTCACCACGCTCGATCGCCACTTCTCCGGCGAGGTAGATCCGTAAGGTGGGTTCGCCAAACATTTGCCAAAGGGTACCCGCGATGATCTTAAGCAGCCCCGGGCAAACGAATTCGAGGAGGTACGGAATGGAGAAACGCGTCGAATGCGAATGCGGCTGGTCGTTACAGACCGAGGATGAAGGCAGGCTGGTCGCCGGTGTGCAACGGCATGCCAAAGAGACGCACAACATGGAGGGTGTAACCCGCGAGCAGGTGCTGGCCCAGGCCAGGCCCGTTTAGCCAATCTGAGGGAGGAACCGTGAAATACCTGTACTTGCTCTATGCCGACGAGTCGAAGATGCCCCCGTCCGACAGCCCGCAGATGCAGCAGCAGGAGGCGGCGTTCGGCCGTTACTACGAAGAGCTCTCGTCACACGGCCTATTCAAGGGCGGCGATCCGGTGCAACCATCGGCAACCGCGACGACGGTTCGAGTCCGGAACGGCTCGACCAAAGCGGATCCCGGCCCGTTCTCCCGCGGCGCCGACCAGATCATCGGCTTCTACGTGGTCGAGGCGAAAAATCAGGACGAGGCGATTGCCTACGCCGCTAAAGTCCCGTCGGCCCAGGTAGGTGCCGTCGAAGTTCGTCCGATCCTCAGCCAGTAACCGACGCTCCGCGACCCTCCCCCTGCCGGGGGAGGGTCGGGCTGGAGCTAGTCGTCCACGCCGTAGGGCGGGAAGCGAAACGCCATGTCCTTCGACAGCAGCCCGCCATGCCCGAGCCCGTTGAAGTCGGAGGCGGTGACACGCGCGCCGGTGAAGAGGCGCGGCAGGATCAGATCGAGGACGGTCGCTTTGGAAAACATGCCACAGGCGGCGACGCCGAAGATCGGTTTCTCAGCCATATAGGCGAGCCAGACAGCGCTGCCGGGGTGGGCGGGCGCCCCTTGTTTTTCCATTCGCGCGCCGAGCCGATCCAGCGCAACCAGCGTGGGATCGAGCGGATCGGTGGCGTTAGCTCCCGCCGTCAATAACAGGTCGCAATTCCGCAGCAGCTCACCGATTGCAGATTGAACGGCGTCGACGGCATCAGCGACGTAGCGGATCTCGGTGATGCGTGAGCCGAACCATGACACCTTCATATCGATCGACGTCTGGAACTTCTGCCGCTGAGCCTCCTCGAGCCGCTCGCGAACCAGGATCGCCACCCGCATCGGCTTGAACGCGAGCACTCGGACCACCTGCTTGCCGTCGACAGCCTGTCGCGCGGTTTCCAGACGCCCGGCCGGCACGACGAAGGGCGTGACCTTCACGCCCGCCACGGTCTTTCCCTTCGATACCAGCTGGCCGTCGAAGAGGGTGAAGACCGAGACGTCATCGACACTATTCAGCGCTTGGAGGGCGGGTACGTCGACCTCGAAAATGCCATTGACCGCCGCGCTCAGGCGGACCTGGCTCTCGATTGGATCGTGGCGGACGACGCCTGGTCCAGCGACGATCTCCGCCAGTCTGTGGGCTGCCTCGTCTTCGTGCACGTCGCCCGGCTCCAGGCGCACGATGTGGAGCTCCTCGACGCCACTGCTCGCGACCACCGGCCAATCCCTCGCTGAGAGGATGCGGCCTTTGTGCATCAGCGCTCGATGATGATCGTCGCCGGCAAGGATGGTCTGCGCCAGCACCGCCCCATCGATCGTCTGCGCGTTCAGTGTGACGCCCCGAAGGGCCTCGGCTTTCACCCGCGGACGGTGGCCGCGGCAACGATGCCGGGCATCGGTCCTCCCTGCTTGCCGTGCCGGATCGCCACCATCTGGGCGAGGATCGCCAGGGCTGTTTCTTCGGCGGTTTGCGAACCGAGATCCAAGCCGATTGGCGCATGCACCCGCTCGACGTCCACCGGGTTGAGACCAGCGGCGACCAGCCGGGCGACCCGCTCGCGATGCGTCTTCTTGCTGCCGATCGCCCCGATGTAGCGCGGCTTTCCCTTCAGAGCCGCGGTGATCGTGGGATCGTCGAACTTTGGGTCGTGCGTGAGGATGACGATGTAGGTCGAGCTGTCCATCGGCAGCGTGCTCAGCACCTCATCCGGCCAGGCATGAATCACCTGGCGAGCCTTCGGGAACCGCGCCGTCTCCGCAAACTTCGACCGGGCGTCGACCACCGTCACCCGAAAACCGAGGTCGCTCGCCAGCTCGGCCAAGGGAATCGCGACGTGCGTCCCTCCAAAGATGTAGAGCTCGTGCGGACGGGCAAACGGTTCCAGGAAGACCCCATCCTGTCTCGCGGGCAGCTCTCGTTCGAGCAACTCGCGCAACGCTCGGTCGGACGGCGCGAGAAGTCTCCGCGCGCCGGGCTCGTCACCAACGCTGGTCTCGAGGACTACCGGCGTTTCCGATTCCAGCGCACTTATGAGCTGCCGGTGGACTTCGGTAAGCGGCTCCACCAACACATCGACCTCGCCACCGCAGCTCAAGCCGACCGAGAACGCGAGGTCATCGCTGACGCCGTAATGGAACAGCTGCGCCGGCTTGCCCTTCAGGATCGCCTGCGCCTGCTCGAAGACCTCGCCTTCGAGGCATCCGCCGCTGACCGAACCGGCGATTTTGCCGGACTGGCTGATCGCCATCCGCGAGCCGGCCGGCCGCGGCGCGCTCCCCCATGTGCTGATGACGGTTGCCACGGCCACAGGGTCGTTGCTGCCAAGCCACGCGGTGATGTCGGCCATGACGTCGCGCATATTCGAAGTCTAGATCGCCGCCGAGGCGAAACTCGGTTCCGTGTCAGGAGGCTGTGACCGGAAGCAATGTCTGCCGGCGAAGCGGTCGCCGGCTCGCCGTCTCCAGCAACACCGCGCCAAGCGCTTCGAGGTTTGCCAGGTTGTGGGCGGGGAGGAAGTCATCGACAAAGGGCAGGGCCGCTTGCAGGCCGAGGGTCAGCGGTTCGTAGCCGGGAGCGCCCATCAGCGGGTTCATCCAGATCAGCCGGTGGCAGGAGCGCTGCAGGTGCGCAATCGCCCGGCGCATCTGCTCGACGTCACCTCGATCCCAGCCGTCGCTGATGATGGCGACCGTCGCGCCATGGCCCAAAACTCGGCGGGCATAGCGGCGGTTGAAGCTCTCGATCGCCTCCCCGATCCTGGTTCCGCCAGACCAATCCTCGACCGACGACGTCACGCGGTTGAGCGCGGTATCAACGTCGTGATGGCGAAGCAGGCCGGTAATCCGCGTCAATCGGGTGGCGAAGACGAAAGCCTCCACTCGCGTGCTGGCGCTTTTCAAGGCGTAAGTAAAGTTCAGCAACAGCCGCGTATACCGCTCCATCGATCCGCTGATGTCGCACAAAAGGACCAGCGGTCGAGGTCGCAGGCTGCGGCTCTTCCAGGAAAAGAGGAGCAGTTCGCCGCCGAACCGCATGCTGCGGCGCAGCAGCCGCCGCATGTCCAGACGGTCGCGGCCACCGGGCCGCATCCGACGGGACCGTGTCAACCCGGCCGGCAGGCGCATCATCCGGACCAGCCGCCGAACTTCGGCCATCTCCGCTTCGTTCAACGCGTCGAAGTCTTTCCGTCGCAAGAGCTCGACGCGCGAATAGCTCGCGACCTCCTGCTCTTCCGCTTCGGCGCCCATCTCCATGTCGTCCAGGACCTTCAGCTGCCGCCCGACGATGGCGGTCATTTCCTTTTCCTCGTCGGCGCGCTCGCTGGGCAGGCTGCCGGGTTCCGGCGGATGCAGCGAGCGCATGCCCAGGAAGGCGGCGAGCGCTCGGTCCAGGATCGGCAACTCCTCCCGCCGCCGGGCGAAATGGATCCGGACAACCGTACGTAAATCATCAAACCGGCCGACGTCAATCGTGCTCATGGCCGTCAGGAAGGGCAGCATGCGGACCGGTCCGGCGTCGAAGCCCAATCCGCGCAGGATCCGGCCGAAATGCAACCAGTTTCGCGTCAGCGTCTGATACCCTCCCCCGCTTGCGGGGGAAGGCAGGGTGGGGGCTCCGTCAGGCATTGACCGCGCGCGCCAGCAGCTCGCGTGAGCCGGTGCCGCGCAGCCGTTCCAGATCCTCCTGATACTTGACGATCGAGCCAAGCGTGGCCTGGACCGCCGCCTCGTCGAGCTCCGTTTGCCCTAACGCAATCAGCGCCCGCGTCCAGTCGAGCGTTTCGGCGATTCCCGGAAGCTTGTAAAGGTCGAGCCGGCGGACCCCGCCGATGAAGCCGCTGACCTGTCGCGCCAGCTTCTCAGGGACTCCGGGGATCCGCGCCTGGATGATCTCCAACTCCCTGTCGATCGAGGGATAGTCGATCCAGAAATAGAGGCAGCGGCGCTTGAGCGCGTCGTGGATCTCGCGGGTGCGGTTGGACGTGATGATCACTGCCGGCGGCCGCTCGGCCTTGATGGTGCCGATCTCCGGGATCGAGATCTGAAAGTCGGACAGCAGCTCGAGCAGGAACGCCTCGAACTCGTCATCCGCCCGATCGATCTCGTCGATGAGCAGCACCGGCGGCATGGCGCCGTTGCTCTCGATCGCTTGCAGCAGCGGTCGTTTGACCAGGAACTGCGGGCTGTAGATTTCGCGTTCGGTCTCCTCGCGGTTGGCATGCGCCGACTCGAGCAGCCGGATGTGGAGCATCTGCTTCGCATACGCCCACTCGTAAACGGCGTTGTTGACGTCGATGCCTTCGTAGCACTGCAACCGGATCAACCGGGTGTCGAGAATCTCGGCCAGCACTTTGCCGACCTCCGTCTTGCCAACTACTGCCTCGCCTTCGAGCAGCAGCGGCTTGTCCAGCGTCAGCGACAGGAAGACGGTGGTGGCCAGACTTCGGTCCGCCACGTAATGGTGTCGATGCAGGGCCCGTTCGACGTCCTCGATGGTCGACACGGGCAGGCCTTTCATCAAGCGAATTCTAGGGAGAGCGGCTGCGCTGGCAGCCGCTCTCGAATCCTAGTGGTGCGCGGTCACCTCTTCGAGGGCGCGCCGCGTGAGTACCCTCGCCAGATGCCGGCGGTAATCCGGCGACCCGTTCAGGTCTTGCTGAGGATCCGTGCCGTCCGCAGCTTTCTCAGCGGCGGCCCGAATCTCGTCGTCATGACCCGACTTCCCGCGCAGCGCTTGCTCGACAGCGGAGGCTCGCAGTGGCGTGCTGCCCATGCCGGTCAAACCGATCGCGACGTTCTTGACCTCGTGGCCACTGACGGTCACCTGCGCGGCGACCGCGACGATTGCCCAGTCCTGCGACCGCCGGCTGAACTTGAGGTAGGTGCCCTGGCTCCCGTCTGGCGGAGTGGCGATGCGGATCTCTCGAACGATCTCATTCGGCTCGAGCGCCGAGGTGAAGGTGTCGACAAAGAAGTCCCGGGCGGCAATCTTCCGCTCCCCTCGCTGCCCGGCGACGATGAACTCGGCGTCGAGCACGAGCAGGCAGGTTGGGAAATCGCCGAACGGGTCGGCGTGCGCTGCCGCGCCACCAATGGTGCCGCGATTACGGACCTGCGGATCGCCAATCTGGGACGCCGCGCTGCTCAGTATCGGCAGCTTTCGCCGGATCAACTCAGAGAGCTGGATGTCGTGGTGGGTTGTCAGCGAGCCGATCGCGACGTGGCCATCCTCCTCGCGGATATAGCTAAGGTTTTGGATGCGGCCGATATCCACCAGGAATGACGGTGTCGACAGACGCAATTTCATCAGCGGGATGAGGCTGTGCCCGCCGGCCAGCACTTTTGCCTCCTGGCCGCGGTTCACCAGTTCCGCGACCGCCTCGGGCAGCGTCCGGGGCGCGACGTAATCGAATGCAGCAGGAATCATCGAGTCTTCCCTCCGTTGCGATGCATCAGCCGCCAGACCTTTTCGGGCGTGGCCGGCATCTCGATGTCCTTGACGCCCAATGGCGCGAGGGCGTCGACGATCGCGTTGACGATCGTCACGCTGGAGGCGATCGTCCCCGCCTCTCCGATGCCTTTGGTGCCCAGCGGGTTGACCGGGCTCGGGGTCACCGTTGCCCCCAGCTCGAAAGACGGCATATCCGCAGCGGTGGCAATCAGATAGTCGGTCAAACTTCCGGTCCGGAGCTGGCCCGCCTCGTCATAGACCGCTTCCTCGAAGAGCGCCTGCCCAATGCCTTGCGCGATGCCGCCATGGAGTTGACCATCGACCACCATCGGGTTGATGCGGGTCCCGCAGTCGTCGACCGCAACATAACGCAAGACGCGCACGGCACCGGTATCGCCGTCGACCTCGACCACGGCGATGTGCGCCCCGAACGGCCAGACGAAGTTGCTCGGATCGAAGAAGGTGGTCGCTTCCAGGCCGCCTTCCATGCCCTTCGGCAATCGGTTTGTCTGGAAGGCCGCCCCGGCGATCTCCTGGATCGTGATCGCTTTGGAGGGCGTCCCCTTGACGAAGGCCTTGCCGTCCTCATACACAATGTCGCCTTCGGCCGCCTCCAGCAGGTGCGCCGCGATCTTCTTGGCCTTCTCCTGCACTTTCATGGCACTTATGTGGACGGCGTTGCCATCCAGCGCGGTGCTGCGGCTGCCATAGGTATCCATTCCCATGGGCCCGATGGCCGTATCGCCGTGGACGACGTCGATGTCTTCGACGGGGATGCCCAGAACGTCCGAGGCGACCTGGGCGTAGGTGGTCTCGTGCCCCTGGCCATGCGGTGAGCTGCCGATGATCACGGTCACCTTTCCAGTGAAATGCACGTTGACGACCGACATCCCCCAGAGCGAGACGCCGGTCGCCGCCTGGGTGGCGGCCGCTGGGCCGAGTCCGCAGATCTCGATGTACGTGGCGAGGCCGATCCCCAGGTACTTGCCCTGCTTGCGCTTCTCCGCCTGCTCCTTGCGGAACCCCTCGTAACCCACCATTTGCAACGCCTTGTCGAGCGTGATCGTGTAATCGCCGGAGTCGTACGTGAGCCCGAGCAGGGTGGTGAACGGCTGGTCCTCGACGCGGACAAAGTTCTTTCGCCGCACCTCCACCGGGTCCAACCCGGTCTCGCGCGCCACCAGGTCCATGACGCGCTCGATCATGTATGTGGCCTCCGGCCTGCCTGCGCCGCGGTATGCATCGGTCGGCGTACGGTTGGTAAAGACGCCGATCGAGCGGCCATCGAACGCCTTCAGCTTGTACGCGCCTTGCGCGACCAGCACGCCGATGACCATGAAGGTCCCGAACTGGCTGCAATAGGCCCCCAGGTCGAGCCACTGGGTGGCGCGAACACCAAGGACAGTGCCGTCCTTCTTGGCCGCGACTTCGACGTCCCAGATCTGCGACCGCCCGTGGTGAGTGGCCTTGACGTTCTCATTGCGCTCCTCGATCCACTTGACCGGGCGGCCAAGCCGCCGGGAAGCGAGCGCCGTGAGGATCTCCTCAGGATAGACGCGGATTTTCGATCCGAAGCCGCCACCCACTTCCGGAGCCACGACCCGTACGTTGCTCTCAGAGATCCCGAGGATAACGGCGAGCCAGACCTTCACGAAATGCGGGATTTGCGTCGATGAGTAAACGGTCAGCTTGTTGGTGAACGGTTTGTAGTCCGCGAGCACGCCCCTCCCCTCGATGGCGACCGGAATCAGGCGCTGCTGGATCAGCCGCTGCTTGATCGTCACGTCGGCTTCGCGGAACGCTGCCTCGATGTCGCCGGCCGCAAACTTCGCGTCATAAGAGAGGTTGCTGCCGACGTCGTCATGGAGGACGGCAGCGTCCTTCTCGATCGCCTTCTCCAGGTCGAGGACCGGTGGCAACGACTCGTAACGGATATCGATCCGCTCGCCGGCGTCCTCCGCCGCGGCGCGGCTGGTGGCCAGCACGATGGCGACCGGCTCGCCGGCGTACCGCACCTTTTCCATCGCGATCGGATACTGGTTGGGAGCTTTCTTATCGGGAACAAACGTGGGCGTGACCGGCAAAGGGACGGTCAGCTCTGACTTCAGGTCTTTGCCAGTAAAGATGGCCAGCACGCCGTCGGCTTCGCGGGCGCGCGCCGTTTCGATGCCGAGGATTCGCGCGTGTGCCTCGGTCGATCGGACGATGTACATATGGACAACCGCGGTTTGTGGGAGATCGTCGACATAGGTCCCGGTGCCGGTCACCAATCGAGGATCTTCGCGGCGTTTGATGGATGCGCCGATCATCTGGGATACAGCCATGGTGTGTGTGCTCCCTTGCCTACGAGACGGACGCCGGCGCCTTGCTCTCCGCGCCGGGCGCCAGTACTTTGGCCGCCGCTTGAACCGCTTTGACGATGTTGTGATAGCCGGTGCAGCGGCAGAGGTTGCCCTCGAGACCAAGCCGGATCTCACGCTCGCTGGGATTCGGATTGCGGTCGAGCAGCTGCTTGGCCGCCATGATCATGCCCGGCGTGCAGAAGCCGCATTGCAGGCCATGCTCGTCCCAGAACGCCTGCTGGAGCGGATGCAGGGTGGTGCCCTTCGCCAGGCCCTCGATGGTCGTGACTTCGGCGCCGTCGGCCTGAACTGCGAAAACCGTGCATGACTTGACGCTGTGCCCGTTGATCTCGACCGTACAGGCACCGCAGTTGCTGGTATCGCAGCCGACGTGCGTCCCGGTCAGGCCGGCCAGTTCCCGGATGTATTGGACCAATAGGAGCCGAGGCTCGACCTCGTGCTCATGCCTGGCCCCGTTGATCGTGACCGCAACCCTGCGCCGCATATCCACCCACCTCCTTGAGTTGGCGATGCCCCGCCGAGACAGGTATAGCACCGGCCTTCGCAGGTGTCTAGACGACGTTCGATCCGGTGGTGCCTGCTGGCTTAGCCTCGGTCAGGAACTCGAAGTTCGACTCGACGGCAGTTGCGGCAGGCCAGGACCTCCATGTCGAGCAGCCCTTCGCCGATCTCCGCCCACTGTCCCATCAAGGCCGCCCATCCCCCGCTGACGCCGCCGATCCTGAAATGCTCGACGCCGAGCGAGGTCAGCGGACCCTTGCAGCCAAGACATACATCCGCCGCCGGTTGAACTGACATACCCCACCTCCGACGTGATCTTATGCCCGGAGTTCGCCGGCGACCTCGACCATGGCCGAGACCAGCGACGTCATCAGCTGTTCGGGACCAACGGTGATCCGCAAGTGGCCAGACATCCCGTACTCTGACCCTGGCCGGACCAGGAATCCTCTCCTGATCAACCCCTCATACCAGGCGAGGTCGTCACCACCAACCTCGGCGAGCACGAAGTTTGCCTGGGATGGCCAGGACTGAATCCCAAGCTCTCGCAGGTCTGCGGCGAATCGTTCTCTCGCGCTTACGACCTGCCTTCGCCGTGCCTCGATCGTCGAGGGGTCAGCCAGGCAGGCTTTTCCCGCGGCGAGCGCGAGCCGGTTCACGT
>DATASI010000160.1:0-4183 GCA_036269255.1 Candidatus Dormiibacterota bacterium
CAGCCGATGACCCCAACCCGCGAGCTGTCGGCAACGCCCAGGGTTCCGAGCCAACGCACGCCATCGACCTGGTCGTTCACCTCGATCTCTCCCAGGTTTCGCGCAATCGGCGCCTCGAACGCGAGCCCTCGGCGCGCGGAGCCGCGGTTGTCGACCTTGAGCACGACAAAGCCGTGTTGCGCCAGCAGCTGCGCGGAGAGATCAACGGTTTGCCCCCAGCTCTCATTGACCATCTGCGGACCTGGTCCGCCGTAGACGGAGACGATCACCGGAGGGCGGGCCCCCACCGTACCCCCAGCCGCCCCCACCGTGCCCTCCCCCGTAGACGGGGGAGGGAAATAGAGGGCGGCGTGGAGCTCGATGCCATCCCGGTTGCGGAAGCGATGGAATTCGGGAGGGCGGAGCTCCAGATCGATTTCGGCCGGGGAATGGACCGGCCGCTCGGCCCCGCCCGACAGGCTCCGCACCGTCACAGTCGGCGGCGTCTGCCGGCTGCTCCAGACGTCGATGAAGCTTGTGAAGTCGGGAGCCACTTCGGCGCCGTGCATTCCAGCATCCGTTGTCAGCTGCTCAATTGGGCCGGCGTCGAGCGACACCCGAAAGAGCTGGCGCTCCAGCGGCGTTTCTTGCCAGCCGACGAAATAAAGCTGGCGCCGTTTCTCATCGAGCCCAACCGTCGCCTCGGCCGGCCAGTCCCCCGAAGTCAGTTGCCGGATCAGCCGTCCGTCGGGTGCATATAGATATAGGTGTCGATAGCCGGAGCGTTCGGATGACCAAACGAACTCGCCGGTCGATTCCAGGATCCGCAGGTCATCGTGCAGGTTGATCCAGGGCTCCTGGCGCTCGACCAGGATGCCTCGGCCGCCGCCGGTCGAGACGTCGTAGGCAAGGATCTCGAGCTGGCGCCAGTCGCGTGAGAGCCACTGGACGAAGAGACGGCCGTCCGGATGCCACTGGACCCGTGCGATGTACCCGTCCTCGATGCCCAGGTCCATGAAGGTGATCGCCCCACTGCGGGCGTCGACCACGCCCAGCTTCACCCGGGCGTTCGCTGCGCCGGCAAAGGGATAGCGATGCTCCTCGATCTGCAGCTCGGCCTTCCCCTGGTGAACGATCGGATAGATCGGGATGTTCGACGCGTCGAGCTGCTCGAAGGCCACCAGGTCGCCGCTGGGCGAGGGCCAGTAGCCGCTCATCCGGCCCAGCTCCTCCTGGGCAACGAACTCCGCCAGGCCATTGGTCGTTGCGGGCGGGTGAGCGGTCAGGCGGCGCTCGCGGCCGTGATCGATCGTCCAGACGTCGCCATCGCGAATGAAGAACACCCGGCTGCCGTCGGCGCTGATCTTTGGATCGATGACGCCATCCGCCGCGATCCGAGTCATGCCGCTCTCCGACCAGCGAAAGAGCTCGCCTCGCAGCGGGAGCAGCAGCACGTTCGCCTTCTCCGCCCAGATGTAGTCGGTGATGCCGGTCTCGCGCAGCCGCAACCGCTCCCGGCGCAGCGCTTCCTGGCGCGAGATATTCGCTTCGGTAACGCCCTCCCCCGGCGGCGTGAGCCATCGCTCCGCCTTTCCCGAGCTGAGGTCGAGGCGCCAGAGATCCCGCGCCAGGTCGCCACGTTCGCTGAACAGATACGTGACGAATTTCGAGTCGGGCGAGTAATCGATCTTCCCGGGCGTCGCCATGCCGGGGCGAGGGAATCTCGCCGCGAGTTCCGGGGTAAGACGCGAGCGCTCGACGGTTTTCATGTGCACCCGACAGCTTAAGCTGGCGTCCCGAGAGGAGCGACGCCCTTTAGGATCTCTGGTGACATGCGGGCATCGCGGCGACAGGGCAGCCTCATGCCAGTCCCCCCATTACTGGAGATCGCCGACCAACTCTCGGAGGCGGTGCTCGTCACCGCCGCCGACGGACATGTCGTTTTCAGCAATCGAAGAGCCGAGATGCTCATTGGCCGGCCACCGGCTGGTGATCAACGGGTTGCACTTGACCAGGTTCCATTCGATCCACAGACGCGCCGCCACCTGGCCCGCAAGCGAAAGCCGTGGGTGGCGGAGGCAACGCTTGGCAGTGCCGAAGGGGATGCCGTCGTGAGGCTGGCCGTCTGGCCCATGCTCCAAAACGGCAGACGAGTTGGCAACCTCATGCTGGTGACCGATTTGGGCGAGATGCCTCGGGCGATTGCCGATCGCGATCGGGCGCGGCAGAGTGACCGCGCCAAGACGCGCTCGCTGCATATGGTTGCCCATGATCTGAGCGGCCCACTCACCGTCCTCAACGGATACGTTTCGCTGGTCCAGGATGGCAGCATTGGCGTTGAGGCGCTTGGCCCGCGGATTCCGGTACTGGCCAAACAACTGAGCCACATGCAGCGCCTGGTTCAGGTGCTGCTCGACACGGCTCGGCTGGAGGAGGGCCGACTGGAGATCATGCCCGAGGCCATGGACCTCGGTGAGTTCGTCCAGGAGCTGGTTGCTGAGCTGCAGCCGCTGGAGAGCGGCCATCAGATTGAATTCCTCGATGCTGGAGAGCCGCTGCCAATCTCAGCCGATCGGGACAGGCTTGATAGCATTGCTCGAAACCTTGTCATGAATGCGCTCAAATATTCCGACGAGGCAAGTGTCATCACTTGCCGGCTTCGGCGAACGGATGACCACGCCGTTCTATCGGTCGCCGATCAAGGGCCTGGGATTGCGGCCGACGATCTGCCGAAGTTATTCACCCGCTTTGGGCGAGTCGGAGACTCGGCTCAGACCTTGCCAGGCGTTGGCCTTGGGCTGTTCCTGAGCCGTGAGCTCGCACGGCTGCACGGCGGCGATCTCTCTGCGACCTCCCAGCCAGGCATGGGCAGTACCTTCACGCTGACGCTTCCTCTTCGAAAAAGGTGAGCGGAAGGACGATCGAGTGGCACGCATTCTGATCGTCGACGATGAGCCCGACCTCCGCGGCATGGTGCGCCTCATTCTGGAATTGGATGGTCATCAGGTCCATGAGGCACACCATGGACGAGCTGCACTCGAGCGCCTGGAAGAGATCGAGGTGGACCTCGTCATCACCGACGTGATGATGCCGATCATGAGCGGTAGCGATCTGATCAATCGCCTGCGAGCCGAGAAGAGCACGGCGGAGCTACCAATCATGGTCCTGAGTGCCAGCCCGCATCAGGTTGCCAACGCCAATCGGGTGATGCACAAACCATTCGATCCTGGCGATTTGCGGGACAACGTGAAGGGCCTGGTCGCAGCGCCATGAGCCAGGCGGTCCAACGATTGCGCACCGGCCGAGACGATATTGACCTGATTCTGGGGGGCGGATTGATGCCTGGCAGCACCATCGTGGTGGCCGGGCCACCGGGCAGTGGGAAGACGGTGTTTGCTCACCAGATCTGCTTTTCGAACGCAACGGTCGATCGCCCGGCCCTGTACTACACCACCTGGTCCGAGCCCCATACCAAGCTCTTTCGCAACCTGAGCCAATTCGCCTTCTTCGACGAGCAGGC
This sequence comes from Candidatus Dormiibacterota bacterium, assembly GCA_036269255.1. Lineage (GTDB taxonomy): Bacteria > Chloroflexota > Dormibacteria > CF-121 > CF-121 > CF-13. The sequence goes on from DATASI010000160.1 coordinate 3,500, forward strand.
AATTGGCGAGCGCCTCGACGTCCTGCACCTGCCGGCGATCGTTGGGGAGCGCGGCGCGTTCCAGGAGGTGGCCGACGAGTTGTTACGTGCGACCGTCCAGCGCCGCCCCTCCATCGTCGTGATCGACAGCAGCAAGGCGCTCCACGGCTTGGTGCCCGAAGGCCAGCTTCGCCGGATGTTCTACGAGCTGGCCAGCCGTGTCGGCCAAACCGAGAGCGTGCTGCTGCTCGTCGGTGAGTACACGCCGGATGAGATCGAGGAGAGCCCGGAGTTCGCGGTAGCCGACGGCATCGTGCAGCTGGGGAATGAGCCGCGCGGGCTCGATGATCGGCGCTGGATCCGCGTGCTCAAGATGCGCGGGTCCGCCAATTTGCCGGGCCGTCACTCCGTATCGATCGACCAGACCGGCTTCAATGCGTTTCCCAGGCTCGAACTGCTTGTGCCTGAGACGGTCGCGGCCGAAGAGGGGCGGGCATCGCTTGGCGACGCCGGTCTGGATGAGATCACCCACGGCGGGCTTCCTCGCGGCGACGCCACCATGCTCCTTGGCCCCTCCGGCGTGGGAAAGACGGTTCTGGCGCTGTCATTCATCGCTGACGGCGTGCGGCGAGGCGATGCTGGACTTTACCTGTCGTTTCAGGAAACCCCTGCTGAGCTTGTCGCCAAGGCCGACAAGCTAGGCTG
>DATASI010000161.1:0-11520 GCA_036269255.1 Candidatus Dormiibacterota bacterium
GTCGATCCCCAGGTCCCTTCGCACCACTTCGGCGAACCGCCTGAGGGCCGAGTCGAGCTGGGCGACCAGTTCCGGGGTCGCTCCTTTCTGGGGGCCGTAGACCGCGCTCGCTCCATTCGGGCCCGTCAGCGGGTTGCTGACGTCGCATGCCACCTGGACCTGCGCCTGCTTCCAATCGGCGTGGACATCGGGTCCATCGATCCGCTCGAGCCGCTGCAGGGCCAGACCGCCGGGCGGCAGCTCCTGGCCCGCCGCATCGAGCAGGTGGTAGCCAAGCGCCTGCGCCATACCGGCGCCGCCGTCATTAGTCGCACTCCCCCCGATGCCGACGATGAAGCGCCGGGCGCCACCGTTGTAGGCATGCTGCAACAGCTCGCCGACGCCGTAGGTCGTCGTGACGGCCGGGTTGCGCCGCGCCGGTGGCACCAGCGCGAGTCCGGCCGCGCGAGCCATTTCGATCACGGCTGTCTGGCCACCGTCGATCACGCCGTACTCGGCGTCGACCAGCTCACCCAGCGGGCCGCGGACGCGAATCACGCGGCGCTCGCCATTGGTCGCCGCAACCAGCGCGTCGACCGTCCCGTCACCGCCGTCGGCGATTGGCACGCTGACAATCTCAGCATCGCCGACCACAGCCACGATGCCTTCGCGGATCGCCTCAGCGGCCTCTACCGCAGAGAGCGAGCCCTTGAAGGCGTTGGGCGCAACCACGATCCGCATCAGTCAGCGCGCCAGGCGCGCCCGATCAGCCCGAGTCGCCCCGGCTCAGTAAACCGGCGTGAGCCAGGGACGATACTTCGCGTTGGCGCCGCGAACGATCTCGAAGTAGAGCTGCTGAAGGCGGCTCACGACCGGACCCACTTCACCATCGCCGATCGGGCGGTGATCGATCTCGACGACGGGCGAGATCTGCGCCCCGGTCCCGCAGAGGAAGACCTCGTCACAGACGTACAGCTCGGAGCGGTCGATCGATCGCTCGACGACCTCCATGTCCAGCTCCTTGCGCAACAACTCCATCATCGCGAGGCGCGTCAGGCCTTCCAGGATGTTGTCCGAGGTGGGGGGCGTGAAAACCTTGCCGTCACGAATCAAGAAGATGTTCTCGGCGCTGCCCTCGCACACGTGCCCGTCCTGGGTGAGCATGATCGCCTCGTCGAAACCGTTTTCCATCGCCTCGGACTTGGCGAGCGCGGAGTTGACGTAAATCCCGGTGATCTTGGCGCGGGCGGGGGCGGCGTTGTCGTCGATGCGCCGCCAGCTCGAAACCTGGCAGCGGATGCCCCGCTCGATGTCGACGTAATTGCCGAACGGCGTGACATAGATCGCAAAGGAATCTTTGAGGTTGTGGAGCCTGACCCCGATCTCTTCGGAGCTCTTGAAGGCGAGCGGCCGAATGTAGATGTCCTGTCGGAAATTGTTCTTTCGGATGAGCTCAACGGTGACGCGACAGAGCTCGTCCAGGTCAATTGGGATCTTGAGCTTGAGCACCTTGACCGAACGCTGGAGGCGACTGTAATGCTCGCGCAGCTTGAGGATGAAGAGCTGTTCGTCGGCCGCACTCCAGTAGCCGCGAATGCCCTCAAAGACACCGGTGCCGTAGTGCAGCGCGTGCGTCATCAACCCGAGCCGGGCATCGGCGTAGCGCTTGACCTCGCCATCGAGGTAGACCCAGTACTGCGCCTGCTCTTTCCGTCGGGCTTCAGCCGCGCGGGCGACGCCCTCTGCCTTGATCGCCATTCAGAAGCGACCTCCTTTGTGCCTTGAACAGGCTGCGTGAACTGGGTCCATTGGCCGTTCAGCGGACCCTGCCTGGATTATATGCTCGGTTTGACTGGCAGGGAAAGGGCCTAAAGGGTGTAACGAAAACGGTCAAAACGTGGTTGTAAAAATGCTGTGCTAAGCTTTGGGCGCTCTTGGCCCCCCTTCGGATGAACCCCCGGGTGGCGCGCTGGTTCACCCCCGGCCTCCACGTCAAGCGCTGGCTCGGCCTGCTCATGATCGGCATGGTCCTGATCAGCCTCGGGATCGGCTACGCGCTCCGGAACTTCTACGCCGTCGTCACCTTCCCGGGCTTCACCTATTACCTGACCCTGCAGTTCCTCAACCGGTATGTCCGGGCAGCACTGTTCGCCGCCCTCGGCGTCGGAATCATTCTTTTTGCCCTCTACAAGCTCACTCAGTCCGTGCTGGGACCGTTCCTCCCCGGTCGCGACCGGGCGCTGTCGGAAATCATCTCTAACTACCGCTTCCTCCAGAAAGGCCCCCGCGTGGTGGCCCTGGGCGGCGGCACCGGACTCTCGACACTGCTTCGAGGGCTCAAGAAATACACCGGCAACCTGACCGCCATCGTGACGGTCGCCGACGACGGCGGCAGCTCGGGCCGCCTCCGCCAGGAATATCGGATCCTGCCACCCGGCGACTTCCGGCAGTGCATCACCGCCCTGGCCGACGTCGAGCCGCTGATGACCACCCTCTTCCAGCACCGCTTCAAGGAGGGCAGCCTCAACGGCCACTCCTTCGGCAACCTCTTCATCATGGCGATGGCCGAGATCACCGGCGACTTCGAGCACGCCATCCGCGAGTCGGGACGGGTCCTCGCCGTGCGCGGCCAGATCGTTCCATCGACGTTGCGTGACGTGACGTTGATGGCCGAGATGGCCGACGGCCAGACGCGCGTCGGCGAATCGAGCATCCCCCATCCCAACGGCGACGGTGAGGGCGCGGTCGCCACCGCGATCAAGCGGGTCTTCCTCGAGCCGGAGCCGACCATCAACCCCGAAGCGGAGGAGGCGATCCTGAACGCCGAGATGATTACCGTCGGACCCGGCAGCCTCTACACCAGCATCCTGCCGAACCTGGTGGTCGACGGGATGGCAGAAGCGCTCAAGGCGTCGCCCGCGATCAAGGTGTTCGTCTGCAACGTCGCCACCCAGCCCGGTGAAACCGACGCCTTCCGTGTTAGCGACCACCTCAAGGCGATCGAAGGCCACCTGGGCACCAACATCTTCGATTTCGTGGTCGTCAACAGCAACAACAACTTCCCCCTGCCGCCCTCGGCGCAGGCGGCTGGCATCCGCCGCGTCGTCTACGATGCTGCGACCGTCAACCAGCGGAGCATTCACGCCGTCCTGGTCGATGTGGTCAACTCCCGGATCTCAACCCACCACGATCCCGACAAGCTGGCCCGCGCGATCATGAAGAAGGTCTGGCGCTCCTAGGCTTTGAGATCCGCCGGCGCATAACCTGAGCGCCGGACGCGCGACCACCATTCGGTCAGCAGGGCCTCTCCGAAGAAGGCGCCCAGGGCAAAGATGGCACCGCCGATGATGTCGACGATGTAGTGCTCGCCCAGATACACGATGCTGAGCCAGACGCAGGCCGTGTAGAGCAGCGTCGGCCACGCGCGGCGACCCCAGAGCCGTAACGCGAAGAGCGCGCCCAGCAGCGGGAAGGCGGCGTGCAGCGAGGGCATTGCCGCATAGGCGTTGGGCGTGAGCCAGTGGTAGACCGTGGCGGGAACGGGGATGCCGGGGAGGTCCGTGAAGCTGGGCAGCGTGTGGTCGATGATCTTGACCACGCCGGGCACCGCTTTCCAGGGTGGCGCCACCGGGACGAAGAGATAGAAGACGAAGGCCGCAAAGGCCATCCCGATCAGGGCGCGAGAAAACCGCAGAAAGGTTCGCCGGTCGACGATCCAGAAGAGATAGCCAAGGATCAGCGGAAAGGCGAAGTGCAGGAAATAGAACATCGTCGCCCCGATGTCGTACCAGCTGACCTGGCCGGCGTGATAGAAAGCGTGCTGCAACGAGAGTGAGGGCACCTGGCCGAAGGCGATGATCCGCTCCAGCGGAGTCACGTCGTGGATCGGCATGCCCAACTTGCCGCCGAGCCCGCGCAGATACTCGTAGGACAGAAAGAGGACGAGAAACGGGATCCAGTCGGCCAGAAAGAGCCGGGCGCGGCCCAGGATCAGCGCCGCAATCAACATGAGCAGCAAGAGCCGCTCCGGGGACACCGAGAGGTGCAGGACGAAGACCATGAAGAGGGTGACGACCGCCAGGTAGCCGCCGACCAGAACCGGTAGGAGCCACGACCGCCGGCGGCCGGCCGGCCTCTCCTCGAGCCCGGTGGGTGGGGCGTCAGCCGGCTGCATTCAATCGAGCTTACTCAAGAGGCTTAGAGCAACCTGAGAAGCGCCGCCGTGAGGGGATTTGCAAAAAATCGTCGTTATAGTGACGCTGAAATGGGCGAAACGGCACCGGATTCCGTCCCCGGACGGAGTCCCCGCGTCCTGGTTGTCGACGACGAACGCAGCATCGTCGACTTCATCCGGCTGGGGCTGCAGTACGAGGGATTCCAGGTCCAGACCGCGGCCGACGGCCAGGCGGCGCTGCGCCTGATCAGCGAGTTCAAGCCGCACGTCGTCGTGCTCGACGTCATGATGCCGAAGCTGGACGGGCTGGCGGTCGCCGGCGCCATCAAGGGCAACAAGGATACCGGCATCATCATCCTGTCGGCCAAGGACGAAGTGCAGGACCGCATCAAGGGACTGGACGTGGGAGCCGACGACTACCTCGTGAAGCCGTTCGATTTCGGCGAACTGCTGGCCCGCATCCGGGCGGTGATGCGCCGGCGCAATCCGAGCGCCGGGCCGCTGCTGCAGGTCCAGGACATGACGCTGGACGAGGCCACGCGGGAGGTCCGCCGCGACGGCCGCGTGATCGAGCTATCGACCCGCGAGTTCGACCTGCTGCGGTTGCTGATGATGCACGTCAACCAGGTGTTACCCCGGGATCGCATCCTCGACCAGGTCTGGGGCTACAACTTCTACGGCGACGCCAACAACGTCGAGGTGTACATCCGGTACCTTCGCCAGAAACTGAACGACGAGAAGCACCAGTTGATCCAAACGGTGCGAGGCGTCGGGTACCGGATCAAGGGATGAGCGGACGGGTCGCGCCGCGGGGGGCGCGACTCCTACTGGCCCGCTTTCGATCGCTGCGGTGGCGGCTCACCTTTCTCTACCTGGCGCTGCTCGCCGGCATTCTCCTCATCGGCGGCGTGGCCCAGTATTTTGCCGCCCGCGAGGTGCTGCTGCGTACCAACGCCGAGACGCTGGTCAACGAGTACAGCGCCGACCTGCTGGCCTTCAGACGCCAGATCGGCAGCAAGCCGGCAACGCCATTGCGAGCGCTCCTGCTCTCCCATCAGTTTGCGAACGAACTCGCCACCGGCCACACCTCGGCGGTCATCGTCGACGCCAACGGTGGCCAACTGTGGTCGGTGCCGGCAACCCTGACCCTCGGCCTGGTGCCGCCGACCCTGACGATCCAGGACTACCTGAACGCGCTGCGCACCAGGCCGAAAGCCTATTACCTTGCCGACGCGCCCGACGGGTCCTCGCATCTGATCGTCCTGAATGTCCTGCGCAACGGCACTCGGCCGATCGGCGTGGTGCAGCTTTCCATCCCGACGGCAACCATCGACCAGGCGCTGCGCGCCGACCGTGAGCTCGCACTCGCCGGCTCACTCGGCGTACTCCTTATCGCGCTCCTGTTGAGCCCGCTCATCATCGGGCGGGCGCTCCGGCCGCTGGAGTACATTTCCGCCTCGGCCGGCGCGATGGCGGCCGGCGATTACAAGCAGCGGGTCGCGGTGCCACGCTCGGAGGACGAGATCAGCCGGCTGGCCGTCGCCTTCAACCAGATGGCCGCCGGGATCGACCATGCCTTCGAGGTGCAGCGGCAGTCGGAAGAGCAGATGAGCCACTTCGTCGCCGATGCATCGCACGAGCTGCGTACGCCGCTGACCGCGATCGCCGGTTACATCGACGTGCTGAGCCGGCGCGACAGCGTCGATCCCGAGACGTTGCGTGATTCGCTGATCGCCATGCAGCGCGAAAGCAGCCGCATGACGCGGCTGGTCAATGACCTGCTGGTACTGACCCGCTTCGAGTCGAGGCGAGCGCCGAAACGACAGGCCCTGCGACTGGACAATTTCCTCAACCAGACGCTCGATGAGCTGGCGCTGCCGGAGCATGGATCGAAGGAGACCCGCGAGATCCAGACCGGGATCGTCGTCGACGCCGACCCTGAGGCCCTCAAGCAGGTCGTCAGCAACCTGGCGCAGAACGGGCTCAAGTACGCGCCGGGCGCCGAGCAGCGGTGGAGTCTGTTCAGCGTCAACGGCCGGGCAGCGATTCGCGTCCAGGACACCGGCCCGGGGATCGCCCGCCGCGACCTACCCCATATCTTCGAGCGCTTCTACCGCGGGGAACCGGCCAGGGACCGAGCAACCGGTGGCTCCGGGTTGGGGCTGGCGATCGTCAAGTCGATCGTCGAGGCGCACCAGGGAAGCATCGAGGCGGAGAGCCAGGCCGGACAAGGAGCCACCTTTACCGCGTGGCTGCCGCTCGCCTCCGAGCAGCGCGCCGCTTAGGCTTTCAGCCGGATAATCGCCGAGATCTCGACCGGGACCCCGAGGGGCAGCTCGCTGGTCCCGAGGGCCTGGCGGGTATGACGGCCGCGCTCACCGAAGACCTTGAAAAGCAGGTCGGAGGCCCCATTCAGGACCTTCGGCTGCTCCTCGAAGCCGGGAGCCGAGCGAACGAAGCCGCTGAGCTGGATGAACTGTTCGACCTGATCCAGCGAGCCCGCATGCTGGCGGATCAGCGCCATGATGTTGAGGGCGCACAGCTCGGCCGCCCGCGCCCCATCCCTGACGCTAAGGTCGCCGCCCACAGCGCCGTGGAATTGCACCTGGCCTTTGATAGTGGGGATGACGCCGGACGTGTAGAGCAACTCGCCAACCTGCTGCACGGGAACGTAGGAAGCGAGCGGTTGGGGCGGCTCAGGGAGCTCAAGGTTGAGGGCGCGCAAGGTTGCCTCGGGGGAGTCCATGCTCAACAGACGGCGCGCCCGGGCGGTAAGCAGACGAGATCGACCTCCTCGACCCGCCTCCGGCGGGCAGCACCCGTGAGGCTAGACCGATTGGCGCGTCCCCGCCATCCTGAACTGGTGGAAGTGCGGTTAACCGATCGGCCCGGGCCGTGACACGTCGTCACGGAGCGTAGGTTCGTCGGTCCTCGCGGCGCAGGCGCCAGCGGCGCGCGTAGATGACAGCCACCAGGGCCAGCAACGCCGCGGCCGCCGCCGCGTAGGGCTGATAGGCGATCGAGCTGCTGCTACGGTGAGCCGGCGCCGCCGTGACAACGTTCGCACGCGCGGTCGAGCTCACCGACGCGCTGGTCGATGGGGCCGCGGTCGCCGGAGCCCCGGCCACCGTCGCGCCGGCATCGGCGATTCGGAAGGCCGCAACGGCACCGCTGGTCGGGTTCCAGGTCGCCGCCACGACTTCGACCGGGTTCAGCGACTGCAACGCGAGGGCGGTCACGCGCGGTTTGGCCGGGAGGCCTGCCCCGAGCGGGCTCCAGCTGGCGCCGCGGTCGAGCGACCGGAAGACGCCACCATTGCCCTGGTCGGCATCGCTGCCGGCATAGATCTGGTCAGGGTTGGCGGGGTTGAAGAGGGCCAGGTTGAAGTCACTCGTCGGCAGCCCTCCGATCGGCGCCCAGGTAGCGCCGCGATCGTCGCTGCGAAACAGGCCTTGCGAGGTCGCGGCGAGAACCGGCGGATCGCTGCCGCCGGAGGGGCCGGTGGCAACCGCCAGCGAGGCAACGATCGCGTCGCCGGGGAAGCTGCCTTTGACGACGCTCCAGGTGCCAGTGAGGTCATCGGTCTTTTCGAGGTAGCCGCCCGCAGCGGTGCCGTTGTCGGCGCCGGCAAAGATCGACACGCCATTCGATTTCGGGAGCAGGCCAACGGCCGCAATGCTGAGGCCGCTGAGGCCAAGGGCATGCCAGGTGGCCGCGGCGTCATTCGAGTAGTAGACGCCCTGCGCGGTGCCGGCGACGATCAGGCCGGTTGATGCAGCAATCGCCCGCACGTCGAGATTGGCCAGACCCTGGTTCCCGACCATCCACGTCTTGCCCTCGTCCATCGATTTGTAAAAGCCATCGTTTTGGGTACCGGCGTAGGCCACTGCGGGCTGCTGGGGATCAAAGCGAACGACCCAGGCTTTGTCCACCGCGGGAATCACCGAGCTCCAGGTAGCACCCGAGTCCGTGCTGCGCAGCACCCCATGGCCCTGCGTCGCCGCAAGCACGGTGGCCGGATGCGCCGGTGCGACGGCGATCGACCAGACGGGTTGGTCGGCACTGCCCGGCTCTTGCGCTCCGGTCTGCGTCCAGCGGGTATCAGCCGCTGAGGCCGTGACCGTCGCGATGAGCAACCCGGCCAGCGTGAGGGGCGTGAGCAAGACGACGTGGCGGAAAGATTTCACCTGGGTGCTCGAAAAACGCGAGTAAGGATAGCAGACCTCCGGTCGTGAGCCGGCCCGACTTCACGCAGCGTCCACTGATGGCCTGAATTCGCGGAAGCTCGACTACAATGCTCGACGTGCGACAGCTCTGGCGAGGGCTGCACGGTGTCCCGCAGCTGCTCTTGGTCCAGCCGGAGCAGCTTGGCTACGACCTCGCTTACGCGCTGGCGCTGCTACCGCTGGTCATCGCTGGCATCGTCTTCTTTCTGCAAGACGCGATCTTGCTCTTCGCGATCTCGTTTCTCGCCGGCATTGTCTGCCTGCTGGCGATCCAGCTCGCCCGGCTGACGTTTGGACTGCCGGCCTGGGTCGGGTACAAGGCAACCCATCCGCTGGTGGCCAGCATCCTGATCGCCTGCTTTGTCTCCCCGCGCGCACCCGCATGGGTGGCCGCCGCCCTGGTGATCCTTTTCGTCGTGGTTGACACCGTGCTCTGGCCGCAGCTTCATCGCTTCATGCTGCACCCGGGCCTGATCGTCTTCGGCCTGCTGTTCCTGATCCAGCGGCAGCTCGGCGTGTTCTATGTGAATCCCTTCGACGGCCGCCGGCTGGATGAGCCGCTGCTCCTCTGGTCACGGCTGCACCTCATGATCGACCCGGTCAAGCTGTATGTCGGCAATGTGCCCGGTCCCGTGGGCGTCACGTCAGCGGCAGCGGTCCTGCTCGGGGTCACGTATCTCTGGTACACACGGAAGGTCTCGCTCGGCGTCGTCGCCGGGTTTCTCACCGGCATCGCCGCCGGCGCCGTCGTCCTCGGTTCGGATCTTGGTTTCCAGCTCGCGTCAGGCCCATCATTGTTCATTGCCGGCTACATCGCGGCCGACCGACGGCGCGTGCTGCTTCCCGAGCGTTATACCTTCCTGTTTGGTGCGGCAGCAGGCGTTGCGGCGATGATCCTCCGCCAGTGGTTCAACCAGGGATTGCAGGGATCGTGGCAGGGCTTCCTGCTTGCCAGCATCGTGGTGACCGCGGTGCTTCGCGTGCAGGCCTACCTGCGGCGGCGAGCCAGCAGCGCAGGCGGCAGTTTGCGAACCCTCAACCTCGACTCCGGCGGCGGTCCTCGCCCCGCTCTGGCGCCGGTACGGTCAGAGGTTCGCCAACCAGTCCTGGCCGCGTCGCCCGTCAGTAGCAGCTACAGCCGATCGACGGCGATGCCATCGTCGCCGAGCCGATTCGACTCGACCCATGATTCCAACGACCTGGTTCGCGAGATGCGCAGCGCGGCGAGCCGCCGGAATTCGTCGACATTCGATCTGGCTGCGCTGCTTGCCGCCCTGGTGCTGCTCAATCCGCTCGGGCTGTGGCTCACCTGGAATGCGCGCTGGCTGGCCCACCAGATCAAGCTGGCGGTGACCGGCGCCTCGGTGCTCTGGTATCTAGGTGTGGCTGGCCTGGCGTTCGCGCTGCTTCACCGGTAGCTCGCCCGGACTGCCCCGCATCCAGATCGTCTGGTCGCGGGATGGCCCCACGGAGACGATGTCGACCGGTGCCCCGGAGAGCTCGCTGAGCCGATCGATATAGCGGCGAGCCGCCTTCGGGAGATCTTCGGCACGCCGGATGCCGGCGATCGATGATCGCCACCCGGGCAGCGTCTCGTAGACCGGCTCGCAGTGTTTGAGGTGGCTGATGTTTGACATGGGAAATTCCTGGAGCTCGCCCTTGCTGAGGTAGCCGGTGCAGATGCGGATCGGATCGAACTCATCGAGCACGTCCAGCTTGGTGAGCGCAATGGAGCCGATGCCGTTCAGCGCCACGCTGTAGCGAGCGACCACGGCATCGAACCAGCCGACCCGCCTGGCGCGGCCGGTGGTGGTGCCGAACTCGACACCGATCTTGCGAATCTGCTCGCCCAGGGCATTGTCGAGCTCGGTGGGCAGCGGGCCGTAGCCAACGCGCGTGGTGTACGCCTTGAGCACGCCCATCGTCAGGTCGACCGCGGTCGGCGGGATGCCGGAGCCGGTCAACGCGCCGCCGGCCGTGGGCGATGAGGACGTGACGTAGGGATAGGTGCCGAAGTCGAGATCGAGCATGCTCCCCTGCGCGCCCTCCAGCAGGATGCGCTCGTCGCTGTGGAGCGCTCGCTGGATGACCGGGAAGATGTCCTTGATATAAGGGCCGAGCCGGTCACCATATTCGGTGTATTCCTGGAGAATCTCATCGAGATCGAGGGCTGGCACGTGGTAGAGATCCTCGAGGATCGGATTTTTGATCTTGCTCAGGACGAACGTCAGCTTCTTTTCGAGGAAGCGGGGTTTGGTGAGATCGCCGACGCGAAAGCCGATGCGTCGGATCTTGTCCGCATAGGCGGGACCGATGCCGCGCCAGGTCGTGCCCAGCCGGTCATCGCCACGCTGTTCCTCCTCGAGCTTGTCGAGGATCGGATGCCAGGGCATGATCAGATGGGCGCGGTCGGAGATCACCAGCCGATCGATGCTGATGCCGCGCGACTGCACCTGTTGCATCTCCTCGAGCAGCACGCGCGCATCGAGCACGACGCCGTTGCCGATGACGCATGTCATCTTCGGGTAGAGGATCCCCGAGGGGATCAGGTGAAATCGAAACTCCTGGCCCGCGCTGACGACGGTGTGGCCGGCGTTATTGCCGCCCTGCGAGCGGATGACCATGTCGGCGTTCTCGGAGAGCAGATCGATGATCTTGCCCTTCCCCTCGTCGCCCCACTGGCCGCCTACGAGGATGACGACCATGGCTACGCCCCGCGGCGTCGGTCGAGATTTGCGAACTTGGTCTGCTCGTCGATGAATAGCAGGTCGATCTTTCCAGTCGGACCGTTGCGATGCTTGGCGATGATGATCTCCGCGAGGTTGCGCTTATCTTCGGGGACATTGTCGTTGTAGAAACGCTCGCGATAAATAAAGAGGACGAGATCCGAGTCTTGCTCAAGGCTGTTATGGACCACGATATTTCCGGCCACGAAATTGTGGGGCCCGTCGACGGTTAGGTCATATACGTCTTCTTCGCCATCCGGCTCAATCGACGCGACAGTGTCCCAGTAGACGTCGCTCGACGCGATCCGACAGAGGGCATCGGATCCAACCACAGTGGACAGCCGGGCGGCTCTCTCACGACTGAGATTCTGCTTGTAGATTGTGGTCCCGCAATAGGCATTTCCGAGTTGAGCCT
>DATASI010000162.1:0-15891 GCA_036269255.1 Candidatus Dormiibacterota bacterium
ACCGTCAACTTCCTGCCCGAAAATCGCCGGCGCGCCATGGCCCAGGAAACGCTCGACATCTATGCCCCACTGGCCCACCGGCTTGGCATGTGGAACATCAAATGGGAGCTCGAGGATCTCTCCTTCGCCCAGCTCCACCCCGAGGAATACCAGGAGATCGTCAAGAAGATCGCCCGCAAACGGAAAGAGCGGGAGGCCTACGTCAACGACATCAAGGAGATCCTGGAACGCGAGCTGTCCGCGGTCGGGATCAAGGCCGATACCACCGGCCGTCCCAAGCACGTCTACAGCATCGCCAACAAGCTGGCGCTGGGCAAAGACTTCGACGAGATCTATGACCTCTCCGCCATCCGGGTCCTGACCGATTCCATCAAGGATTGCTACGGAGCCCTCGGCGTGATCCACTCGCTCTGGAAGCCGATTCCGGGTCGCTTCAAGGACTACATTGCGATGCCCAAATCGAACGGCTATCAGTCCCTGCACACCACGGTGGTGAGCCACACCGGCGAGCCGATGGAGATTCAGATCCGAACGCACGAAATGCACCGCACCTCCGAATGGGGCGTCGCCGCGCACTGGGCCTACAAGGAGGGTGGCGGGAAAGACGACCGAAAGATGGATCAGCGCTTCGCCTGGCTCCGGCAGCTGATGGACTGGCAGAAGGAAGTGCTGGACGCCGAAAAGTTCGTCGACGCGGTGAAGATCGACGTCTTTCGCGACGAGGTCTTCGTCTTCACGCCGCGGGGGGACGTCCTTGCGCTGCCGAGTGGGGCGACCGCCGTCGACTTCGCCTATCGCATCCATACCGAGGTCGGCCACCGTTGCATCGGCGCCAAGGCAAACGGCCGGATGGTCCCCCTGGACTATCAGCTGCAAAACGGCGACATCGTGGAGGTGCTGACCTCGAAGGGACCGCACGGCCCGAGCCGCGACTGGCTCGCGTTCGTCAAAACGGCCGGCGCCGCCCAGAAGATTCGCGTCTGGTTCAAGAAAGAACGCCGGGAGGAGAACGTCACCAAGGGCAAGGAGCTCCTCGACAAGGAATTCCGGCGGATGCAGCAGCGCGCCCTGGCGTCGATCGGCGAGGAACGGATCCTGGAACTGGCCAAAGAATTCCGCTTCGGCGAGCTCAACGACTTCTATGCCGCGATCGGCTACGGCGACGTCAGTCCGCACTCGGTGCTGCTGAAATACATGGCGGTCAGCCAGCCTGACGGCAACGGGGAATTCCCCTTGATTCCGCTGGTTCCGCAGTTCAAGCCGACCGGCGAGATCCGGGTGAAGGGCGAACGGGGGGTGCTGACCCAGATTGCCAACTGCTGCAAGCCCGTCCCCGGGGATCCGGTTGCCGGGTACATCACCCGAGGCAAGGGCATCACCGTGCACCGGACGAGCTGCAAGAACGTGCTCAACGTCAATAACCAGGAGCGACTGGTCGAGGTCGATTGGGATACGGGTGGGCGGCAGCTCTACCCGGTCGGGATCAAGATCGAAGCCTGGGACCGCACCGGGCTGCTGCGAGACATCGCGACCGTGATCGCTGAGAGCAAGATCAACTTGACCGGGGCAGAGGTCCAGGTCTACGACGACAAGACCGCGGTGATCTCGACCACCGTGGAAATCAGCAGCCTGACCCAGCTCAGCCGCTTGATGGAGCGGCTCGAGACGGTCAAGGACGTGCATACCGTCGCCCGGGAGGGCAACCTGGCGCATACCTAGCGGCTCGCCTCTCGACGGCGCAGCCGTAACCGAGATCGTTACCCGCTTGTCACGGCCGGCCAGGGCCGTACCGCTGGGGCAAGGCTCGCTGTAACTCCGGCTACCTAGCATCGGAGTGCGATGGGTGCCCAATCGAGTGGTCGACGCGCGCTCGCCAGCTTCTTCCTGGTGGCGCCTGGCATCGTCGTGCTCTTTGGCGTGGTGGCGATGGTCGCGCTGCACCCCGTGGACGGGCTTGCCTGGGTGCAGGTGCCGGACCTGACCGCGGACCTGCGCCTCGATGCCGGCTTGCAGACCAAGCCGCTGAAGAGCACGGTGGTGGCGGAGGCGTCGCGGGATCAGGCGCTGGATACCAGCCGCGTGCAGGCGCTCGTGATCCCGCCGGCGCTCGCGGTCGCCCCGCCGCCCGCCCTGGTCGCGGTCAACCTTTCGCCCTCGTCGCGTCCGGTGACGCCGCCGGTTCAGTCGCCGGTGGCCGCCCCAACCCCGACCCCCTTTCCTTCGCCTTCCCCCGTGGTGACGGCGACCCCAATTCCGCCGGCGACGCCCACGCCGGCGCCGACGCCGGCACCATCGCCGACGCCGACCCCGGTCCCAACCCCGACGCCGGCCCCAACGCCGAAACCCACGCCAACCCCAGCGCCGACACCCAAACCGACCCCGACGCCCACGCCGACGCCAGCGCCCACGGCGCGGTTCGCGATCACCTATGGGTTTGAGTCAGTCCAGCGCTCGAATGGCAACGGCAACGGCAATGGCAACGGCAATGGCAACAACCGCTGCTCGTCAACCACCGTGACCGCAACCGGCAGCTTCCGCACCAATGGCGCCGGCGGAACCGTCTACTACGGCTGGCTGCGGCTGGATAGCCGTGGCAACCGGCAGTTCGTTCCTGAAGCTCCGATCCGCATCGCCGCGGGCGATACAGCGTTGCATTCCGTGGTGAGCGACGTCTTCACGCCAGCACACAGCGGCACCGATCAGCTCGTCTTCATTTCGCCCGCCTATCCGGTGGCGGCGCAGCCCTGGAGCTGTGTTGGCTAAGCGGTTGACGCTGCCGGCGCTCCGGATCCGAACCCAGATCATCCTGCCGTTCCTGCTGCTGATGCTCATCCTGGGCGTGATCGGCACCTACCTCACGACCAGCCTGGTGGCGAGCTCACTGGAGAGCCGGATCGCAGACCAACTGGTTCGGGCGCAGAACGGGGCGCTCGACGCCGCGGTAAAGCTGCAGGGCAGGCAGGTCGCCGCGATTCGCCTGATCGCCAACACCGAGGGCGTCGACCAGGCGGTCCGCGCCGGTGACGCGGCTGCGCTTCGCCAGTTGCTCGTTCCGCTCGAGGTGAACAACCGGTTGGGCACCGTCATGATCTTCGATGCATCGGGCAAGACCATCCTCGAAGTCAGCCAGCCGGACCAGACCAATCCCAGCGGCCTGGTCTTCAAAAGCGGTACCAATCTCGCTGGGGAGGCGATCGTCGAACCGGTGCTGAACGGCCAGTACGACGCGCTCGGCGACAAGTACATCGGTTATCTCGGGTCGCCGGTGACGGCGCTGGCGGCGGCGGGACCGGTGACCCTCGGCGATCGAGTTGTCGGCGGCGTGCTGATCGAGTCCCCGCTCGCCGAGGTGCTCGCCGAGATGCAGAGTGAGTCGCAGGCCCAGGCCATCCTGCTGGATGGCACTGGGGCGACGATCGCGAGCACCATGGCCGGCCTGCCGCGCCAGTCGCTGATGGATGACCACCTTCGGTCCTATCTGGCGCTGGCCTCGCCCGGGCGCGCTGCGACCCGGACGCTGACGATTTCCGGCCAGGCCTACGAATTTCAGTTCACGAACTTCTACCTCCGCCAGCATCTCGACGGGTATCTCGCGGTCGCGATCTCCCGGAAGAGCGTGATCGACGCTGGGGTGCAGTCGGCCATCCAGATGACCGTGCTTTTCGCCGGTGTGGTGCTCATCCTCCTCTTGATCGGCTACCTGCTCGCCCTGCGCTTGACCCGGCCGATCGAGGCGTTGGTCTCCGGAACGCAGGCCGTGGCGCGGGGTGATCTGAGCACCCGATTGGTGGTGCGACGGCGTGACGAGCTGGGCGAGCTGGCGACCGCCTTCAACACCATGGCCCAGGACTTGCAGGAGCGCACCCGATCGCTCAACGAGCAGATGCGCCGTCTGGCTGCCCTCTCGCAGACCAGCCAGGGCTTGGGCCGTGATGCGGAACCGGGCGCGATGGCCGAGGCCATTCTGGGCGTGAGCCTCAAGGCGCTTGGCCTCGAGAAAGCGATGCTGCTGGCCCGCAACGATACCGGCGGGCTCGAAGTGCGGGCGACGGTTGGGCTGGCGCCGAAGGCCGCAGGCCAACTGGCCCGGCTCAGCCCGGCAAAGCTGGCCGAAGGATTCAGCGCCGAGGCCGCCGCCGCGGTCGACACCGCCGGCCACCTGGCAGAAGACGGCCGCCGCGGCCTCCGCCTCTTTGCGGTCCTCGCCGCGGTGGAGGAGGCGCTCGTCGTTCCGCTGCTCCGTGCCGACCGCAATGCCGGCTACCTGATCGCCGGGCTCGGCACCGGCTATCGCGTGCCGCAGCAGGATGTGGAGCTGCTCCAGACGATCGCCACCGAGATGGCGCTGATGATGGAGAACGCCGAGCTTCGCAAGAAGACCGAGCTGCAGGCGCACCGCCTGGATCAGGCGATCGTCGCCCTGGAAAAGATCTCCCAGGCGCTGACCGCGGTCACGGTCGGAACCGACAACCTGTTGCGCGCGGTCGCGCACGCCACGGCGGAAATCCTGGATGTTCCCTTCGCGTCGCTTCACCTGCGCAGGGCAGCCTGGCGGCAGCAGCTGTCGGACGTCATCGTCGGGTCGACCAACCGCCGTGAGCTGGCCGCGATTCGCCACAGCGGCGAGCTTGCCGCGCGGCGTGTCGAGCAGCCATCGCAGATGGTCGAGGTCGACCTGCTGGACGACCGCGGCGAGATGCTGCCGGCGGTCCGTCGCGCCGGTTTGCAGCGGGCGGTGGCGGTTCCCATGTCGCTGGCCGGCGAAATCGTCGGCGTGCTCGTGGTCCACATGCAAACGCCGCGAAGCCTGGAGCGCGGCGAGATCCGCGTGCTGCAAACCCTGGCCAACCAGGCCGTGATCGCAATCGAGAACGCGGCGGCCTACGAACGGACCAAGCAGCTCGCCACCACGGACGCGCTGACCGGGGTCGCCAACCATCGCGAGCTGGAGGCGTACCTCGATCGGGAACTCCAGCGGGCGGCGAAAGCTGGCGAGCCGCTGGCGCTCGTGATGTGCGACCTCGACAACTTCAAGGAAATCAATGACAGCGTCGGCCACCCTGCCGGGGACGCCGTCTTACGCCATCTGACCCGCCAGGTGCTGGTCCCCGCGGTCCGGCCCAAGGACCTGGTGGCGCGCTATGGCGGCGACGAATTCGTCCTGGTCTTGCGCGGCACCGACAGCCGCTCGGCGGTTGGCGTCGCGGAGCGGATTCGAAAAACCGTGGAGGGCCAGGCGGTGCTCATCGACGGGAAGGCAGTGTCCAATCTCTCGGTCAGCCTGGGCATCGCCGCCTTCCCGCGTGACGGTGAAACCCGTGAGGCGCTGGTCCAGGCGGCCGACCAGGCACTGTATGTCGCCAAGCGGACGGGCCGCAACCGGGTGGTGCGAACCGACGCCGCCAACGGCGCGCTGCCGGCGGCCAGCTAGCGCGCCACGGTTGGTGCCCGCGCCGGCCGTTCGGTAATCTGTCCGACCATGGCGCCAATCGCGCAACGCGCGCGCGGAACACAAGACCTGTTGCCGCGGGACCAACCGGTCTGGGACGCGATGCAGGCGGCGGCGGTGCAGCAGGCGGAGCGATTTGGCTACCAACGAATCGAGACACCGATCTTCGAGCCGACCGAGCTGTTTGTGCGCGCCGCCGGTGAAGCCAGTGACATCGTCGCGCATGAGATGTACACCTTCACCGATCGAGGCAACCGCTCCCTGACGCTTCGGCCGGAAGGCACCGCCCCGGTCCTTCGTGCCTATTTCGACGGCGGGCTCGACCAGGAACCGCAGCCAGTGCGGCTCTATTACATGGGCCCTTATTTCCGCTACGACCGGCCGCAGGCCGGCCGCATGCGCGAGCTTCACCAGTTTGGAATCGAGGCGATCGGCGAAAACAGCCCCCTGCTCGACGTCGAAGCCATCCTGCTCGCCTGGGCCTGGTTTGGCGCCCTGAGCATCGACGGGATAACCCTGCGCATCAACAGCATCGGCGATGAGGTCTGCCGCCCGGCGTACCGGGACCGCTTGCGCGACTATTACCGCCAGCATCTCGATCAACTGAGCGCCGAGAGCCGCGTGCGGTTGGAGAAGAACCCCTTGCGTCTCTTCGACTCCAAGGACCCGCAGGAGGAGGCGCTGAAACGCGATGCGCCCAAGATTGTGGATCACCTCTGCCCGCCGTGCGCCGAGGCCTTCGCGCGCGTCCAAGCGACCCTGGCGAGCGAAAAGGTGCCGTTTACGCTCGATCCGCAACTGGTCCGCGGGCTCGACTACTACACGCGCACCGTCTTCGAGTTCCAGCACGAGTCACTGGGCGGGGCGCAGAACGCGCTCTGCGGTGGTGGGCGATACGATGGCCTGGCGACCGCGCTCGGTTACCGGTCTACGCCCGGTATCGGGTTTGCCGCGGGGCTGGATCGGACCGCGATCGTGCTCAAGGACAAGGCGCCGCAGGTCCCGCCTGGGCCCGATGTGTACGCGGTCGCGCTGGAAAGCGATGACGAGGCCTACGTGTTGCACCTCGCCGGAATGCTTCGGGCGCAGGGACTGCGAGTCGTCGTCGATCCCGGTGGCGGACGGCTCGATGCCAAGCTGCGCAAGGCCGCCCGGCGGGGCGCGCGCGTGACCGTCCTGGTCGGGCCGACCGAGCGCGAGAAAGATGAAGTGGTGGTCCGCGATATGCGGCAGAAGACGCAGGTCAGCGTGCCGGTCAACGAGTTGATGGCGACCGTCACCCGAGCGCTGACGACGGCATGACGAAGACCGCCCGCACCTACACCGATCAGATCCGGCCCGACCGCATCGGCTCGACGGTCGATCTCTATGGCTGGGTTCACCGGCGGCGCGACCTGGGCGGATTGATCTTCATCGATCTGCGCGACCGCACCGGCATCGTCCAGGTGAAATTCGACCCGGTTCATCGCGAGGCCCACCTCGCGGCCGGAGACCTTCGGCTGGAATCCGTGATTCACGTCAAGGGCGTCGTCCAACGCCGGCCGGCCGGCACCGAAAACAAGGAACTGGCGACCGGGGAGGTCGAGGTCGACGCCGATGCCGTGATCACCCTGAACCGAGCCCAGCCGCCGCCGTTTTCCGTCAACGAGGACGCGCCGGTGGACGAGCAGCTGCGGCTGCGCTATCGCTATCTCGATCTGAGGCGCGAACGGATGGCGCGCAACCTGCGTCTGCGCCATCGGATCACCAAGGCGATTCGCGACTTTCTCGATGATGAGGGCTTCCTCGAGATCGAGACGCCGGTGCTGATCCGGAGCACGCCGGAAGGCGCTCGGGATTACCTGGTCCCAAGCCGGCTCAACCCCGGCCACGTGTATGCCCTGGCCCAGTCGCCGCAGCTCTACAAGCAACTCCTCATGGTCGGCGGCATGGACCGCTATTTCCAGATCGTGCGGTGCTACCGCGACGAGGACCTGCGGGCGGATCGCCAGCCCGAGTTCACGCAGCTCGACCTGGAAATGTCGTTCGTCTCCGAGGACGACGTGATGGATGTCATCGAGCGCTGCTTCGCGCATATCTGGAACCAGGTGCTTGGCATTCCGCTGAAAACCCCGATACGGCGGATCACACATGCCGAGGCGATGCTCCGCTACGGGGTTGACAAGCCTGACCTCCGATACGGCCTCGAGATCCAGGACGTATCCGTCGTCTTCCGCGCGACCGAGTTCAAGATCTTCCGGCAGGTGCTCGACGCCGGTGGTGTGGTCAGGGCAATCCGCGTGCCGGCCGCGCTGGGTGCCAAGGACATCGATCGCCTGACGGAGCTGGCCAGGGCGGAGGGCGCCAAGGGCCTGGCCTTCTGGCATCGGGAGGCTGACGGCTGGCGCTCGCCTATCGCGAAGTTTTTCAGCGACCAAGAATTGAACGGTCTGCAGGCTCTGACCAAAGCGGAAGCGGGCGACGTCGTGGTCGCGGTCGCCGATAAGGCGGAAACCGCCGCACCGGCGTTGGGATCGATTCGCAAAGCGCTCGGGCAGCAGCTACAGCTGGGCCGGGACGGCGCCTATGAGTTCGTCTGGGTGACCGAATTTCCCTTGTTCGAGAAAAGCAAAGAAACGGGAGAGATCACCGCCGCGCATCATCCGTTCACCTCGCCGCGACCGGAGGACCTGGAGCGGCTCGACACGGAGCCGCTCACCGTGCGCGCGCGGGCCTATGACCTGGTGCTGAATGGGACCGAGCTGGGATCAGGCAGTATCCGGATTCATGATCCCGAGATGCAGCAGCGCGTCTTTGCCGGGCTTGGCATTTCGCGAGAAGAGGCGGAGCGCCGATTCGGGTTTCTGCTGACGGCCTTTCGGTATGGGGCGCCGCCCCATGGCGGTTTCGCCTATGGGCTCGACCGCGTGGTGATGCTGGCGGCAGGCGAAGACACGATCCGCGAAGTCATCGCCTTTCCCAAGAACCAGCAAGCCGAGGAGCCGATGACGGGGGCCCCCGCGCCGGCCGATCCGAAACAATTGCGTGAACTCGGCCTGGAGCTGATTCGCAAGCCGCCCAAGACCGGCTGAGTTCAAAAGCCGGGACGGTAAGGTTCCGGCCAAAAGCGTGACTGGCGTTTTGCGGCCCCGTTACCGCGTGCTGGCAGGGCGCCACCGAGTACGTAAGGTACGCAACTTAGAGTAGCCCCATGAACGCCGCCACCTTCACGAAATCCGCCAAAGGTCTCATTCTCGCTTCCGGTTTGATCGTTGGTGGCAGCCTGGCCGCGAATGCTCAGGACGCCACTGTCGCACTTGGCTCATTGGCAACCGTGCCGTTGAGCTCCGAGTACGCGTCGGCGCCCTCCGGGATCGTCACCCTCGGCGGGCACAGCTTCAACCTGTCCGGCAACATGATCCAGCTGAGCAACGGGCAGAGCGCCAGCTTCAGCGGCTCGTGGGCGAACGCCACGAGTGCCTACCTGCTGCTGAACAGCGCGAACACCTACCTCTGGTACGACCAGAGCATCGTTGGCAACGTGACGATCACCTTCAGCGACGGCACGACGCAGAGCACCGATTTGACCGTCGGCAGCAACCTCCGCGAGTGGAGGATCGGCGCCGGCTTCACGGATAACACGCTGACCGATCCTGCGGCCTCGCAGGTCTGGAGCGGCAGCGCCATCGACGGCGCCGCGGCCACCATCGACATGCTGACGATCACGCTCCCCGGCACCAAGACGGTCACGGGTATCGCCGTCAACGACACCAACAGCTGGGGCGGGCTGGCGATCCAGCTCAGTGGCCTCACGATCGACCCGAAGAACCTCGATCCGATCTGCACTCGTCCGGGCAACTCGTGCAACACCGCGGCCGCGCAGAACAGCCAGGCCTGGAAGTTCCAGCCGCAGCTGCCGGGCGCAGCCGCCCCGACCAACCCGCACGCGAACACGAGCACGAAAGCCGACGCCGGCACGACTGACCACGGCAACAGCGGCCAGGCCAAGTCAAAGTAAGGCCAATCGACTCGAAGAGAGGTCCGGTGTATCCGGACCTCTCTTGTTTATGTCAACGATCGCCGGGATCGGCTAGACTGCCCGCGTTGCCTGTCGCCGTTCCTCCAGTCGTCCTGCTGGCACTCCTGCTGATTCTGCTCACCACCCAGGTCTCCTACCTGGCCGCACCACGAGCTCCCCATTACCTCGTCCGTCTGGCCCTCAGCACGCTCGCCGTGTTGCTCGGCGAAGGGATCAGCCTGCTGGGACCGGGCGCCCGCCTGGCGGTGGGCGAGCTTCACCCGGTGGCCGACCTGGTGCTGGTCGTCGGGCTGCAGTGGGCCGGCACCCGCTTGCTCCGCCGGCAACCGGTTTAATCCGCAGGCCAACACGGTAGAACTTGGGCAGCGTTAGGGCCTGACCGGCCAAGGGAGAACTATCGTTGATGGTCTGGCAGATTGGCGTGCTCCTGGTTGGGATCGGTTTTCTGCTGATCAGCCTGTTTGCCTCGTTCATCCTTCTCAACATGACTCGCAGCCTGCGGACCATCGAGGCGATCCTCAGCCTGACGCTGGATGAGGCGAAGCTTGCCCTCCCCGAGCTGCGGCATAGCCTGCAGCAGATCGACGACATGGTGACCGGGGTCAACGACAAGTTCACCGCGGCCGATCGAGCCATGAACGCCACCGGCGCCGCGATCAGCGGGTGGCGCGACCGCGTCCGGGAGACCCTGGGCGGCATCGGCCGGCGCCGCCGCGCAAATCCTGACCAGCGGGAGGAATCATGAAGGAAAGTCGCGTACGCCATCCGTCCGCCGCCACCCACGTCGCCTCGGGCGGAGGAGCCTATGTCACCGAGCTCAAGCTGCCCGCGGTCGGCGATTACATCGTGGTCGCGAAACGGGCGGCTGCTTCGCTCGGTCTGGTGGTCGGCTTCTCGTTGCCAGAGATCGACGACCTGAACATCGCCATCACGCAAGCATGTGAGAACGCCTGCGCCGCAGCGGCCCAGAAATGGGGCACCGGCAACGGCCAGCTGAAGCTGATCTTCAAGACCCAGCCGCGCAAGCTTGAGGTCGAGGTACGCAGCGTGCCGCCTCGGGCGCTGGAGCAGCACCAGGCTGCCGTGCGCCAGGCCCGTCGCGAGGCTGACCTCGACTATGAAAGCATTGGCCTGAACATGATCCGGCTGTTTGTTGACGAGCTCCGCTACCAGGTGGACAACCAGACCGGCAGCATGCGGATGAGGATGGTCAAATACCTGATCGAGTAGACCGGCCGGCGGCCACTACCTCGACCACGGTCCGACCGAATCGCGATCTCGTCCGCCGTCTCTTCCTCAAATACCAGAAGACCAAAGACCCACAGGTCCGGCAGCAGCTGGTCGAGCTGTTCAACAACCTGGTCGTCTTTCTGGCGAGGAAGTTCGCCAACCGCGGTGAACCGCTGGAAGACATCGTCCAGGTCGGCTATATCGGGCTGCTCCAGGCAATCGAGCGCTTCGAGCCGCAGCGTGGGCTGGAATTCTCGACCTTTGCGACGCCCACCATTGTCGGCGAGATCAAGCGCTATTTTCGCGACAAGAGCTGGGCGGTCAAGGTGCCGCGGCGGCTGCAGGAAACGATGCAACGCGCCGACCTGGCCGGGCAGCGGCTGCAGGCGCGGCTCGGGCGTCAGCCGTCGGTCCAGGAAATCGCCAAAGAACTGGAGCTCGACCCCGAGGAGGTCCTGGCGGCGATGGAGGCGAGCCCAGCCCAGCGAACCATCTCCTTTGACTCGACCGGGCCGGCGGCCAGGGAAGATGACGGCCTGCAGCTGACCGAACGGCTGGGCCTGGATGACGAGAACCTGGACAAGGTGGAGCTCCAGGACCTGCTCGACCAGGCCATGCGCCACCTGACGCCGCGCGAGCGCCGCATCATGTATTTGCGTTTCGTCGACGAGCTGCCTCAGGCGGAAGTCGCCAAGCGGCTGGGAATCTCCCAGATGCACGTGTCCAGATTGCAGCGGGCCGCCGTGGAGCGGCTCAAGCGTGAGCTGCCGGTCCCAACCTAGACCCCGGCCGGCAACTCAGTACAATCACTCTGCGCGCAAGAGCCAATGAATAGCGCGGACATCCGCCAGCGTTTTCTCAACTTCTTCAAGGAGCGGGACCACAAGGTGTTGCCGAGCTCATCCCTGATCCCGTTCGGCGATCCCAGCCTGCTGTTCACCAGTGCCGGAATGGTGCAATTCAAACCGTACTTTCTCGGCCAGAGCCAGCCGCCCTACCCGAGGGCTACCACCTGCCAGAAGGTGTTCCGGGCGGTGGACATCGACCTCGTGGGGCACGATGGCCACCACCTGACCTTCTTCGAGATGCTTGGCAACTTCTCCTTCGGTGACTACTTCAAAGAAAAGGCGATCCCCTATGCCTGGGAGTTCCTGACCAAAGAGCTGCACCTGGAAGAAGGTCGCCTGTGGGCCGGGATCCACAACGATGACAACGAGAGCTGCGAGATCTGGCTGAAGACGGGGGTCCCGGCCGAGCGAATCCGCCGCTTCGGTGATGAGTACAACTTCTGGGCCGCCGGCCCTACCGGTCCCTGCGGGCCGGATTCAGAGATCCATTACGACTGGGGAGAGGAGTACAGCTGCGGACGTCCTGACTGCGGTCCGAACTGCGAATACTGCGACCGGTTCCTCGAGATCTGGAACCTGGTCTTCATGCAGTGGAATCGCGATCAGTCCGGCAACCGGACGGATTTGCAGCGGAAAGGCATCGACACCGGGATGGGCCTCGAGCGCATCACGGCCGTCGTGAATCGTCAACGAAATGGCGTCTTTGAGACGGACGCTTTTCAGCCCTTGATCCACCATTGGTCGCAGGAAACCGGCCACCCCTACGGCCGCAGCCCGGACATCGACGTCTCGTTGAAGGTCATGGCTGATCACGCGCGCGGGACGACGATGCTGATGGCCGACGGTGTCGTGCCGGCGAACGACGGCCGAGGTTACGTCCTGCGGCGACTGATCCGCAGAGCCATGGTGCATGCGCGGCGCCTGGGACCATCCGCCACGCTTTCCTCCGGCGTTCCGGTCGTCGCACGGCTGCTGGGCGATGTCTATCCCGAGGTTCGGGCGAAGGCGCAAGAGATCCAGCGGGCGGTGAAAGTCGAGGAAGAGCGCTTCGCGGTCGCGCTCCGGCAGGGAACAGAACGGCTGAACGGCCTGCTCGAGCGCGGAACCCTAAGCCCTGAAGAAGTGTTCTACCTGCATGACACACTCGGATTCCCGGTAGAGCTCACCGCCGAACTGGCGCAGGAGCGCGGAGTCTCGATCGATATGACGGCGGTTGCCTCACTGATGGAAGGGCAGCGCGCCCGAAGCCGCGGGGCGACTGGCGAATTCGCCGCGCCGATGACGAGGCAGTCGACGACATTCCTCGGCTACGACCGCCTGGAAAGCGAGAGCATCGTCACCGACGTCTTCCCGGTGCCCGGCGACGAGGCGCATGCCGACGTCTTCCTGAACGAGACGCCGTTTTACGCCGAACGAGGCGGCCAGACCGCCGACACCGGCTGGCTCAGCTGGGACGGCGAGCAGCGCCGCGTGCTCGACGTCCAGTGGCAGGGCGAGGCCCTCCGGCATCGCGTCGCCGTCAGGCCGCAAGACATCGCGCCCGGCGATCGGGTGCACGCGCTGGTTGACGCGTCGCGGCGCCAGGCGATCGCCCGCCATCACTCGGCGACCCATCTGCTGCACCGCGCCCTGAAGGACGTGGTCGGCGACGAAGCCACCCAGGCGGGCTCATCGGTGCAGCCGGCCTATGCCACCTTCGATTTCCGCTTCCCGCGCGCGCTCGAACCGGAGGAGCTGGAACGGGTCGCGTCGCGGCTCAACGAGCAGATCCGCGCCAATCTGGTCCGCCGCGTCGAGGAGCTCCCGCTCGAGAAGGCGATCGCGACCGGCGCCGTCGCCCTCTTCGATGAAAAGTACGGCGACGTCGTCCGCGTCGTCAGCTTCGGCGATTGGGCCCGCGAGCTCTGTGGCGGCACCCATGTCGAGCGAAGCGGGGAGATCGGCCTGGCGCTCCTCTCCGCCGACCGCAGCATCGGCGCGGGGATCCGGCGAATCGAAATGCGCGCCGGCAGCGCCGCCGAACGTCAGGTCCGGGCCGAGGAGCGCGTGCTTGGCGAACTCGAAGAGACATTCCGCGCCGGGTTGGCCGAACTGCCGTCACGGGTCGCCGCGTTGCAGGCTGAGGTCAAGCGGCTCGAAAAGGAGGCTGCCGGATTGCGGCAGCGGTTGGCCGCGGGAGCCGGCGCTCGTATCCAGGAGGCGAAGGTCAACGGCGTGCATCTCTTGCTCCAGCGGCTCGACGAAGGAGAGAAAGAGCTCCTGGTCTTCGCCGACCAGGCGCTGAATCGTGCCAATGGAAACGGCGTCGCGATCGTCGTCAGCGGCCGCAACTTCGCCGTCAAGGTGGCGAGCCCGCTGGCAGAGCGCCTTGCCGCCAACGACCTCGTGCAGGCCTTCCGGCAGGTGGCCGGCGGGAAAGGGGGCGGCCGGGGGCCGGTTGGCCAGGGTGGCGGCATCGATCCGGATCGAGTCGACGCCGCCTTCAAGACGGTGCAGGATTACGTGCGCGACCACCTCAGCGCTCCGCCGCCCGAGGACGGCGCCCGCCCATGATCAAGATCAAAGACCGCATCAAGCGGCTGCGCCGCGGGGCCGATTACGAGAACTACTACACGGCGCTCGACATTGGCACGGAGTACATCAAGGCCCTGGTCGTCAAACGGGAAGGGCGGAACGGCGTCGTCCTGGGCGCGTCCAAGCAACGCCAGGACTATGCCGACATGCAGGGCGGCGTGCCAACCAACATCCAGGGCATCATCGACCGGTGCGATCGCGCCATGTCCCAGGCGGAGGACATGTGCGACACCATCCCGGGCCAGGCCGTAATCGGCATCGCCGGAGAGCAGGTCAAGGGGTTCAGCACATCGATCACGATTCCACGGTCGGATCCCACTTTGAAGATCAGCGAGAGCGAGTTGATCCAGACCCTCCAGCTGGTGCAGAAGCGTGCCCTGCGCGAAGCCCAGCACGCCATGAGCCTCGAGCTCGGGGTGCCGGACGTCGACGTCAAGCTGATCAATTCGGCGATCACGAGCGTGCGGATCGACGGACACGTGGTCAATGACCCGCTGGGATTTCAGGGCCGGACGATGGTCATCACGATCTTCAACACCTTCGCACCCCTGACGCACATCGGCGCGCTGCAAACGATCGCCTCGGAACTCGACCTCGAGCTGCTGGCCACCGTGGCCGAGCCCTATGCGATGGCTCGCTGCGCGGCGAGCGACGAGGTCTACGACTTCGGCGGCATCTTCATCGACATCGGCGGGGGGACCACCGACATCGCGCTCATCCGCAACGGCGGGATCGAAGGGACGCGCATGTTCCCGATTGGCGGCCGGGTCTTCACCAAGAAGCTGGCAGCGCGCTTTGGCATCTCGTTCGCGGACGCGGAAGCCGTCAAGCTGCGGCATTCGCGCGGAGAGCTGCCGCCGGAGCACACCCAGAAGGTGCAGGCGGTGCTGGCGCGCGACTCAGAAGTGCTGGTGGAGGGGATCGCCATCACGTTGCAGGAGATGGCCAAAGGCGACCGGCTGCCCACCGCGATCTATCTCGCCGGAGGCGGCAGCGCGCTGCCCGAAGTCAGGGACCAGCTCAAGGCCTTCCCCTGGGCCGAGAAGCTTCCCTTCGGCCGCACCCCAAACGTCAATGTGCTGCGACCGGTGGACATCCGCGGTATTTACGACTCGACGGGCCTGCTTTTGGACCAGCAGGACATCACGCCGATGGGGCTCGCCTTCCATGCCATCCAGCAGCAGGCGGAGGGCCAGGCACCGCTGTTTGGCCTGATGCGGAAGGTGCTGAAAGCGATGAAGGTCTGATTCCCGGAAGTCTGAGCGCGTAGGGCTCACATTGCGGCTTCCGCACGGTTGCGACTGCCGCAAAACCTGACAGCGTAACAACTCGACAATCCGTGGCGTTTGCGGTATGAAAGGCGGCGACGTGTTAAAACTGTGAAGACTCTGGCCAAGCTGCTCTACGTAGAAGGCGACGAGGAGATCACCGACCTCGTTGATCGTCTCCGGGATTTGAGCCTGGAGGACGAAGTCACCTTCGTCGTCCCCGATCGAGCCCGAGCCCTCCAAAGCGCGATGAGCTTCCGGCTGCTGAAGCGCTATGCCGACAGTTATGGCAAGAAGGTCAACCTGGTGAGCGCGGATCCGCGCCTCCAGGCGATGGCCCTTGAAGCAGGCTTTACAACGTTCCCCAGCACGGCGGCGTACGACGGCGGCACCCAGGTCCACCAACCAGCGCCCGTCGACGAGGTTGACTCCCCGCCCCCCGCTCCGCGTCGTCCAGCTCAGACGGCACAAAGCGAGCTCGGCAGCGGCGCGGTGGCGACACTC
>DATASI010000163.1:0-2008 GCA_036269255.1 Candidatus Dormiibacterota bacterium
GACCCGACCGGGAAGGAGGCGCTCGCGGCTCTCGACCGAGCTCTGGAAGAGGTTGGGCCGCAGAACGTCTCCGCGTATTTCTGCGAGCCGATAACCGCCGCCGCGCTGCCTGCGTATTCGCCGCCTGAGCTTTTTTGGAGAGGGCTCGCCGAGCGCCGGAACAAACACGGCTTTCTCATCCTGTACGACGAGGTGGTGACCGGCATGGGCCGGACCGGCAGCTGGTTCGCGGCCGACAAGCTGCCCCTGGTGCCCGACATCATCGCCACCGCCAAGGGCCTGGGCGCGGGCTATGCGGCCATCGGCGGAGTCATCTGCCAGGACCATGTTTACCAGGCCTTCGCCAACGGCTCGCGCAAGCTGACTCACGGACACACGTGGGATGGCGCTCCGGCGACGACAGCCGTAGGCCTGCGCGTGATCGAGGTGCTGAGGGAGGAAGGGCTGGTCGAACGCATGCGAACCAGGGGACCGCAGCTGCGGGACGAGCTGGCCGCGGCGCTTGCCGGCATTCCAATGGTCCGCGAGGTCCGGGGTCACGGCTTCCTGCTGGGCGTGGAGTACGTCGACCCTCGTGACGGAGAGTCCTTTCTGCCCCCCGAGCTCGGAACCGCTCGGCGCGTCGACCTGACGGCGATGGACCTGGGCCTCATCGTTTACTCGACGATGCCGACCCGTGACGGATATGCCGGCGATCAGACGCTGTTCGCGCCTCCCTTCACCACCACGGACGCGGAGCTGATGCAGATGGTGGAGCGGTTCGCCGAGACCATCCGCGCGGTCGCGAAATCAATCGAGTCGGGACTCAAATGAGCTCCTCGTGGCGGCCGCGCACGCTGATCCTGCAGCACGAAGAGCCGACGCCGCCGGGTCACATGACGGAATGGCTGGCGGAGCAGGGGGCGCAGATCGAGGTCTTTCGAATCGACGAGAACGAGGACGAGATGAATCCCCGCGGGTTCGACTTGATCGTCTCGCTCGGTTCAGAGTTCGCTGCTTTCGACGACGCGGTCCCCTTCGTCCAGCGCGAGGTGAAGCTTTACGAGCAGGCGATCGAGTCAGGCGTGCCCATCCTCGGGCTGTGCTTCGGCGGCCAGATGCTGGCCCGCGTGCTCGGCAGCCGCCTCTTCCGCGCGGACGAGGCGGAGATCGGCTGGCTGCCGGTGCGGACGCACGACCCCGATCTGATCAGCACCGGTCCCTGGTTTCAGTGGCATTTCGACAGCTTCTCGGCGCCGCCGGGCGCGAAGCTGGTCGCCGAGACCGATGCGGCACCGCAAGCCTTTGTCTCCGGCCGCAACCTGGGGCTGCAGTTTCATCCCGAGGTGACGCCCGCGATCATGGACGACTGGGTGCGCGCCTACCCGCACGAGCTGGAGGCCGAGGGTGTGGACCCCCAGGGACTGCTGACGGAGACCCGTCAACGTGCGGCTCAGGCGAAGCAGGCGACGTGGCGCCTGCTTGACGCTTTCCGCGACCGGGTGGCCTTGAGCAAGGAACGATCGACGTGAGCCCCGAGCGCGTGGCGGCAGACCAGACCAGCACGTTTCCGCGCTTTCTCGACCTCGCGTATCCGAGCATCGAGAGCGGCCAGGGGGTGTGGCTGCAGACGACAGGCGGCGAAAGGATCCTCGACGCGTGCTCAGGCGGCGCGATGGTGTCATCGCTCGGCAACGGTGCGACCGAGGTTGTCGAGGCCGGCGCCCGGCAGGCGGAGCGCATCGCGTACTTCTATATGGACCATTTCACCAACGAGCCGATGGAAAAGCTCGCCGACCGGCTGATCGGGCTGGCGCCGGAGATGGCACGTGTCCGGTTTGCTTCGAGCGGATCCGAAGCCAACGAGACGGCGCTGCGACTGGCTCGCCAGTACCACGTCGATCGCGGCGAGGCCGATCGGTGGCGGGTGATCTCGCCGGCCCAGGCATACCACGGCTCGACGATGGCGACGATGGCCCTGACCGGACGCCGGCATACGATCCAGGAGCCCTACTCGGCTTACCTGTCC
>DATASI010000164.1:0-1622 GCA_036269255.1 Candidatus Dormiibacterota bacterium
CTGCGATGTGGTTCGATGCGACAGGCAACCGGCTCCCGGCGCCGTTCTATCCGGGCTTCGAGACCCTCGGAACGCTGCAGCACCTGATGAAGACGGGATCCGATTACTCCTGGTTTGTGCTGAATCAATCGATCATCAAACGCGAGTTCGCTCTCTCCGGCTCGGAACAGAATCCTGATCTCACGAACAAAAGTATCCGGATGCTTCTCGGGCGCTTGGTCTCGAAATCGGGACCAGGACCGGTTGAGGCCTTCAAGGAGAAGGGCGCCGACTTTGTCGTGGCTAACGACCTCGAAGGCCTCGTGCTCGGAATGAACCGCCTAACCGACGACGCTCGTCTCGATCCGACGATGCTCAAATTGCAAATCGACGCGCGTGACCAAGAAATTCTCAACCCAACGAGCGACGACCCGCAGATTCGTGGCATTTACGCGGCGCGGCGCTACCTTGGCGATCGATTGACTCGCGTCGCGCGACCCAAACGGCTACTCGATCCCGAGGCTGGACCACTGATTGCTGTCCGGTTGCACATCTTGACGCGCAAGACACTCGGCGGTCTGCATACGGATCTATCGGGCCGCGTCCTTCGCGCCGACGGCACGCCGCTGCCCGGCCTGTACGCGGCGGGCGAGGTCGCCGGATTCGGTGGGGGAGGGATGCATGGATACCGCTCGCTGGAAGGGACGTTCCTCGGCGGCTGCCTTTTCTCAGGACGAATCGCGGGACGTTCCGCGGGGCAGGCCACCGCCTGAGACGCGAAGCAGTGTGTAGGCGAGGGCGGCGAGCGGCACCAGCGCGACCAGGATCGTAGCCACCAGGACGAATCGATCCGGGCTATCCCGAAAAATCAGCAGGCTTGCGACCGGTCCGAGTATCCCGACCGCCGTGAAGGCACCGAGTGCAATCGCCCACCCTCTCCGGTCGATCTGACGGGAGGCGATGGCAGAGGCCCGAGCGCCGGTTATCCCGACCATCACCAGGATCAACAGCGGCAGCAGCACCGAAATCGGGATGAACCAGTCGCAGGCGCTTCCATTACAGCTGCCGGACCGCCAGCCATGCGGTCGTTCTTAGAGCACCAGGGCCATCGGGCTCTGCAGCAGGCGCTTGACCTCCTGCAGGAATTGGGCGGCCGTCACGCCGTAGACGACGCGGTGGTCCACGGTCATCGTCACCCGCATCCGCTTGCCGGCAGTCACCTGGGAATCCTTGACGATCGGCTTGTCCATCACCGACCCGACCGCGAGGATTGCAGAGTCCGGCGGGTTGATGATCGCGGTGAACTGCTCGACGTCGAACATTCCAAGATTGGAGATCGTGAAGGTGTTGCCGAGGTAATCCTGCGAGGAGGCCTTGTTGGATCGCGCACGTTCGATCAGCTGCTTCGATTCGCTGGCGATATCCTTCAGCGATTTCTGATCTGCGTTGCGGAGAACAGGCACGATCAGGCGGTCCGGGAGGCCGACGGCAATGCCGATGTTGATATCACGTTTCCGTTCGATGTGGTCCTCGGCCCAGGAGGCATTGACTTCCGGGAACTTCGTCAGCGCCAGCGCGACCGCCCTGATGATCAGATCGTTGACGCTGATCGCCTCCGACTTCTCCACGGCCTCGTTGAACAT
>DATASI010000165.1:0-1502 GCA_036269255.1 Candidatus Dormiibacterota bacterium
GTTGTTGGCGGCAGAAGCCAGTCCGACATTGGAGGTGCCGTTTACCAAGCTACACAGGTACGGAAGGAGACCGTTTTCACTGGTGCTGGTTCGCAGGCCAACGGTGGCTTGCAGGAGCATGATCGATGTGATCGCGGCTACAAGTAAGGCGGCACGTGCGGGTCTCGATGCCGGGTTGGCTGACAAAATTCCAATTACTACGAGCGGGGGTATAAGCGAGAAAGCACGCGTGCCCAGCGAGAACAGGATGACGGTATATATGACGATGCCTATCCACGCGAAGAACTTTCCGGCATGACCTCGAGCCGATCTGGTCAGCCAGCCGAGGATCACGACCGCCGGCAGCGTTAGAACCTGAATTCCTATCGTGAGCGGGCTGCCTTGGTCGCCCACGAGATACGTGAACCGGTCGAGCAATGTCTCGCGGTAGACAACGAGGTTGAGCAGGGCCGGCAGCATCGCCGTAATCGCGGCCAAGCGCACGATGCGCGGCGACCCGGTCAACCCCGCGCCTCGTGGTACGGGCGGTGCATGCCGGGCACCGATTAAGGCTCCTGCGATCAATCCAAGGCTAGCGACCATGAAGATGGTGAACGTGTCGAAAGTCTCGTGCGCTGTAAGCTGGATCGGGGCGCTGACGCCGGCCGCGTTGCTGGTGAATTGAGCCAGTAGCGGGCTCAGGACGGCGATCGCAACATAGGAACTGAGCGCAACTGCAACTGGCGAAAGCGCCCACAGGCCGCTTTGCCGATGTAGGGCCGCCGATCCTGCAATGACCAGACCCAGCAGGCCAGCGGCGCCCAAGAACTCCGGCCCGGCCCTGGCAGCAGGCTCCGCAACGAAAGGCACGGCTGATCCGACCGTAGCAGCCCCTAGGATGGTTGCAACTATTGCCCAGGATTTCATCGAAGTACGCGGCGCACTGATGATCCCCAACCCGGCAATTGTATGGGTGAGCTAGTAGTACTCCACGATCGCAGCTGCACTGTTGGCCTCCCCGCGCGCCGGGGAGGTGGACGGCGCACCCGGACGGAGGGGACGCTCAGGCCGCACTGACCTACTTGTTGAACGCTCGTGCCTCGAGGGCTCGCTTCAGGTCGTCCTGGGATTCCAGCAGCGAGCGCTTGATGGGGCCGGGGACATCCTTCGCCAGGAATCCATCCGTCCGGGTCACCACGTCCTGCGTGATCACTGTCTGCGGGTACATCGAGCCGATGAAGCCCAGCGCTTCCTCGATCACGAATCCCTCCCAGATCGGCATCACCGCGTCGAAGAAAGGCTTGACGTAGGCGCTCAGCAGCTCCTCCTGATCCGCGCGGTGGAACCCTGACGCGATCGCCCGCTTCATGGCCAGCGACGGTCCATGGCTCGTGACGGCGGACCAGGCCTGGGCCTTGGCCTCCTTCGTCGGCCGCGCCGCCTGGGCGGCGGCAGCGGCTCGCTGGCCCTGGTCGGTCGGGTCGGCCTCGAGCTCCGCGTCGATCAGCGCGTCCACCGGCTCG
>DATASI010000166.1:0-47928 GCA_036269255.1 Candidatus Dormiibacterota bacterium
CTTCTTTCACCACTAAGGGGTAGGTGATGGACGCGATCACCCTCTTGGAGAACGACCACCGAAAGGTCAAGAAGCTGTTTGACGGCCTGATGAAGAGCAAAGGCGAAGTCGGCCTCTTCGAGGAGCTCGATCGGGAGCTTACCGTCCATAGCGAGATCGAGGAGAAGCTGTTCTATCCGGCCGCCAAGAACGTGGAGCCGACCCGTGACCTGGTCCTCGAGTCGATTGAGGAGCACAAGCAGATCAAGATGGTGCTGGGCGACCTCGAGCAGGCGGACAAGGCAACCGATGAATGGCGCGCCGGGCTCAAGGTGCTGATGGAGGACGTCATGCACCACGTCGAAGAGGAGGAGAAAGAGCTGTTCCCCAAAGTCAAGAGCAAGGTGCTCTCGAAGGAGGAGCTCGAGGATCTAGGCCAGCGCATGGAGGCCATGAAGAACGAGCGGCTTTCAGGGGTAAAGAGCCGCTAACACCGGACGCTCCAGGGCTCGGGATTCCCCCGAGCCCTTTTTCATTCACCGCGGCTGCGGTATCGTAGGGACGCGTCGATACGCAGAGGAGGACTGATGGCCGTCAAGACCGACCCGGCCGAAACGCTTCGCCAGGTTCCGCTCTTCAGCTCACTGGACAAGAAGGAGCTCGGCCTGCTGGCCAAGCTGGTTAAGGAGCAGTCGTATCCCCGCGGCACCATGATCGTCCAGGCCGGCGCCGGTGGCCATGGGCTCTACATCATCAAGGAGGGCAACGTCTCCATCGTCCAGAACGGCCGGACCGTCGCCTCGATGGGACCAGGGCAGTTCTTCGGCGAGATCTCCGTCCTCGACGGCGGACCCAGAACCGCCGACGTCCGGGCCGATTCCCCAACCACCTGTCTGGCTTTGATCTCGTGGGAGGTCAAGCCACTCCTGATGGAAAACCCCAGCATCACCTACAAGATGCTGCTCGAGATGGTCAAGCGCCTGCGCAACACCGCGCCGCAGCACCACGACTAGCTTTTAGGGCGCAACCAGGAAGGCGTGGGCCATCCAGCCTGTGCTGGTGTGCCACCAGATCAGGCCGTCGGCATAGGCCGGCCCGCCGTCAACGTGAACCGTTGTCCCGTCGCGGAGACACGCGACCACGCCGCCCTTCAGGCTCGCCCCGTCGCGAACGTTGGCACAGTTTCCCGGCACGTGGACGGCGGCATCGTGGCCGACCAGGGGCGACACTTGCCCGGGAAGGGCGCAGACCACCGGGTCGAGCAGCTGCCAGGCGCCGCTCCTCTGCACCAGGTAGCTGACACACTGACGGCCTCCCGTTTGTGCAGTCGAAAAGACGATCGCCGCCGCGCCCTGGCCCATCGTCTGCCCGGTGATCGATAGACAGGCGGAGCTTCCGGCGCATTTCGCCGAGTTCTTGAGGCCCGTCTTGGCCTCGACCGCGGCGATCGCTACCGCTTGCGGGGTGCCCGCTTTCGGGTGCGTTCCGCTCGTGCTTGCCAGGCGCGCCCCCGCTGTTTGGCGGCTGGCAACGGAGCTGTGCCCGGGGAACAGCAAATAAGCGAGCGGCACGATCAGGAGGGCGACCAGCACCAGGCCCACGACCAGCACTGTCCGCGGCACGATTGGAGGCCGAATGTGCGACACCGAGATGCGTGGCAGCCGCCACGTTGGAAAGTGGACCTTCGGGACGCGGAGGCGCGGCAGGGCGATTGTCGGAAGCGCCAATCGCGGCAACGCCGGGCCAGCGGCCTGGCGCCGTTCTGTTCTCGCTCCGGCGCTCGCCGCGACACCGCCCAGAGCCTTGCCGCACTCGCTGCAAAAGCGATCGTCCGGTTCATTGGGCACGCCGCAGCTCCAGCAGTATTGCCGGCGGCCTGCGTCGACGAGCCCCGTGGGTCGCCGCGCGGGCGGCGGAGCGGCTGGCGCGTCCGGCGCTTCGGGCGGTTCTGGTGCCTGCAGCAGCTCGCGCGCGGACGCTGATGCTGGCGGTTGCGCGATTGGGGGAGCCGGGCGGGCAGCCACGGGCCGGGCGCTGTCCGTCGGCTTCCAGTCGAGCGGGCGCCCGCAGCGTTCGCACCAGATGTCGATCGCGAGGTTGTGATGCCGGCAGTTCGGACAGCGGACCGGTGTGCCGATCGTCTTCGGGGATCCGATCTTCAGCATGCTCATCCGGCTCTCAGGCTCGGGCTGTTCAGCAGCCAGCCATTGCCTCCCTGGATCAATTGCCAGGTTCCGACCCATTCGCGCGTCTGGCCGCCGATCACTTCGAGGACGTCAACGTAGACCAGCGCGCTCCCGGCCGCGTCAGCCAGGACTCGCTGGCTACCGACGCCGATCCGCTGGGTGTCGGCGAAGCGCTGGTCGATGTAGACGGCCGGCGGGTAGGCGGCCCGCATCTGCGAGCTCCAAAGCGAGGCAGCCAGGTCGAACCGGTGCGCCGACACCGCCTGGTAAAACTGGTCCACCGCGGCGGCAGGATCGTCTCCGGCAGACTGAATCGCCGGCGCGGGTTGAACCTGCACGGGCGGAACCGCAAGCACCGGGGGCGCGGCTGCGAGGCCGGACGGAGCCGGATCGACGGACGGGGCCACGTCGAGGGGAGGCGCCGAATCCGCTGGAGCCGCTGAATCGGACGGCGTCGCCTCCGCGGTCGGCGTGGTGCCCGGCGTTGCGGCTGCCTTCGATGCCGGACGATCCTGCCGGATGGCGCTGGTCTCCCCCGAACCCGTATTGGGCAACCCGGGCAAGGCGAACCGCACGGATCCCGTGAACCCGCCCGCGGCCGGAAGCGTGATGGCCATCGCGACGCCGGCAGCGGCCGCCGCGGCCGTCAGGACCGAGAAGACGGCCGAGCGACGACGCCGCTGTGCCGGCTGCCAATCGAGGTGGTGGCGGCAACGAGCGCACCACATATCGATGGCGTAATTCTTCGCGCCGCACCAGGCGCAACGGATCATGGCGGCCCGGTCCTCAAGCTGCAATCCCTCCTATCAGCTGTCTTGATAATACGTAGGGGACGGCAGAACGCGTGCTGAAGCTCATGCAGTAAGGTGGTTCGGTGCCGGCCGCAGCCCGGGCCGCCTATTCGGTGCCCTTCCCGCTCGACCTCGGCTTGACCCTTGGGCCGCTGCAGCGCGGGCCGCGAGACCCGACCATCCGCTTCTCCGGGGATGAGGTATGGCGGGCGGCACGGACACCCGAGGGCCCTGGCTGCCTCAAGCTTCGCCTGGAGGCCCACACGATCCAGGCATCGGCCTGGGGCGAGGGCGCCGGCTGGCTGGTCCAGCAGGTCCCGCAGCTTCTCGGCTTCGACGACGCGCCCGAGGCCTTCACACCGCGACCGGGCCTGCTCGCCGAGCTCCATCGCCGGCATACCGGTTTACGGTTGGGCCGCACCGGCCTTGTCTTTGAGGCGCTGCTTC
Source organism: Candidatus Dormiibacterota bacterium (assembly GCA_036269255.1). GTDB lineage: Bacteria > Chloroflexota > Dormibacteria > CF-121 > CF-121 > CF-13. Next base: position 3,404 of record DATASI010000166.1, read on the forward strand.
CGACCATCCTCGAGCAAAAGGTACCCGGGGTCGAAGCCTGGTCGTCCTACGCCAGGCTCGTCCGCGCGTTCGGCGAACCGGCGCCGGGAGGCGAGGGCCTGCATCTCCAACCTTCACCCTCGCGCCTGCTCGAAACCCCGTACTGGGGGGTCCACCGCCTTGGCATCGAGCACCGGCGGTTCGCCATCGTCCAGACCGCTGCCGCGCTGGCCGCGCGGCTCAACCGCACCGCTGCGCTGGCCCCAGACGCGGCTCGGAAGTTATTGATGAGCCTTCCGGGCGTCGGCCCCTGGTCCGCAGCCGAGGTCTCGGCGGTGGCGCTGGGCGACCGCGATGTCGTCTCGGTCGGCGACTACCATCTCCCCCACCAGGTCGGCTGGGCGCTCGCCGGCGAGGCGCGCGCGACCGACGCCCGCATGATCGAGCTGCTCGAGCCCTATCGCGGGCACCGCGCGAGAGTCGTCCGCCTGCTCACGCTGGGCGGAATCCAGGCCCCGCGCTTTGGGCCACGCATGCGGCTCCGCCGGATCGCCCGGATCTAGGAGGCTTTCTTCGCCGGCTGGAAGTAGGGATTGGTTCCGGCCGCGTGGTCGGTGGTGTCGATGACGCGATCGATCTGGGGCACCGCCTGCCGGATCGCGACCTCGATGCCCTGCCTGAGCGTCACGTCGACCTGCGCGCAGCCCTGGCAACCGCCCCCCAGCTGCACATAAGCCGCGCCGTCACGGACCTCGAGGAGATCGACGTAGCCACCATGCGCGGCAACCGATGGATTGATCTGGCGATCGAGGATCTCCTGGACCCGGGCAGCGATCGGATCGTGCCAGCCGTCGTTGGGATTCCCGATATGCAGCGCGCCGCCCATCACCGCAGGGTCGAGGTCGATCACCGCTCCCGCCAGCTTCTCGGCGCTGTTCAGGTCGATCAGGAGACGGATGCCACCCTCCTCGACGACCAGGTCTTCCGCCGGGGCGTCCTCCGGAGCGACCAGGTCCAGTTGATAGACGAAGCTGCCGCTCCGCCGCCCGGCGATTGCGATTCGCAAGCAGGCATCGGGGCGCCCGCTCTTCGCGCGGACCGCCTCGACCTTCTCCGCTGCCGCCGGCGTGATCGTCACCCTTGGCTCCATGGCCTTGATTCTATTCGTGGTCAACTTAGATCGATGGCGCGCGTGCTCCTGCTCATCCCCAGCCGGACCTACCGGACGCACGATTTCATGGCCGCCGCGACGCGGCTGGGCGTGGAGGTGGTGGTCGGATCAGAGCACCGGCCCGCCCTCGCCGGCCTGATGGAAGGCCGCCACCTCCGGCTCAAGTTCGATGACCTGGCTGGATCGACCCAGCGCATCGTCGACTTTGCCCGCGACCGCCCGCTCGATGCAGTGGTTTCGGTTGACGACACGGGAACGCTGGTGGCGGCAGCGGCGTCTGATGCGCTCTCCCTTCCCCATAACTCGGTGGCGTCGGTGAGCGCCACCAGGGACAAGGCACAAATGCGCGAGCGATTTTCTGCGGCAGGGCTGCCCACACCGCACTTCGTCACCGCGGGCATCGATGAGGATCCGGTTCGCCTGGCCTCGACGATTCGCTTCCCAAGCGTAGTCAAACCGCTCGATCTCTCTGGGAGCCAGGGCGTCATCAAGGCCAGCAGTCGAGCGGATTTTGTGGATGTGTTCCGTCGCGTTGCGGGAATCGTGACCAGCTGTCACCCAAATGGCGGCCGTCCTCGGCTCCTCATCGAAGACTTCATTCCGGGTAATGAGGTCGCGGTCGAGGCCCTGCTGCGAGGTGGGCAGCTCGAGGTCCTCGCCATCTTTGACAAGCCCGATCCGCTCGATGGTCCCTATTTCGAGGAGACCATCTATCTGACCCCGTCGCGACTGAGTCTCGAGCTCCAGTCCAGGATCACGGAAACCACCGCACGCGCGGCCGCAGCCCTCGGCCTCACCGAAGGGCCGATCCACGCTGAGCTGCGGCTCAACGCCGAAGGGATCTGGATCTTGGAGGTGGCCGCGCGCTCGATCGGCGGTCTCTGCTCGCGCAGCCTGCGCTTCGGCTCGGGCATGACGCTCGAGGAGCTGATCCTGCGACACGCCGCTGGGATGCCGATGCCCGCGCACGCCCGCGAACGGCAGGCCGCCGGCGTCATGATGCTGCCGATCCCGAGCGCCGGAACCCTGCTCCGGGTCGAGGGGCACAGCGAGGCCAATCAGGTGCAGGGAATCGACGGCCTGGTGATCACGATCCCGCCCGGCGAGGCGCTGGTCCCCCTTCCGGAGGGCGATCGCTACCTCGGCTTCATGTTCGCCCGGGGCCAAACACCGGACGAAGTCGAAGCGGCGCTGCGCGAGGCGCACTCGCAGCTCCGTGTCGTGATCGATGGCTGACCCGCCAAGAGTCATCATCGTGGGCGCTGGATTCGGCGGCCTTACCTGCGCGCGAAAACTCGACGGGCAGCCGGTCGGCGTGACGCTGCTCGACCAGCACAACTATCACCTCTTCACGCCGCTGCTCTACCAGGTCGCGACCGGGCTGCTCAACCCGAGCGACATCGCCTATCCGCTCCGCACCATCTTTCGTCACTCATCGAACGTTCGCTTTCGAGAATCCCGTGTGGAGCGCGTCGACTTCAAACGAAGCGTCGTCTGCCTGCGCGGCGGGACGGAGCTGCCCTACGACTATGTCGTGCTCGCGACCGGAAGCATCGATAACTACTTCGGGAACCAGGCGGTTGCCAATGTCTCGATCAGCCTCAAGGCGCTGCCCGACGCCACCAGGCTGCGGAACCATGTCCTGACGTGTCTCGAGCGTGCGGATGCCACGTCCGATCCCGAAGTCCGGCGAGCCCTACTCACCTTCGTCGTGGTCGGCGGTGGGCCAACCGGCGTGGAAACAGCCGGCGCGCTCGCCGAGTTGCTGGATATCGTGGCCGGCAAGGACTACCACGACATCTCGCGCGCTGAGACCCGCATCGTCCTGGTCGAGGGGACCGACCGCCTGCTTGGTCCGTTTTCACCGCGCCTCGGCCGGTACGCTCAGCGCATTCTCGAACGCCGGCGGGTGGATGTCGTCACGCACAAGCTGGTCAAGCACGCCGACGGGCGCAGCGTCACGCTGGCGGACGGGACAAGGATCGCATGCGAGACGATCATCTGGTCCGCCGGAGTCCGTCCCAATGATGTGACCGGCGACGGAAGCCTACCCCGTCTTCCCGACTATCGGCTGCAGGTCGATGAGAGGCTGCGCGTGCCCGGCGTAGAGAGAGCCTTCGCCATTGGTGACGTCGCCACGCCGAAGATCGGCAATTCCAGCGAGCTGCCCATGCTCTCGCCGCCGGCCATGCAGGGTGGACGGTATGTCGCTGCGACGATCATGGATGAGGTGCGAGGCGACCGGCGCTCGCGGGCGCCCTTTCGTTACGTCGACAAGGGCACCATGGCGACCGTCGGTCGAAACGCTGGGGTAACCCATCTGCCAAGCGGTCTCGAATTCACGGGGCTCCTCGGATGGCTGACGTGGCTGCTGGTTCACGTCTATTACTTGATTGGCTTCCGCAACCGGATCAGCGCCTTGCTCTCCTGGGCCTGGGATTACGTCCGGCACGACCGGCCGATCCGCATCATCCTCGCGACCAGCCCCGAGAAGGACCGCTGATGCGTTACCTCGCCCTCGCAACCGATTACGACGGCACGCTGGCCCATCATGGCGAAGTCGACCGGCAAACGATCGAGGCGCTCCGACGGCTCGCCGCGACCGGGCGGAAATTGCTCCTCGTCACGGGCCGGCAGGTCGATGACCTGGGCCGCGTCTTCCCCGAGGTGTCGTTATTCGATCGCGTGGTCGCGGAGAACGGCGCGGTGATCTATCGACCGCAACCCCAGGAGCTGCGGCTGCTCGCCGCGCCCCCACCGGCTGCCTTCGTCGACGCGCTGAAAAAGCGCGGCGTCGACCCCCTGGCCGTCGGCCACGTGGTCGTGGCGACGGTTCAGCCAAATGAACGGGTGGCGCTCGAGGTGGTTCGCGAGTTCGGCCTGGAGCTCGAGATCATTTTCAACAAGGGCTCGGTCATGATCTTGCCGTCATCGGTCAACAAAGCAACCGGCCTGGCGGCGGCGCTCGATGAGCTGCGCTTCTCGGCCCACAACGTCGTCGGGATCGGCGACGCCGAAAACGACCACGCGCTGCTCGAAATGTCGGAATGTGGGGTTGCCGTCGCCAATGCGCTCGACAGCTTGAAAAATCACGCTGACCTGGTGACAACCGGTCGCGCCAGCGACGGCGTCCGCGAAGTCATCGAGTCGCTGATCGCGGAGGACCTGCGTTCCGCCGAGCCCAAGCTGAAACGCCGTCGAATCGCGCTCGGCCACGCGGGGGACGAGCCCATCACCATCAGCGCCTACGGGCCGAGCGTGCTGGTTGCGGGACAGTCCGGTGGTGGAAAATCGAGCATCGTTCGCGGTTTTCTCGAACGGCTGTCCGAGCAGCGATACCAGTTCTGCGTCGTCGACCCCGAGGGCGATTACGAGAACCTACCGATCGCCGTGACGCTCGGGACGGCCGAGCGTGCGCCCAGCATCGACGAAGCGATCTCGATGCTGAATGAGCCGTATCAGAGCGTGGCGATCAACCTGGTGGGATTGGCGGTTCGCGAGCGACCGGCATTTTTCGAGGCGTTGCTGCCGAGGCTCCAGGAATCTCGCGCCAGGACCGGCAGACCCCACTGGCTGATCATCGATGAAGCTCATCACGTGCTGCCAAAGTCCTGGGGACCAGTGGAGCTGACCGTGCCGGAGACATTGGACAGCACGATGTTGATCACCGTCCATCCGGATGACCTGGCCGCCAGCGTCCGGGATCGTGTCGACGTCGTCGTTGCGATCGGGTCGGCCAATGACGTGCTCCGCGCCTTCGGCCAAAGCTCCGAGATCGAAACAGCGGCGGGTGAGGCCGTCCTCTGGTCAAAGAAAGACGGACGGCCGCGTAAGATCCGGACCTTGCCAGGCCAGCTCGAGCAGCGGCGACCGCCGGCTGATCAAGCGGCGATCGAGCGCCGCAATACGGCGCCCGCATAAGGGAGAGGCCGGGCATCGGCCCGGCCTCTTTCAATCCGATGAGCTTTCGAACGCTGCTATGAGCCTGGGGTCACCTCAGTGATTCTCGTATCCCAGTTCGCCAGCGTCGTCCGAGTTCCACCACAGCTCGCACCCGTCGCAAGGTACGTGGAGAGGTCGCACGTTTGTCCGATGTATTCGGATGCAATCCAGATGTTGCTCCCGTCGACCACCGCTGCGCCGTAGTCGCCCCAACGTGGACGGGCGGGGTTCGGCGCGTTGTAAATGCCGGTTCCGGTGAAGCCGTCGTCCGGGCCGATGCCGGCTGCGGCAACCTGCACGGTTCCGACTCCGGCGGTGCTGATCGACGCAAAAGCCGCGCTGGGATAGTAGTTCCGACCGACCAGCGTGAAGGCCATGACGCCACTCCCGTCCGGCCGGACGGCAATCGCTGGGTAGATGACGTTGTTCTGCGAGACCGCGAGGTAGCCCTGGTTAACGACCGACGGACCGCCGGCCGCCGCCGGGTTGACCACGAACCACTCAATTCCGGCCCGGGTATTCGCCGACGCGTTGACCGCCGTGTCGAGGGCTCCCCAGAGCATGCCGTTGGCATAGACGACCTGTTGCATGCGCGTGTCGTTGCTGTCCAGCGCCATTTCCTGCTCAGGTGCGAGCGGGTCCGGACCACCAAGCAAGAAGTTGGTAGCACATGACTTCTGGTTCAAGCAGTCGACGAGCGGTGTGGGCCCAACCTTCTGCTCGGACCTGGCCGGCACCACATAGTCACCGACAGGCAGGGTCGAATAGGTCAGCGACGTGGAAGGATTTTTCATGCCCAGCGAGCCGGTATTCGTCATCTTCCACACCAGCAGCTGATTGGAGCGCCGAGGGCCAACCGTCGATCCGTCCCCGTGCGCCTCATCTGCCGCATTCGAGCTGAGGAAGAATTCCGTGCCACCGTTCGAGCTCGATGCCGGGCCCGACCCCGTCGCCGGCCACAGGGTGAATCCCGAGTTGACGCCACCGACGGAAAGGTGTGTATCCATCTGCGTAACGGCGACGCTCAAATTGTTATGCGCCAGCGCCTGCTTTGAATAGGCGTAGACCTGCGCGCCGTGGAAAGTGAACCCAAAGAAGTCGTACTCGTTGGTCGTGATGTAGATGCCGTTCGCATCGGCCCCAAGGTGGGGGTAGTCACCCAGGCACGCGGTTGGATGAATCGGCGGTTGGTTCGCCGGACCAGTTTGGCAGTTGTGGTTCGGCGTGCCGTTGGTGCCGTCGTCCGTCACGTCGGTCCGATAGATCACCCAGCCCTGCCGCGGATCCGCGGTCTGGCTGACGGCGAGATCCAGATGATTGGAGCCGGTGAAATTGCCCGTGTCGGGGAAGACGTCAAGGGTTAATACGTCGGCATACCAGCGCTGCGTTGCCGCATCAAAGAGGCAGCTGGGGTCCGTGACAAAGGGTCCGAAGGGGCCATTCGGGCGAACGAATGCCGGGGCGTAGCCATAAAACGTGTTCAGGGCGGTAACGTCGGTTAGGGCGTTGCCCGACGCATCGTAGACGCGGGTCACGTCGTTGATGGTCTCCATGACGTAGCCGTTCCCGACGCAGAGTCCCTGGTCGGGCGGCTCGAGCGAGAACTGATTGCGGTTATTTGCAAGCCGCTGCTGGCGATGGTTCAGACCATCGAACGTGCTGAGCACTGGCAGAGGGCCGGTGCTGGCGACGCCCTGGCCGCTGGCGACGGGCACGGTCGAGACGTCAGGAGAGGTCTTCTGAATCGACCGGCTGCGATTGACGAGATTCGTTCTGGTGCCGGCAACACTGGAAGTGTCATTGAGGCTTGGTCCAATCTCTGGCCCGTCGACCAAGGACCCCGTCCCCAACGGCGCAAGCTGCGTCACCCCGGATCTGGAAATTTGCCGTGCGCTCGAGCTGGCGGACACCCCAGGGGCGACCGCGACCGCCGTTCCCAATACCGCGGCGATGGCAGAGGACGCCAATAGTCGATGTTTAACCACGCTTCCCTCCCTTCTGGATCGAGAAATTTGCCAACTCAAAATACAGTTGAGCTGGGGGTAAGTCAACGTCCGGTTAACCAGTGTTAACGCCGGTGCCGGGCTACCGCCTTTCTTGAGTTGAAATTCCCCTTGACACGACCCTCCGAGACCATGACGCCCTCACGTCGGAGCCGGATTGCCTGCTCCTGGCGGTGTCCGGCAGCGAGCTCCCCGCTGGCTCGGATCACGCGCCACCAGGGCAAGCCATGGGTCGTCGCCAGGACGTTGCCGACGGCTCGGGCAGCTCGCGGGTAACCGGCCCGGCGGGCGACCTCGCCGTAGCTGACGACCTCGCCACGGTCGAGGTCGCGCACCACCTTCCGAACTTTCGGGACGAAAGCACCTGGCTGCTTTATGCGGGTGCACCGGATAACTTTCCAGCCTTGCCTAACGCGTTTTTGATCGCCTGATTCGAGGCATCGTCGGGAGATTCGGAGATGACGGTGGCCGGGCGATCGAAGTGCGCGAGCGCTTCCCGCAACGGTTCGGCGCGAAGCGTGCCCTGGCCATAAGGCAGATGGCTCTTCTCGTTGCGGTTCGCATAGCTGACATCCGAAAAATGAATGTGAAACGGAACATTTGGCGCCAGGACGCCGTCGGCCTGCCGGAGTGCTGCCACGAAAGGCTCGAAGGTGGTGAAGGCGCCGTCGCTGGTGGCATGCATGTGCGCGAAATCGATCACCGGCCGGACCCAATCGAAGTGCCGGGCGATGGCCACGATGTCCTCCAGGCTGCCCAGCTCGTTCACCCGGCCCATGACCTCGATGCCGAAGGGCACCGCTCGGTCTTTCCCGGCAAGCCGCTCGCGCAAGGCCGCGAGTTGCGCGACCACCGCCTCGATCGCCTGCTCACGCTGGCGGCCCAGGAGGAAACCGGGATGGATGACGACGGGTGCCGCTCCACAGGCGACCGCGATCCCTGCCGAGTGGTCCAGCATGCCGACGGCCATCTGGTGCTTCCGACCGCCAGCATCGACGTGTCCGAGGAACGCCGCCAGCGGCGCGTGAATCGACAGCGCGATGCCGGCATCGGCGGCACGCTTGCCGAAATCGCTCGCGAACTCGCGATCCATCCAGAAGCCGTTGCTGAGATCGATCTCGCAGGCGTCGAACCCGTCGGAAACGAGGATCTCGACCGCCTGCTTCGCGTCGTCCCTCGACGGAACGGCGCCCGGTCCGATCCGAAGACGAACCGCTGGCTTCGCCACGAAGCTACGGTAGACGATTAGCTGGGCAGCGGTTGGTAGGTCAGAAGCACGTTTCCGTTCTTGAAGGTCCGATTGCCGAGTAGCTTCAATTCGGACCGCTGCGTGCCAGCTTCGTAGAACGATCGCCCCTTGCCAAGCACGACCGGATTGACGATGATCCGAAGTTCATCCAGCAGCTGCATTTGCATCAGGCTCGCGGTCAGGCGAGCACTGCCGAGCACGAGCAGCTCGCGCCCAGGTTGCTGCTTGAGTTGCGCCAGCTCGCCTGCCGGATCACGCCTGATCAGCTGCGTGTTGTTCCACTCCGGGTCCGGCTTGTCGAGGGTCCGCGAAATTACGAACTTCGGCATCGAGTTCATCCGCGACGCCACGGCCTGCGAGTCGGCCTCCGATTGCGGTGTCGGCCAGTACTGCGCCATGCCCTGGTAGGTATTCCTCCCGAAAATGAGCCCGCCTGAGGCGTCGAGCTGCTCGGTCGAGAAGTCGTTGAACTCCTCGTCTACGTGGTGCCAGTCTAGATCCCAGGGCGTCGGTCCGTCGAACATGCCATCGAGGCTCGTCATGATGAAAGCGGCAATCTTTCGCATGGCCCGGTCCTACGCAACGACCCGCTCGTCGACCGCCAACTCGACGGCCTCCGAGAAGTCGCTGCGTCGCAGCGTCATTGCGAGCGCGAACGTGACCACCAGTGTGCCCGCCCCCACGAGCCAGGCCACGTGATAACCACCCGCCAGCGCGGCGGTGGTCCGGGCGCCCTCGTGCAGCAACGTCACGGTCCGAGAACCCGCGAGCGTGGCCAGCACGGCCAGCCCGAGCGCGGCACCGACTTGTCCGGACGTGTTCAGGATGCCCGAGGCCAGTCCGGCGTCGGCGGGCCCAGCGTCGGCCATCGCGATGATCGCGAGCGAGGGAAACGCGAGCCCTCCGCCCAATCCAAGGAGCGCAATCGGTACCAGTAGATGCACCGGATAGCTCGCGTCGGTCGGGCCGAAGCTCAGCATCCCCAGGGCGATAGCCGCAACCGCCTGTCCCATGGCCAGCACAGGTACTGGACCGAATCGTCCGATCAAGGGCGCCGAGAAGTAAACGGAAAACACGCCCATGACAACCGCGACCGGCAGAAAGGCCAGCGCGATCGACAGCGGCCCGTAGCCGAGCACCCGCTCGAAGTCCAGGGAGCCCAGAAAGAAGAAGCCGAAGAACGCCGTCGACATCAGCGCCTGCACGGCGTTGGCCGTGGACAGTTTGCGCGAGCCGAAGAGCCGGAGCGGCAAGATCGGATTTCGGGCAAGGGCCTGGCGGACCACGAAAGCCCCAAGCAAGGCAAGCGAGACGGCACCCAGGCCGATGGTGTGCATCGACCCAAGGCCGTACACCGATGACTCCACGATCGTGTAGACGCCCAGCATCAGCGCGCTCGTCACCAGCATCGCTCCGACGACATCAGCACCCTTGCCGACACCGAGGCCCCGCTCGAACGTCAGCAGCCGCGCCGATACCACCGCGGTGGCAAGACCGATCGGCACGTTGACAAAAAAGATCCAGTGCCAGCTCACGGCCTGAGTGATCACCCCGCCCGCTAGGAGTCCGATGGCGGCACCGGCCGACGCGACAAAGCTGAAGACCCCGAAGGCCCTGGCCCGTTCGTCCGGCCTGGGAAAGAGCGTGACCACCATGGCCAGGACAACCGCGGAACTGACTGCACCACCAACTCCCTGAACAAATCGGGCAGCGACCAGCATCGGCTGGTTGATCGACAGGCCGCAGACGATGGACGCGCCGATGAAGATGGCGAGTCCCACCAGGTAAACACGCTGGCGACCGAAGAGGTCTCCGACCCGACCGGCCAGCAACAACAGGCCGCCGAATGCAATCAGGTAGGCATTGATGACCCAGGCGAGGCCGGCTTGGGAGAAGCCCAGGTCGCGCTGAATCGATGGCAGGGCGACATTGACGATGGTCATGTCGACCACGATCAGCAGGAACCCGGTGCAGAGAACGATCAGTGAGAGCCAGCGTCTATCTTTCATGAGCAGTTAGACCCGCCTGCGGCGAAAACTCATCGCTGAGCCGGTACTTTGGAATAACCGATGAGTTTGGCGTCGTATTCCAGTCAGTTCAGGTGATGCTTCCTGTCCCGCTGGATTGCGTCCAGCTGCACGCGCAGGACGCCAGGTTCGTCAATGCGGTCGCAAGGTGCTGCCTGACGGCGCGTCGCAATGGCGCGGCTGTGCGTCTGGCGAATATGGATAGAGCGCAGCGCGAGCTGCTCGAACTCTGTGGGCTGGCTGAGGTCCTAGGCGTCCAGCCGCGGCGGCAGGCCGAAGAGCGGGAAGAGCCGCGCGGTGTCGAGGAAGAAGGTGATCTCGGCGATGCGACCCTCTGAAAGCTCGATCACCTGAAGCGCCCACGGCTCATGTCCACCTTGCGGACTCGGTTTGTACTGACCGTACGTGGGCATGCCGTTGGCGCTGATCGTCGGAAGCACCCGCGATCCCTTGCAGCCAATTCCCGGCCCAAACCACCACGCGAGGACATCGTCACGTCCGTGCAACCACATGTCGTACGGCGGCATCGACTGGGCAGCGTCTTCCCGCAGCAGCGAGGTCAGTGCCGTCAGGTCGTAGCGCTCGAAGGCTGATACGTAGCGCTCGAGCATCGCGCGATCGCTCTCGCTCAACGGCCTGGTCGAGTCGCTGGACGTGGCCTGGGTCTTCGCCAGGCTGGCCCGCGCTCTCTGGAGCGCGCTGTTCACCGAGGCGACGGAGGTCTCGAGCAGCTCCGCGACCTCTGAGGCTTCCCAACGAAGGACCTCACAGAGGATAAGGGCGGCGCGCTGCCGAGGCGGCAGATGCTGCAGCGCGGCCACGAAGGCCAGCCGGATCGATTCGCGCTCGACTGCGACGTCTGCCGGGTCTTTGACCATCGTGACCGGAATTGGCTCCAGCCAGGTAGCCTCCGGCCGTTCGCGCAGGTTGGTCAACACCGGTTCGACCGCGGGCCCGAGATCGATGGGTCGGATCCGTCGCTCCTTACTGTTCAACATGTCGATGCAGACGTTGGTCGCGATCCGGTAGAGCCAGGACCGCACCGCGGCGCGCCCTTCGAACCCCTGGCGCCCTTTCCAGGCTCGGACAAACGCATCCTGGACGGCATCCTCTGCATCGAACGGAGAGCCCAGCATGCGGTAGCAGTACGCGGTCAGCTCGCCTCGATGCTGCTCCAGTTCTCCGAATGTCTGCGCGGTCGAGACAGCGGACTGTTGCACATGCTCGATTCTAAAGGGCCAGCCACGCGGTGACGCCGCGTTGAATGGGTTAACCGGCTGCTTGGGCTTCCGCGGCCTCCTGCTTTCCCACGCCAACCAGGAGGAGCCATGCTCCCGTAATCATGAAGATGAACGATGACATCATCCCAATGCCAACGACGTAGAGGCCGGTTGGATTCCCGAATAAGAGGATCAGGGCACCGACCTGCTCGATGATGAGGCAGGCAAAGCTTCCCAGCGTTCGCATAAGGACCCACTGGTCTCCGGCCGTCATTGCCTGCCGGATGCTGCGATACAGGATGGCTTCGACCACGACCAGCACCCCGAAAAGTTCGACGGCCACGGCCTGCAGGCCCTGACCACCCATCAAAGCCAGCGCGCATCGGATGAAGACGGCACTGAATCCAGTCAAGATGGTTCGCGCTCGATGCCGGTGAACAGGATCGCTGGTGACCTCCTCGAGGTGCAGCGTAAGAGCGACGAAGACGAGACCGGTGAGGGCAGCGGAACCACCGCCGACCATCACGAAGTAGTCATGCCAGTTAGCGAGCTGCGTCATGCCTTCTATGTCGTGGAGAAACAGCAGGAGGGCCGCTTGGATCGGCCCTCCCCAGCGACTCGGTTCTCACCCCGAGCGCGGCGCTATTGACCCTCCATGACCTCGTAGAGCTCATTGGCCGGATGGCCGGCCTTCTTGTGAACCGCGGCAACCGCTTCCTTGTTGGGGCCCTTCGCCAAACAGAAGACTTTGCCGGCCTTCGAATCCAACCAGTAGCGCACGTACTCGACTCCGGTGCCCTTCTGCGCTTCGACATCCTTTGCGTGCGCCTCCGCAAGTTGCTGCGGCGTCACGTGCATCCCCTCGTGTACGTCCATATATGTCGGCATGTGTCCCGTCCCTCCTATTCAGCGTGGGCCGTCGGCTTCGAGTATCGTACTCGCGGCGCCAAGGTGGCGCCTTCGACCGGTCACCGACAGCGACATCAACGGCTGCGGCCGGCCTGTTTCAATCAGATTGTGATCGGACCGCATCGCAGAGATCACGGGTCGACTCCGCGATCAGGCTCGGCGCGACCACCGCTACTCGGATGCTGACCGATTGCTTGAAGCCTTGCGACATCTGGGCATCGAGGTCCGCGATGGTAGTACCCTCGACCAATGAGCGAGCCGGAAGCGTCGGCGTCCGCCGCCCGGTCTGGCCCGGTGACTCGCACCCCCACCACGGCAGGGGTTCGCGAGCTCAAGCCACCCGAATGGTTTGAGGAACGACTGAAAGCCTGGGTTCAGCGGATGGGCCTGGGCGCCTGGACCATCCGGACCTTGTACAAGCCCAAGCTGCGCGGCGCCGAGGGCTACGCGAAGGTTACCCCGTCATTCCTGGAAGCCGAACTGGAGTTCAGACAGGACGTACTCGTGGAGCGAGGCGATGTCGTCATCGTCCACGAGCTGACGCACATCCTCACTGACGATTGGGCCGAGGCCATGCAGCAGGTGATCAGCGACATGGTGCCGAAGAAGCTCCAGCGTGAGGCTCGCAATTTTCTCCGGCCCCATGAGGAGTCCGTCGTCGAGGCCATCGCACACGCGCTGGTGCGGACGATGCAGGAGACCGAGGCTGCGTCGAGGCATCAGGTGACGCAGAACCAGTAGAAGACAGCGGCCCGTTTGACCGATCTTCGGGCTTGACGTAGCCGAAAACCCTGACTAGGCTCGATTGAGGGAACCCGGGCGAATTCACAGGAGGGTGAGAATGGTGAGGAAGAAGCCGGTCTTTGTCGTGCTCGCAGCCGCGGCGGCAATCCTGGTCTCGACTACGGCCGGTCTGGCGCAATCGGGGAACCTGGTCACAACTGGCAGTCCCGCCGGCAACACGCCGCAGAACCACCAGAACGAACCTACAGTGGCAATCGATGCGGCGACGCCGACCACTTTGGTGGCTGGCACCAACGACTTCGTGGACGAGCAAGCGTGCCCGCAGGCGCTCGCCGTGAATCAGGGGACCTGCCTGGATCGCGCCACTGGCGTGGGGGTGTCCGGGGACTACTTCTCCTTTGATTCGGGGCACACGTGGACGCAGCCAGCCTATACCGGATGGACTACTGCCGCATGTGATCCCGCTACGCCGTGCAAGGGTCAACAGGGTCCGATCCACACCCTGCCCTGGTATTACGAGAACCAGCTGGTGTCGTTCGGTGATCCGGCCGTGGCGGTTGGCCCGGTACCGGGCCCCAATGGGAACTTCTCCTGGAGCAACGGGGAGCGCGTCTACTACGCGAACCTGACGACGGCGTTCAGCACCACGGTGGAATTCTCGTTCCCTAACCCGGTGTTCAATGGCTTCGTCGGAGTGGCCGTGTCGCGCCTCGACAATCCGACCGCGGCATCGGTCGCGCTCAAGACCAGCTGGAAGCCACCGGTCATCGTCTCCAGTAACACCGGTCAGACCGCGTTCCTTGATAAGGAGCAGATCTGGGCGGACAACGCGGCCTCCAGCCCCTTCTTTGGAAACACCTATATCTGCGGCAATGACTTTCGAAGCAACGGCAGCCACAAGAATGGCAACTCGCCGGTCCCGGTCATCGTCTATAGCTCCACGGACGGCGGCAGTACCTGGACGAAGAAGCAAGTGACCGCGGCGGTGACCAATGCGATCTCGCCCGTCAATGGGTTCGGCTACAGCGGCTGCACCATCCGCACGGACAGTCACGGTGTCGTCTACATGTTTGCCGAACGGTTCGGCAGCGGTTCCTTACCGACCCACAGCCAGCACGTGATGTTCAAGTCGTTTGATGGCGGCAAGCATTGGACAAACGGCCAGGTGATTGCCCAGGTGACCGACCCGTGCTATTTCATCGATCCGATCGAAGGTCGGTGCGTCATGGATGGCTATTCCGGTGCGCGAACCGACCTGGCTGCCACGCCCAGTGTCGACATCGCCAATGGCGCACCGACCGGCGTGGGCGCTACCAACGAGATCGTCGACGCCTGGTCGGATGCCCCGGTGCTCAACGGCGAGCACACCAACTTCCAATACTCGATAGACGGCGGCGCCAGTTGGAGCGCGCCGCAGGCGGTGTCGCTGGCTGGCGACCGACCGATGTATTCTGCCCCCGCCATCGCCTCGAACGGATCAAAGGCCTACGTCATCTATGAGGCTGACACGGCGCCGTGGCGAGGCAGCGACTTCACCTCGCCGCGCCTATATCACGGAGTGTTCCTCAGCTCGTCCCTGAACTCGGCTGGCGCGCCCACTGGCTGGACAGTTGAGTTCAACGAGCAGCCGTCCGGTGACCTGCGCGCAACCTACCCGGGGCACGATCTGTACCAGGAGCGGATCGGCGATTACATCTATGCGGCGGCGTCCAACACGTATGGCGTTGGCGTCTGGATCTCGGCGAACAACGCCGCGGTCTGTCCGGCGATCCAGAGCTGGCGCGAGGCGTCCTTCAACGCAGGCCACCGGGTGCTTCCCGGAGCCCCCTGGCCGATTACCGACTGCCCGCCCACTTTTGGCAATACCGACGCGATGGCGGCTACGACCGGATAGCCATAGCAGTTCAACGGAGGAAGGGCGGCCCTAGGCCGCCCTTTTATTTATGTGCCGTACGCAGCCGCGCGGTCATAGGCCGGTTACGCGCTTGCGCACTTTAGTACCGAGCTTGTCGCCGGTCACCGCCCCAATTCTCAGGAAGCGGGACAAGAGTCTGTCTCGTGACGTTCGTGCGACCACTGATGGCCGTCGGCGCTCTGCTAGGAATCAGCCTGGTCTCGTCCACGCTGCTTCTTGGGCCTTCGGTCCTCGCCGAAACAACATCGCTCAACGATCAACGGCCGCCGAAGAGAACCCCGAGCGTGCCGGTTCTGGCGCCCAGCCCCTCGCTGGCAGCGGCTGCCGATCCAACGGCGGCGCCGCTGGCGGCACCGCTGATCATCGGCGTGCGCCAGCGAGGTTCGCTCGATACGCTTGCATCCCGCGTCGTAGCGATCCAGCAGGCGAGTGGCGCAGGCGTCGCAGTCGCCATCATCGAGCTCGGCGGTTTGCAGCCCGAGGCGTGGAGCGTCAACGGCGACCAGCAGTTCGTGGCCGCCAGCACCTACAAGCTCCCTATCCTGATGGCGGAGGCGCAGCTTGTCGCGGAAAGGCCCTCGGCCGCCAGTGACCAGCTCTGTTATGTGGATGCCGATTGGGAGGATGGTTGGTACCAGGACTACCAGAACGGCACCTGTTTTACCCGGGCTACGCTGAGCTTGCGAGTTGGCCAGACCTCAGACAACACGGCCGGCCATATTCTCGTCCGGTACCTGGGCGGAACCGGAGCTTTGAATGCATATGCCCAGGCGCATGGCGCCAGCGAGTCAGCGTTTTACGTGCCCAACGTCACCACGGCAAATGATCTTTCCCGGCTCATGGCCGATGAGGCTCGTGGCGGTGCGGGCGGCGTGGCATCGCAGACCTGGCTCTACCCGCTGCTAACGCTCACCGCGTTCGAGAACGGCCTCCCTGCAGGCGTTGGCCCCGGAGCGACAGTTGTCCATAAGGTTGGCACCATCGACATGGTGTCCAGCGATGTCGGATTGATCACGGGAAGCCCCAATGGGGCCTATGTGCTTGCCGTCTGTACCAGTGGTCTCGGAGGCGACGCCGGCATGGCGCTCGTGGCCCAGGTCTCGGCTGCGGTCTGGCAATTCGAGTCGAACGAGCGCTGAAGAGGATCCCCACGCCGCCTGGGCCGTTGGCCCGTCACGATAATTCGGCTAGCGCCGCTGGGCATGGAAGATCCAAGTCCTAAAGGTTGTTCCAAGAGACATGGCCACCAAGCTGAGCGTCGGCACGCCTTTGCCATCCTTCACCCTGCCCGACCAGGACGGCTCGCAGCAGTCGCTGCCGGATCCGGCGGGACCGAATCTGCTGATCTTCTACCGCGGAGACTGGTGACCCTACTGCAATGGGCAGCTGGTCAGCTTTGCCAGGAAGATCGAGACCTTTCGCAGCGCCGGCATACGAATCTACGGCATCTCGATCGACTCACCCGTGCAGAACCGCGCCATGATCGAGAAGCTGTTGCTTCCCTTTGATCTGCTGACCGATCAGGAGGGAGAGACCACCATCAAGCCGTTCGGATTCTGGGACGAGTCAGGACGCATCTCGAAGCCGGCGCTCGTGTTGACCGACCAAAGCGGAGTTGTTCGCTACATCTACGAGGGTCGGGACTTCGCGGACCGGCCAAATGACGAAACCTTGATCAAGGCGCTCTCGCATGGCTAGAGGCGACCCGCCATTCAAGTTTGAGAACCTTCTTCCCTATTACAACGGCGCCTACTATGCCTCGGTGGCGATCAAGGGACGGCTCGCTGCGGCTGGTCAGGTCGAGGCGGCTCGCGAGGTCACGGCCTATCAGGAGATGCTCGTTGACTTCCGCAAAGCGATCACGGAGACGCACAAGCTTAGGCAGGAGCGCGCCAAAGCGGCTGGCTGATTAATTAGCGGGAGACGAGTCTCGAACTCGCGACCTCAACGTTGGCAACGTTGCGCTCTACCAACTGAGCTACTCCCGCGCCGCGACACGCCATTATAGCCAGCCCCATCTCGCGGACAGGGCCTGCCGAGACGGATTTGAATTCGACGTCATGGCTGCGTCGCGGGTCCGTCACCTAAGCGCAGGGCTGGCCGCAATACTCCGGCGCTATCACTGGCGACATGGGCCTGAGGGGGACCGCTGCTCGCTGGCTGCTTGCCGGCGGGCTGGGGGCCAGCTTGCTACTGCTGACGACCGCGCCCGGTGCCGCAGATGACATCACGGACGCCCAAGCCCGGCTGCAGATTATCAACAAGCTCAAGGGCACCCTGAAGGACAACCTGCAGAAGGCCGAGGCCCAGGAGGTTGCCCTCCAGCAGCAGCTGCAGGAGACGCAGGACACCATCAACCAGACCCTCGACAAGATCGCGGCGACCGAGCGGCGCATCGCCGATCTCGAGAGCCAGATCGAGGCGCTTGACGCCAAGATCGCCCAGGAGCAGCTCGAGCTACGGCGCACCAAAGAGGAGTACGCCGGCTTCGCCCGCAGCGTCTACAAGAGCCAGTCGGATCCACTGGCCCAGCTGCTTGCCGCGCCGGACTTCCAGGGATTCCTCAACCGCGCCGTCGCGATCGAGCACCTGACTTATCTGAGCGACCGCCTCATTGGCTACATCCATCAGGTCGACCTGCAGCTGCATGCGCAGCAAGACGCCATCAAAGCCAAGAAGCAGGAGGCCGACAAGCAGCGCGCCGACCTCGTTACGCAAAAGGCTGCGCTGGTCCAGCAGCAGGCGCACGAGCAGGATCTGCAGAAAAAACTCCAGCAGAGCATTTCGCAGGTCACGTACGAGATCAAGGCGATCGACACGCAATCAGCTCAACTAGCGCAGAAGATCGCCGACATGGAGATCGCGCGTCAAGACCAACTGATCGCCGAGGCGGAACAGGCGGCCTGGCAGCAGGCGCAGTTCTGGATGCAGAACAACCTCTTCAACCTACCCACGGCGGGCCTCAACCATTCGACCAAGTACCCACTCATCTGGCCGTTGCAACAGGGCACCATTACGCTGCAATTCGGCCCGTGCACGCAGGCCTTCGAGCCCCCCGGCTTTGGCTACCCCCACTTCCACACCGGTGTGGACGTCGCCTACAACCAGGGCACGCCAATCCTCGCCGCTGACGATGGCATTGTTGTCGCGGCCAGCTCCAGCGTGCTCAACGGACAGTTGGTCGGCTACGGCAACTACATCATCCTCGCCCATCGCAACAACTTCTTCTCCCTCTACGGCCACCTGCTCGGCTACGTCGTCAAGGCGGGGGACAGCGTGCACCAGGGGCAGCTGATCGGCTATGAAGGATCAACCGGCAACTCAACCGGCCCGCATGTGCACTTCGAGTATCGCTATGGCGGCAACCCGACCAACCCTCTCCCCTACCTGCCGCCGAACGGCCCGAATAACTTCAACCAGTAAGCGCTAATTCGGCCCGGTCACGTGTTCCAAGTCGGCGGTCGAGTCGTCGAATTCGACCCTCCAGGTCGGCCCGCCACTGGGCATTCGGCACCGCGGCGACGGTCAATAGGCGCAGCGCGTCGCCCACGATACGCCGAGCCGCCGCGAGATCTCGAGCCTGGTGCTCGAGCAGCTTTGCCAGTTCAATGGCGGCGGGATAGGGAAACGACTGCGTGTGCCAGCACTCCTGGAGCACGTCCCGCGCCTCCGGCCACTGCCCTCGGCGCCGAAGCAGCCTGGCGAGCCGAAGACCGATCGCGCCTCGGGCCGTGAACGTCAGATGAACCCGCCGGCTCTCCGCCCAGAGATGGCGATACTCTTCGATCGCCTCGCTCAGGAAGCCCCGTGCCTCGAGGAACCGTGCACGTCCGAAGCGATCGAGCGGGTCGAGTGGCAGCGAGCAGTTGAGGATCTGCTCGAGTCGCGCCAGCAGCAGAGCCATGGAGAGCACATCCTGGCGGTTATGGGTGAAGACTGGTTCGAGAACATGCTCATCGCGCTCGCGAAGCCAGGCATAATACCGGCTCGGGATCAGCGTTCCCGGCAGGTCTTCATTCCGATGCAGCTGGAGCACCGCCTGCTCGATGGTCTGCAAAGCGCAGTCGGGCAGCCGGGGCTTGAAGATCCGACGGACCAGCGTCAGCAGATCGAGATGCGGCGGTGAGGGCCAGGTTGGATCGACCTTTCGCATCACCAGCCGGGTCTGCAGCAGCGGCCAGTCAAACGTGCGGCCGTTGTAGCTGACCACCACGCCGGCCTGTTGCACATATTGGCCAACCGCCCAAAGGAGGGCGTCCTCCTTGTTGAAATCGGAAAGGAAAAACTGGACGAGCCGGAGGCCGCCACGATCCCGCCAGGCCAGCCCGATCAGGAACGCAACCGTTCCGGTGCCGCCCGACAACCCGGTGGTCTCCGTGTCGAGAAAGAGCGGTCGCTGCAGTTCGCCTGGGACAAATCCAAGGCAGGTCGACAGGGCGGCAACCTCGCAGTCGTGCTCTTCGGGAAACCATTCCCGCCTCGCCACCACCGGTCCGAACGGCGTGTCCTCCTCAACGCATCCGTGAGGAATTTCTCCGAGCTCATTCGACCATCGCGGCATGGGACGCGTCCCTGAACGGGCTGTTGGACGTGCAGCAATCGCCGCGATGCGTGCCCTCAGCGCAACGAGGTCGGCGGTCACTTCGCCGGAACGAGCGCCGCGAACTCCAGCAGCCGGAGCACCATGGCCTTGCCCTCCTCCCCCACCTCGAGTGCCGGGCCAACGCACGACGGGCAGCCGCTCTCACAGGCGCAGCGTGCGACCAGCTCATGGGCGGCGTCGAGCACGGCCCCAGCAATTTCGAACAGCCGCGCACTCATGCCGACGCCGCCGGGGTATCGCTCGTAAACGAAGACGGTCGGAAGCCCGGTGTGCGGCGCTCGTGTCTCGGGGTGAGCGCCGAGGTCGCGCGCATCGCACATCAAGAAGAGACAGGCGACCGCCCGCAGGACATTCGCCATGCCCTGGAGCCCACCCTGCATCGCCGGCCGGGGAAAGCGTCGGGCGACCTCGGCCGGAACGGCTACCCAGAACGCCGTCGTGTGCAGTTGCTGCTCGGGGAGGCTGATCGGTCCCGAGCCGATGTTCTCGTGGCTGTGGAAGCGGATCTTTTTGAAGATGGTGGCGAGGGCCCGGATCTGTACCTCGCCGTGGTGGACCGTGAGCTCTCCTGATTCGCGATCGGCGAAAGACTCGAGGACCTTGATGCTGACGGCCAGGTTGGCGTCGGTGTAGTAATCGACCTTAACCGGTCGCACGTAGGCCTTCTTCTCATCCCAATCGAGGCGATCGACGTGGTACTGCGCCCCCTCGTGGAGGTAAATCGCCTCTTCGTGCAGGAAGACCTGCGCCGAGAACTGGTCCATCTCACCGATGATGCTGGCGCCGCGTGTGATGTCGACGATGACAACGTTGTCGGCGTTGGCACTTCGCAGGCTCACGCCTTCCGCGGGAAACGCGTCGGCGCTCCAGTGCCAGCTATCCCCTGCCTGGTGTACCGCGCCGTCTTCTTCGAGGATGCGCAGCAGCTCCGCGACCGGCGCCTTGCCAAACGATTCGCCGTTTGACAGGGGCAGCTCGAAGGTTGCCGCCTGCAGGTGGGCGCTGAGAATCAGGAGGTTGTCCGGATCGATCAGCCCTTGCTCGGGATCGCGTCCCAGAAAGTACTCCGGGTGATTGGCCAGGTATTGATCCAGCGGACTACTCGAGGCCACGTAAATCGCCGCGGCAGCACCTCGGCGGCGTCCGGCTCGGCCGATCTGCTGCCAGGTGCTGGCGATCGTCCCCGGATAGCCACAGAGCACGGCGGCGTCGAGGTGTCCGATGTCGATGCCAAGCTCGAGCGCATTGGTGCTGACCACGCCGCGCACCGATCCGTCGCGCAAGCCGTGTTCGATTTCGCGGCGCTGGAGCGGTAAATAGCCGCCGCGATAGCCGCGGACCGCCGACGAATTTCCCAGGCGGTTCGAGAGCGACTGCTGCAGATAGCTGAGCAGGATTTCGACCTGCAACCGGGTCCGTCCAAAGACGATCGTCTGGACGCCCGCTCGCAGAAACGTCTCCGCGATCCGCTGGCTCTCTAGCGTTGACGATCGCCGGATGCCCAGCTGGCGATTGATCACCGGGGGGTTGTAGAAGAGCAGCCGCTTGGGACCAGTCGGCGCGCCGTTGTCGTCGACCAGGCTGATCGGCCGCCCGGTCAATCGCTCGGCCAGCTCCTTCGGGTTCGCAATCGTCGCCGAGCAGCAGATCACCACCGGGTGGCTGTCGTAGAAATCGCAAACCCGCCAGAGCCGCCTAAGGACGTTGGCGAGGTGGCTGCCGAAGACGCCCCGGTAGGCGTGCAGCTCATCGATGACCACGTATCGGAGGTTGGCGAAGAGCTTGACCCAGCGAGTGTGATGCGGCAGGACGCCGGTGTGCAGCATGTCGGGATTGGTCACGACGACGTGCCCGGCTTGCCGGATCGCCTGGCGAGCACTGACCGGTGTATCTCCGTCGTAGGTATAGGTCTTGATGTCAACCTTCAGCTCCCCGACCATGCCGTGCAGCTCGGCGAGCTGGTCCTGCGCCAGCGCCTTGGTCGGAAACAGATAGAGGGCGCGCGCCTCAGGGTCCTTGAGGATCGCCTGCAGAACCGGCAGGTTGTAGCAGGCGGTCTTCCCCGACGCGGTCGGGGTAACTACCACGAGGTCCTTCCGGGCCAGCGCGAGTTGGGCTGCCTCGGCCTGGTGCGTATACAGCCGGGTGATGCCTCGAGCCGCCAGAGCCTGCGCCAGGCGGTAATCGAACGCCTCGGGGAAGGCCGCGTACCTCGCCTGCCGGGCGGGCAACAGGTGATCGAGGGTTAGGTGGCGGCGGAACTCATCCTGGACAAGCAGCCGATCCAGCGCCATCTCGACTGACATGTCCACGCATCTTAGCGAACATATGTTCGCTGCGCAAGGGGCTTACTCGTGCAGCCGGAAGTACTTGAACCCTTCGGCCATCGGCAGGCCCTGCCCCTTGCCCATCTCGGTGGCGCGCTCCTTGATGGTTGCTTCCAACTCCCCCCAGTCGCCGACCTGGCTCTTGTGCTCTTTGAGGGCCTCGATTTTCAAGTCGATCGTGTCACTGATGTCGACCCAGACGTCTGCCTCATTCGAGCCGGTCAGATAGATCTCCTTGACTTCATGCGGCTCAAGGCCCTCTTCGAGCAGCTCGGGAAACACCAGCCGGGTGTCCGAACCGGGGATGATCGCATCCAGCGTCGCTTCGCCCGCGGCGCGATGATCCGGATGATTGATGTAGCGCTGGCCGGTCCAGCGGCGCGTGGGATCGGGCGCCACCACCACATCGGGTTTCGTCCGCCGTATCCAGCGCGTGATCTGGCGACGCAGGTCGAGCGTCGGCTGCAGCGAGCCGTCGTCGTATCCGAGGAAGAAGACGTCCTTGACGCCAAGCTTCAGCGCTGCCGCCCGCTGCTCAGCATGCCGGATTTGGGCCAGCCTCTCGGCCGTCATCGCCGGGTCACTGCTGCCGCGATTGCCGTCGGTGAGGATGAGGTAGGTAACCTGCCGGCCATCCTTCGCCCATTTGGCAATCGTCCCCGCGGCGCCGAATTCGGCATCATCGGGATGCGCCATCACGACGAGCACACGGGCAAGCCCGTTCGGCGATTGCTGCATCAGGCAGGCGTCGGAATCGCGGTCGAGACTTCGTAATCGACGAAGTCCTTGAAATGCGCACCCTCGCCGCAGACCGGGCACGTGGGATCGCGCTTCAAGCGAAGCGTGCGGAATTCATCAGTCAGCGCGTCGATCATTAACAGGCGCCCGACCAACGGCTCGCCGATGCCGAGCAGAAGCTTGACAGCCTCATTGGCCTCGAACAATCCGACGATGCCCGGCAAAATGCCGAGCGTCCCTGCCTCATCGCAGCTGGGCGCTAGCTCCGGCGGTGGCGGCTCGGGGAAGACGCAGCGATAGCACGGCCCCTCGAACGGCTTGAAGACGCTCACCTGGCCGTCGAAGCGGAAGATGCTGCCGTGGACGACGGTCTTCTTCAGCAGCACGCTCGCGTCATTGACCAGGTAGCGCGTCGGAAAGTTGTCGCTGCCGTCGACGATCATGTCGTAGTCCTTGAAGATCTCGATGATGTTGTCGCGGGTCAGGCGCGTCTGATACGGGATGACCTTGACGTCGGGGTTCAGATCCTCGAGCGTCTGCTTCGCCGAGTCGACCTTGGGCTGGCCGATGCGCTTGCTGTTGTGCAGGATCTGGCGCTGCAGATTGCTTTCATCGACGACATCCGAGTCGAGGATGCCGATGGTGCCAACGCCGGCGGCGGCCAGGTAGTAGGCGGCCGGAGAGCCGAGGCCTCCGGCACCGATGATCAGCACCTTCGAGTCGAGCAGCTTGAGCTGCCCCTCCTTCCCCACCTCGGGGATCAGCACGTGGCGGCTGTATCGCTTGTATTGCGCCGGCGTCAGGTCGCGTGGCACGACGAACTTAAAACCGGCATCCTTCCAGGCGCCGAAGCCGCCCTTCAGTGAGGCGACGTTCTCGAATCCCATTTGCTGCAGGGTCTCCGCCGCGAAAGCGGAGCGATTGCCGGACGCGCAGTAGGCCACGATCGACGTGTCGCGGTCGGCGACGTACTGCTCGACCCGCGACTCGAGATAGCCGCGCGGGATGTGGATGGCACCGGGGATGATCCCCTGCTCGACCTCATCCTGCTCGCGGACATCGATCACCACTGGCTTTGAGGCACCCTTCCGCGACTCGTCGAGCTGGCGCACGTCAACTTCACGGATCCGTGACTTGACGGCTTTGAGCAGGTCGCGATAACTCGCCATGGCTTATCTAAGTTTACCCGTGCTCAGCCGAATTCATTCCCACCTTCACCAACAGCGTTGCGGCATTATGGCGCGTATGCCTTTCTTTGGATACCACATGCCCAGCTATAGCTTTCCTGGAACCCCCGACAAAGACCTCTTTGACCGGGTCGTCGGCCTCGCGCGCTCAGCCGAAGCGGCCGGCTTCGAAGTCGTGACCGTGATGGACCACTTCTATGAAATAGCTCCGATCGGGCCCGAGGAGCTACCCATGCTGGAGGCCTACACGACGCTGGCAGCCCTGGCACGAGAAACCAGCAAAGTGCGGCTGAGCACACTGGTTACCGGCGTGACCTACCGCAACCCTGCACTCCTGGCCAAGATGGTCACGACGCTCGACGTCATCTCCAAGGGGCGCGCGATGTGCGGCATCGGCGCCGCCTGGAACGACGCGGAGCACAACGGCTACGGCTTCGAGTTCCCGCCGATCGGCGAGCGCATGGACCGGCTCGACGAGGCGCTCACCATCATCAAGCTGATGTTCACGCAGGAGCGGCCCTCCTTTACGGGAAAGCATTATCGAATCGATCGCGCGCTCAACAACCCGCGCCCAATCCAGCAGGGCGGTCCGAAGATCCTGGTTGGTGGTGGTGGCGAACAGCGCACGCTGCGCATCGTGGCCCGCCATGCTGATATGTCGCACTGGTTCGGGAATCTCGAAGTCATCAAGCGCAAAACTGAGATTCTCAATCGCTACTGCGAAGAGGAGGGCCGCGATCCGGCATCCATCACACGCACCATCGGCTCGCCGGTCGTGCTGGTGGAAAACGAAGGACAGGCCAAGAGCGTGATGGAACGGATGCCGCCACAGCGGCGCGCTGACTTCCGGCCCGCGACGCCCGAGCAAGCCGCCGAGATCCTGCAGGACTACATCGAGATCGGCATCGAAGGCTTTACGCTCAACAACCCCACGCTGCAGAAGCCCGAGGAATTCGACCTCGCCCAGCGCATGATCAAGGCGGTTAAGGGCTAAACGGTGGTCGGCGTCCGCGCCCGCTCCAGGCGCTCCACGATCGCATCGGCGACCTGGCTCGTCCCCACGGCCGTGGGGTCGTTGCGGTCGGCCTTCATGTCATAGGTCACAGCCTTGCCCTCGCGGATCGTCTCGGCGATGGCGCCCTCGAGCATGTTTGCCGCATAGGTCTCGCCGAGGTGATTGAGCATCATCACACCCGACAGCATCATCGCCATTGGGTTGATCTTGTTCAGGCCGGCGTATTTCGGCGCGCTGCCGTGCGTCGCTTCGAATAGCGCGATCTTGTCGCCGAGGTTTGCCCCGGGCGCGAGCCCAAGGCCGCCGACCAGGCCGGCGCAAAGGTCGGAAAGGATGTCACCGTACAGATTGGGCATGACGATCACGTCGTACTCGCGCGGATTCTGAACGAGCTGCATCGACATGTTGTCGACGATCCGGTCGTTGAATTGAACGTCCGGGTGCTCCTTGGCGATCTCCTCGGCGACTGCCAGGAAGAGGCCGTCGGTGAACTTCATGATGTTCGCTTTGTGCACCGCCGTCACCTTGCGTCGGCCGTGCGTGCGGCTGTAGTTGAAGGCGAAGTTCACGATCCGCGCGCTCGCCGTCACCGAGATCGGCTTGATGCTCAGCCCGGAATCGGGCCGGATGCTCTTGCCGGTGGCAGCGCTGATCTTGGCGATCATCTCCTCGGTCTCAGGCTTCCCTTCCTGAAACTCGATGCCGGCGTAAATGTCCTCGGTGTTCTCGCGGACGATGATCAGGTCGATGTTGTCGTAGCGTGAGCGGACGCCCGGATAGCTCTTGCATGGGCGGACCAGCGCATAGAGATCGAGCTCCTTGCGCAGCGCGACGTTGACGGAACGAATCCCCTTGCCGATCGGCGTGGTCAACGGCCCCTTGATCGCCACCTTGTTCCGCCGGATGGACTCGAGCACGTGATCCGGCATCGGCGTGCCGTATTGCTCCATCACCCCAAGCCCCGCTTGCTGGACGTCCCAGTCGAACTCGACCCCAGTGGCTTCCAGGACCCGGCGGGTGGCTTCACTGACTTCTGGACCGACCCCGTCGCCGGGGATCAAGGTCACACGATGCGCAGCCAATCCGAACTCATCGTACCAGCGGCGTCTCGTATCCTTCTCTTGTGTTGCGGGCGGGACTCAACAGCAGTCCCTTTGAAACGCGGGCAACGAGCCCGCTGGCCGAAGCCAATTACCGACTTTGGATCGAGCACGCTCGGGCCGAGAACCGTCGGGAGCTGGAACGGCTGATCGCCACCCTTCACGATGACTGTGAATACCAGGTCGTTCCTCTTGGTCAGCACTGGCGCGGCAAGGATGAAGTGCGCGAATTTTATCGTGGACT
Organism: Candidatus Dormiibacterota bacterium; assembly: GCA_036269255.1. Lineage (GTDB taxonomy): Bacteria > Chloroflexota > Dormibacteria > CF-121 > CF-121 > CF-13. The sequence goes on from DATASI010000166.1 coordinate 29,777, forward strand.
CTGGCGTGCCATCCCCAATGTGAAGCTCGAGCTCCTGAATCGAGTCGACGCGGACGACTGCATCGTCGAGGAGTCGGAGGTCTACGGACGGATGGAAGGCCCGCTGTTCGGCGTCGAGCCGAGCGGCCAGGAGCTCCGCTACCGCGTCGTCATCTTCTTTCCAGTCCGGGACGGGCTGTTCACCGGCGAACGCGTCTACTTCGACGTCGCCGATTTCGCGCGCCAGGTGCCGGATGCCCGGAGGATGCTGCCATGAGAGTCGGCGTGGTCAAAGAAGCTCTCGCGGGCGAGCGGCGCGTTGCCCTCGTTCCTGACACCGTCGGCAAGCTCGTCGCCGCCAAGCTCGAGGTGGCGGTTCAAGCTGGCGCCGGAAGTCAGGCATATTACGCCGACGACGCCTATCAGAAGGCCGGTGCAACCGTGGTGCCGGACGCACGTCGGGTGATCGGCGACGCCGACGCCCTGTTGAAGGTGCAGCCACCCACCCTCGCCGAGGTGGCCGCGATGAAGAACGGCGCGATCCTCATCAGCTTCCTCCAGCCGTCCACGCACGCAGATGTCGTAAAGGCGCTGGCGAAGCAAAAAGTAACGGCCTTCAGCCTCGAGCTGGTGCCGCGGATCAGCCGCGCGCAGAGCATGGACGCCCTCTCCTCGCAGGCCGGCGTCTCCGGATACAAGTCGGTAATCCTCGCAGCAAATCACCTGGGCAAGTTCTTTCCGCTGCTCATCACGGCCGCCGGGACGGTCACGCCGGCGAAGGTCTTGGTGCTAGGCGCCGGAGTGGCCGGCCTCCAGGCGATCGCCACCTCGCGGCGGCTCGGAGCGGTGGTGGAAGCCTACGACGTTCGACCCGCGGTCAAGGACGAGGTGAAGAGCCTCGGCGCCAGCTTCGTCGAGCTTCCGCTGCAGGCCCAGGAGGGCCAGGGCGGCTATGCCGCACAGCAATCCGAGGAATTTCTTCGCCGTCAGCGGGAGTTGATCGGCGACCACGTCGCGGCCTCGGACGTGGTCATCACGACGGCCGCTGTGCCCGGACGGCGGGCGCCGATCCTGGTCACCGGTGACATGGTCGCGCGGATGCGGCCCGGGTCGGTCATCGTCGATCTCGGAGCGGACAGCGGGGGCAATGTCGAGGTCACCAAGCCCGGCGAGGTCATCATGGTGAACGGCGTGACGATCGACGGCAGCCGCAACCTGGCGAGCACCATGCCGGTCCATGCCAGCCAGCTGTTCAGCCGGAACGTCAGCACGCTCTTGCTCAGCCTGGTCAAGGATGGCCAGCTGCAGATCGATTTCAGCGACGAGATCGTCAAGGGCTGCTGTCTGACCAATAACGGCGAGCTCGTCCACCCGCAGGCGAAGGCCCTGCTGGAGGCATCAAAGGCATGAATAACGAGCTGCTGACCGAGTTCACCTACTTCGTGCTCGCCATTTTCATCGGGGTGGAAGTCATCTCCAAGGTTCCGACCCTGTTGCATACGCCGCTGATGTCGGGCACCAACGCGATTCACGGCATCATCATCGTCGGGGCGCTCTTGATCGCCACCGATGCCAGCAACCCGCTGCAGGTGGTCCTGGGCTTTTTCGCCGTGCTGCTCGCCACCCTGAACGTCGTCGGCGGTTTCGTCGTCACCGATCGCATGTTGGAGATGTTCAAAGGGCGCCAGGCTCCGGCCCGGCAATCGCCAGAGAGCAAACCACAGCCACAGACAGAGGCACAGTCGCAGCCGAAATGAACGTCTGGATTGAGCTGGCCTACCTGCTGGCTGCAGTCTGCTTCATCCTGGGACTCAGCCAGTTGAGCGGGCCGAAAACGGCCCTTCGTGGAAACCAAACGGCGGCCGTCGGCATGGTGATCGCGATCGCCGCGACCATCCCCTTGCTTCACTTCACAATCCCCGGTGTCATCGCCACGCTGGCCGCGATCGCGATTGGGGCTCCCGTCGGTGCCATCTCCGCCCGCCGCGTGCAGATGACCGCGATGCCCCAGATGGTTGCGGCATTCAATGGCGTGGGTGGGGGCGCCGCGGCGCTGGTCTCAATCTCCGAGCTCCTCAGCCCGCAGTTCGGTGCGCATCCCGCTGTTGCGCTCAGCTTCCCGAGCGTGTTTGCCCTCGTGGTTGGAGGCATCTCCTTTGCCGGCAGCGCCATTGCCTTCGCCAAATTGCAAGGCATCCTCACCGGAACCCCGATCACCTATCCGGGGCAGCAGATTGTCAACGCCGTGCTGGCCCTGGCAATCCTGGTGCTCGCGGTCATTGATATTGCTGTCGTATCCTCGCCGGCTTATTTCGTGCCGATTCTCGTGCTCGCGCTGGTCTTCGGAGTGGCCTTTGTGATCCCAATCGGCGGGGCCGATATGCCCGTCGTAATCTCGCTCCTGAACGCCTTCACCGGCCTATCCGTGGCGGCCACGGGTTTCGTGCTGAATAACTTCGCGATGCTGGTTGCAGGCACCCTGGTAGGCGCCTCCGGAACTTTGCTGACGACGATGATGAGCCAGGCGATGGGCCGCTCCCTGGCCAATGTGCTCTTCGGAGCCTTTGGGCAGGTCCAGACGGGAGCCGGCGGCGCCGCCGCCACCGCCGAGGGCAAGAGCGTCCGCGCCGGCACTCCTGAGGACGTCGGCACCATGCTCGCCTACGCCCGCAAGGTCATCATCGTCCCCGGCTACGGGCTGGCCGTGGCCCAGGGACAGCACGCCCTCAAAGAACTCGCGGACGAGCTGGAGAAGCGCGGCGTAGAAGTCGAATACGCGATTCATCCGGTCGCAGGTCGCATGCCCGGCCACATGAACGTCCTGCTCGCGGAAGCGAATGTCCCCTACGACCAGCTCAAAGAGATGGATGAGATCAATGGCGAGTTCCCGTCGACCGACGTGGCGCTCGTCGTCGGAGCCAACGATGTGGTCAACCCGGCGGCCAAGAATACGCCCGGCAGCCCGATCTACGGCATGCCAATTCTCAACGTCGACCAGGCGAAGAACATCGTGTTCATGAAGCGAAGCATGCGGCCGGGGTTCGCCGGAATCGACAACGAGCTGCTTTACGATCCAAAAACCATCATGCTGTTCGGCGACGCGAAGGACTCGCTGACCAAACTCGTCAGCGCCGTCAAAGCCGCATAGACCGCTAGAATCCTCCAGCCCATGGACACCGCCGTAGAAACTCATGCGCTTCGGCGCGTCTACAAATCGCGCAGCGACGTGGTCGCCCTCGACGGGGTCGACCTGCGGATCGAGCGTGGCGAGTGCTTCGGTGTGCTAGGGCCAAACGGAGCGGGCAAGACCACCTTGATCAAAATCCTTGTGACCCTGCTCCTTCCATCGTCCGGGGAAGCCTTCGTCGACGGCCTCGACGTCGTTCGGCAGTTTCGCGAGCTGCGCCCCAGGATCGCCATGGTGTCGGGTGGCGAAAACGTCGGGTTCGGCATGCTGACCGTCCGCGAGCAGCTCTGGATGTTCTCGCAGTTTTATGGCCTGCCGACCGCGCCGGTGCGCCGCCGGATCGATGAGCTGCTCGAACGGCTCGGCCTCAGCTCGGCCGGCGGCCGCATGGTGCGCGAGCTCTCGAGTGGCATGCGCCAGAAGATGAACCTGATCCGCGGCCTCATCACCGATCCGCGGATCCTCTTCCTTGATGAGCCCACCGTCGCCCTCGACGTGGGCGCGGCTCGCGATGTCCGCAACGAAGTCCGCCGCTGGATGGCTGAGGACCCGACGCGGACGGTCATCCTCACCACCCATTACATGATGGAGGCGGAAGAGCTCTGCCATCGGATCGCGATCATCAACCGCGGGCAGGTGATCGCCCAGGGGACGCCAGCCGATCTCAAGCAGCAGGTCCAGCAGGAGACGATCGTGGATCTCCAGCTGACCGTCGGTGACCATCTGCTGGACACCCTCCGCGGCATCGACGGCGTTGCCGGGGCCAGTGTCTTGGAGCAGGACGGCATCGATCGATTCAGCGTGCTGCTGGCCAACGACGCGGCACTGACGGGGGTGATGCGGGTGGTCGAGGAATCCGGACGCGAAGTCCGTGGCGTCCAGAAGCGAGAACCCACGCTTGAGGATGCGTTCGTCGGCCTCGTCGGCCGCAGTATGGCCGAGGAGGAGCAGGGATGAACCGGCCATCGGCCCTGACGATCTTCCTCAAGACGATCCCAGCGCGCGCCCATCCTCGCTTCGTCGGCGTCTACCGCAATCCGGCCTGGATTGTGACCGAAACGCTGCTGCCCCTCATCGGGACCATTGCCATGGTGTACGTCTACCGGGCCCTGCACGCCCCCACCCGCTATCTGGGGTTCGTGGTCCTCGGCGGTGTGCTGCTAGCGTTCTGGCAGAACGTGATCTGGGCGATGGCGACCCAGTTCTTCTGGGATCGCGCCCAGGGCAACCTCGAGCTGTTCGTGATGGCGCCGACCAGCCTCGCTGCCATTCTCCTGGGCATGGCGGTCGGCGGCGCCTACATGAGCTTGACGCGGGCGGCAACCGTCCTGCTCGTCGTGTCGCTCGTGTTTGGCGTTAGCTATTCGCTGGCCGGCTTGCTGCCGGCACTCGCGGTTTTCCTCTTGACCATCGCCGCGTTGTACTGCCTCGGGATGTTGCTCGCCAGCCTGTTCCTGTTCTACCAGCGGGAGGCCTGGCACCTGGCCGACGCCCTGCAGGAACCGATTTATTTCCTGAGCGGCTTTTACTTTCCGGTCCGAAGCCTCGGTGCCGTCGTTGCCGGCCTCGGCTCGCTGATCCCGATGACACTCGGCCTGGACGCGATCCGCCAGTTGCTGCTCCCCGGGACGCCGCAGCTGATTCCCCTGGCATGGGAGGTCCTGGCGGTCGCGCTGCAGATCCCGATCTTCGGTTACCTTTCCCAGCTCAGCCTTCGCATTCTGGAACGGCGGGCTCGTCAGGATGCCCGACTGATCCTGCGCACGACATGAGCGTGGTGATCGCCCAATGGCGGGGATTCAAGGCCGCGACCTGGCTTGGCTGGCAGATCTCCAGCAACTGGACGCAGCCCCTCCTGTTCGTCATCTATTCGGTGCTGCGACCGCTGTCCGCCGCCTTCATCCTGGTCGTCATGTACCAGGTGATCAGCGGCAACAAGGCCGGGACCGTCGCGTACCTGGCGTTTCTCGTCACCGGCGTCGCGTTTTGGTCGTTCGTCCAGAACGGCTTTGCCGGCTTCAGCAACGGGATGGCTGAAGACCGGGGCGAGTATCGCATGCTCAAGTATGTGTACATGAGCTCGCTGAACTTTTACGTCTATTTGTTGGGTCGTGCCCTGGCGCAGCTCGGCAGCGCGGTGGCCTCGACGCTCATCGTGCTGGTGATTGCGACCATTGCTCTTGGGCTGCCGATCCACCCGCTTGACGTGAACTATCCCCTGCTGATCGGCGGCTCGGCGCTCGCCCTGCTGGCGGTGGTCGGCATGGCGATGGCCTACGGACTGCTGCTCCTGCAGATGGTCGACTCCCACGGCTACGGCGAGCTCGGCGCCGCCTTTCTCTACGTCATCTCGGGGGCGATTTTTCCGATCAGCGTGCTTCCGGGCATCTTCGCCTTCGTTGCCAGCCTGACGCCGCTGGCCTACTGGATGGAGCTGGTGCGGCGCAGCCTGCTCGGCGCCCACGCCGTCCGGATGTTCCCGGCCCTGTCAGACGGCGACGTCCTCCTGAGGTTGGTCGTGACCACCGCCGGCGCGCTCCTGATCTCCCACCTGGTGTTCACATGGGCTGATCGTTCGTCCCGGCGGCAGGGGCTCATCGACCGCGAGTCGAACTGGTAAGGAGGACTAGGCCTTCGGTTTCAGATCGAGGGCGACGGAGTTGATGCAGTAGCGCTCGCCCGTCGGATCTGGCCCATCCTCGAACACATGGCCGAGGTGTGAGCCGCAGCGCTTGCAGTTGACCTCGGTCCGGCGCATGAAGAAGCTATTGTCGGGCCGCAACTCGACCGCCTCCCGATTTGCCGGTTCGTAGAAGCTCGGCCATCCAGTCCCTGACTCGAACTTCGTCTTTGAACTGAACAGCTCTGCGCCGCAGGCCGCGCAGCAGTAGGTGCCGTCCTCTTTCGTGTGGACGTATTCACCGCTGAAGGGGGGCTCGGTGCCCTTGCGCCGCAGAACTTCGTATTGCTTCGGCGTCAACTGCGCACGCCAATCGGCGTCGGTTTTCTCGATCTCGGTGCTCACCCAGCCAGTCTATACGCTAGCGATAGCGGTGCTTACCTGGCTGCAGGCCTCGGATTATTCGCTGAGCCGGCTCGTCATCACCCGCGGGGTGGGCGCGATTTATCTCATCGCCTTCCTGGTCGCGCTCAACCAGTTTCCCGCGCTGCTCGGTGAGCGTGGGCTGCTGCCTGCTCCGGACTTCATCCGGCGTGTTCCCTTCGATCGGATCCCCAGCGTGTTTCATCTCCGATACTCGGATCGGCTGCTGCGCATCTCGGCGTTGACGGGTATTGTCCTGTCGGCAGCGGCCGTCGTCGGCCTTGTCGATGCGATGCCGGTGATCGTCTGGATGCTCGTGTGGCTCATCCTCTGGGTCCTCTATCTCTCGATCGTCAACATCGGCCAAATCTTCTATGGCTTCGGCTGGGAGTCGCTGCTGCTGGAGGCCGGATTCCTGACCATCTTTCTCGGTCCCTCCTCGATCGCGCCGCCGATCGTCGTCCTGTGGATGTTTCGCTGGCTGCTCTTTCGCGTCGAGTTCGGTGCCGGGCTGATCAAGCTGCGCGGCGATCCCTGCTGGCGCGACCTGACATGCCTCTATTACCATCACGAAACCCAGCCGATGCCTAACCCGCTCAGTTGGTTTTTTCATCACCTGCCCCGGCCGCTGCACCGAGTCGAGGTCGCCGGCAACCACTTCGCGCAGCTCATTGCCCCGCTCGGCCTGGCTTTTCCCCAGCCGGTTTCCGACATCGCGGGCGTCGTCATCGTCGTCACCCAGCTCTGGCTGGTCCTGAGCGGCAACTTCTCCTGGCTCAACTGGATCACGATCGCCTGCGCCTTCGCCGCCTTCGACAACGCCGCGTTCTCAGCCGTCCTGCCCATTCACACGCCGGCCACCGCGGCGCAACCGTTCTGGTTCCAGCTCCTGCTGGTCGCCTTGGCGGCCGTGATCCTGGTCCTCAGTTACGCGCCCGCGCGCAACCTGCTCTCGCGCCGCCAGCTGATGAATTTCAGCTTCAACCCTTTTCACCTGGTCAACGCCTACGGCGCCTTCGGCTCGATCACCCGCGTCCGCTACGAGATCGTGATCGAGGGCACTCCGGCTTCGGTGCTTGGACCCGCCACCGAATGGACGGAGTACGAGTTCAAGGGCAAACCGGGCGACCTGCGACGCGCGCCGCCCCAGGTCGCGCCCTACCACCTGCGGCTCGACTGGCTGATGTGGTTCGCGGCGATGTCGTCGCCCGGCGAGCACACCTGGTTCATCCCGCTGCTCACCAAGCTGCTTGCCAACGACCGGCCCACCTTGAAGCTGCTGCGGCACAACCCCTTCCGCGACCAGGCGCCGGCCTATATCCGAGCCCGCCTCTATCGCTATCGCTTCAGCACGCCGTCCGAACGACGGACAACCAGCCAATGGTGGATGCGGCAGCTGGTCGGTGACTACGTTCCGCCGGTTCGCCTGCGGGCGTGAGGCACTGAACGCCGCTGCACGGTCGCGCCATTCGGTCAGGTCGTCAGGTGGCCGACGTAGAGCCTGACGATCTCATCGTCATTCAACAAATCGCGACCGGCGCCTTCCAGGCGATTCTTGCCGAGCACCAGAACATAGGCCCACTGGGCATGGCGAAGCGTCTCCCGGGTGTTCTGTTCGACGACGAGAACGGCGATGTTGGCGGCGCGGATACGCTCGATCTGCTCCCATACCAGCCCCTGGAATTTGGGCGACAGGCCGGCGCTCGGCTCGTCGAGGATGAGGATGGCTGGGTCGACCATCAGCCCGCGGGCCATGGCCAGCATCGTTCGCTGCCCACCGCTCAGCGTGTTGGCGCGCCGCCGTGCCGCCTGTCGCAGGTCGGGAAACAGCACGTAGAGCTCGGCGATCCGTTCGCTAACACCCGATTTCCTGATGTAGCCGCCCATCTCGAGGTTCTCGTGGACGGTCAGCTCGGGAAAGACATTGGCGACCTGGGGCACATAGGCCATCCCCCGGCGCACGAGCTTCATCGCCGGCAAACCGGTGACGTCGTTACCCTCAACCGTGACCGTGCCTGATGTCGGGCGAATAACGCCCGCGATTGCCTTGAGCAGCGTCGATTTCCCCGCCCCGTTGGGCCCGACGACGGCAGTGATCGTCCCGCGGTGGGCACGGATGCTGACGTCGTCGATGATCGGCGCGCCGCCGTAGCCGGCTCGCAAGGCTTCGACGGTAAGGGTCCCACCGCCCGGCTCAGTGCTGCTCATCGTCGAAGCTCGGCTCCCCCAGGTAGGCATCGATGACGCTGCGGTTCGAGCGCAGGGTCCCGAACGGGCCTTCGGCGATCACGCGTCCCTCCGCCATCACGACGACGTGATCGGTGACCCGCTCGATGAAGGCAAGGTTGTGCTCGACCACGATGACCGTGGTTCCGGCGCTGATAAACGAGGCGATCGCGGTCGCCATCCGCTCGCCGAGCACCGGGTTCACCCCGCCCATCGGCTCGTCGAGAATGACCAGGGCGGGCTTCGCCATCCGGATGCGCGCGAACTCCAGCAATCGCTTCTGCCCTCCGCTCAGGGTCCCGGCCCGTTCGTTTCGCAGATGGATCAGGTCGAATTCGGTCAGGATCGCTCGCGCCTCGTCCAGCTCGGCGGTGGTGGCGGTGCGCTGTCGCGGGCTCAGTCCCAGAATGCCGCGCCAGAGCGCCTCGCGCTGCGAGTCCCAGCGAGCCAGGGCGACGTTCTCCAGCACGGACAGGCCCGCCCACTCGCGCGGCGTCTGGAAGGTCCGAATCAGGCCCATCCGCGCGATTCGATGTGGGGCGAGGCCTCCGATCTTCCGGCCATCGAAGACCACTATGCCGGCATCCGGCAGCTTGAACCCGGAGATCAGGTCGATGGCCGTGCTCTTGCCGGCGCCATTAGGACCGATGAGCCCGGTGACTCTGCCGCGCGGCGCCTTGAAGGAGCACTGATCGACAGCGAGGACGCCGCCGAAGTGCTTGCTGAGTCCCGACACCTCGAGTGCGGCCGGGCCCTCGCTGACCGCCGCTTCCATCAGGAGACCGCCTGGGCGCCCGCCACCGAGTCAGACGGCGCCGGCGATGGCGTCACCGGCATCCGGTCCACCGTGCGGCGCTCCGGCAAGATGCCTTGTGGACGAAACCGCAGGAAGAGCACCAGCACGACGCCGATCACAATCTCGCGCAGGTTGAGCGCGACGCTGGGATGGTTGGGAATATCGGGCAAAAACCGCGTCGACTCGAAGACCAGCACGATCATCAGGAACACGCCCAGGACGACACCCCGGATGTTGCCCCGACCGCCGACCAGCACCGCCGCGTACAGGACGATGACCTCGATCGGGGACCAGGCCGATGGGTTGAAGGCCCCGAGGTAGGCGGCAAACAGAGCTCCGCCAAAGCCGCCGATGGCGGCGGCAAAAACGTACGCCTTGAGTTTCATCCGGTAGATGTCGCGGCCGAAGGCGGCCGAGGCGCGTTCGTCCTCGCGAAGCGTCCGCAGCGCCAGCCCGAAACGGCTGCTCGACAGCCGCGACATCAGCAGGTAGACCAGCACGAGCAGGACGGCGCAGAGCCCCAGAAAGAAGTATTGATACGTTTGGTAGTCGAGACCGAGCAGATCGCCCATGGGGTCGGTCAGTCCCGAGACGCCGTTGAAGCCATCGAAGAGCGGGACGAATTGCCCCGCCATGACGTAGAGCACGTAAACTGCGCCCAACGTCACGATCGAGAAATAAATCCCGCGCAGGTGTCGAAGCGCAATCAGACCAACGACCAGCCCAAGCAGGCTGGCGGCGACGACAGCGGCCAGAACCGCCAGCGGATACGGCAGCGTCAGCCCCAGGATGTACTCAGCCCCGGGGGCAGTCGGCGGTCCGATCGTCAGCACCAGGGTCATGTAGGCGCCGAAGGCGACGTAGCCGTAGTAGGCCAGGTCGAAATCGCCTGACCAGCCCCAGATGACGTTGAGACCAAGCGCCATGATGCCGAAGATTGCGCCCTCGGTGAGCACCGAGGTCAGGTACTGAATCACTCGAACACCGTCCGGCGGGCGCTGGTGAACAGGCCGCGAGGACGCACCAGGATGATGATGGCGAGTATGGCGAACGCGAAGGCGAGGTTATAGCTGGCGCTGATGTAAGCGCCGGTGAATTCCAAAACGATGCCGACGATGACGGCCCCGGCAAGTGTGCTGAAGGCGCGTCCCAGGCCGCCGGCGACCGCCGCCGTCAGCGTGATCAAGAAAAAGCCGAATCCAAACGTGGGGCTGAAGGTGCCGATCGTTTCGGCGAGGACGAAGCCGGCATAGCCGGCCACCAGGCCGGCGAGAAACCAGGTCGCCGCGGCGACCAAATGCGCGTCGATGCCGCTCACGCCTGCCAGCTCGCGGTTCTGCGACACCGCGCGAAGGGCCTTTCCAAAGCGGGTACGCGAGATGATCGCGTAGAGCATCGCCGTGATGGCCAGCGCCGAAACAATGATCGTGATGCCCGTTCGCGTCCACAAAAACGGTCCCACCTGGTGGGGCGCGCCTTGCGAGATGGTGTAGGCAACATTCGACGACCCGAAGATGATCGCCAGGGTGTACTGGATCGCAAAGGAGACGCCGAGGGTGGCGATGAAGACCGTCAGGGACGCGGCCCCGCGGCGGATGAAGCGATCGACGACGGCCCAATGGACCGCCAGCGCTAGCAGGCCGCCGGCAAGGGCCGCCGCCACCGCGTCGATGATCGCGTTGCCGGTCAGGCGATGGACGACGAACGCGGCGTAGGCCCCCACGGTAAGGATCTCGCCATGGGACAGATTGGCGACGTTCGTGACGCCGTATTCCAGCGTGAACGCAACGGCGGAAAGAGCCAGGATCGAGGCGGTGACCAGGCCGAAGCCGAGCGTTAGCAGCAGATCATGCACGGTTCAACCTCAAAATCTATCCCCAGATTGTCCCTCCCCCCTTTTGGAGGGAGGGATTTGGGGGTTCGAGTCTACGGCGTCGCCGCCGCCAGGTCAGAGGCGGACAGCACCTCGACTTGCGCCTCCTGTCCATTCGTTGGGTCAACACGGAATGCGCCGTAGGGACCGAAAACGTTGTTGTACTGGTTGTAGTTGAGGTCCCCGCTGGCCCCTTCATAGTTGACCTTGGTGCCCTTGTTGATCATGTCGAGGCATGACTTGTACGTGTAGCACTGCGTCCCCGGCGGATTGGTGACCTTCTTCATGTTGGCATTGATGTCCGCGCCCTTGATACTCTGCGCCTGGTCGGCGGCCAACGCGACGCTGATCACCGAGTCGTAGGCGTAGTTGGCGTTCGCCAGCGGCTGGCCCGAGCTGCCGAAGACGGCGTTGAACTGCTTGGTGAACTCGTCGGCCGCCTGGCCGGTGACGGACGTCCCGTAGACCGAAATCAAGTGGTCGTGCGCGACCGCATAGGTGACGGCCTTGAGGTAATCGTCGCCACCGGTAACGTCGGTGCCGATGAACGGAATGGCCAGGTTATTCAGCTGCTTGAAGTTCTGGAAGAGCACGGCGGCGGTCGCCGCGTCCGTCTGCGTGTAGATCACGTCCGGCTTGGCGGCGATGATCTGCTGAACCTGGCTCAGGTACGAGGTTTGATCGGGCGCAACGGTGATGTCCGCCACGATGTTGTCGCCCAACTTTTTGGAGGTGGCCTTGAGCGGCGCGGCAAAGGTCTGCGCCGCGATGTCCGAGTAGAAGAGGAGCGCCTGGTTCTTGTAGCCGTGCTTGTGGGCGTAGAGCGCCATCGCGACGCTCAACTGCGAGTCCGACGGACTATCGCGCCACAGCCACGGGTTGGTGTTGTGGTCGAACAGCGTGCTGCCGCCCTGGAACTCGTCGTGCACTTTGGCCGAAGTCAGGATCGGCGAGTCGGCTGCGATCTCCTGCGTCTCCGGACCGATGATGGCCGTCAGATTGCTCGTCGCCAGCAGCTTGCGCAGCGACGGGACCGAGTCGGCCTCATCGCACTGCGTGTCGGCGTGCTGCAGGTCGAGCTTCTGGCCCAGGATGCCACCGGCATCGTTGATCGCCTTCTGCGCTACCTGCGACCCCTGCAGCATCGCCTGCCCCAGGCTCGCCAGGTTACCGGTGAAGCAAGAGAGCACCCCCACGGTCACGGGTCCGGTTGGCTTCTGACCGGTGCTGCTCGATCCGCCGCAAGCCGCCAGTAGGACCGCTGTCGCGGCACCGCCGCAGAGAAGGAGTCCCGATCGTCGGTTGCGTGCGCTCTGTTCTCCCATGCTTCCTCCTGTGCGCCCATCGTCCGGACGCGCCCCGCCCTATCAGCCCAGATTACGAGAGCACCCCGGCGATGTCAATGGCTCGACCACTGGGCCAATGAGCCTGTAGACTCGGCATTGATGGGCCTGGCCAGTTCCTCAGCGCTCCGCCCAGTCGAACGCAGCCGCCTCTACGAGGATCTCGCCGGGCGATTGAGCGAGTACGTACGGGAGGCGGGGATGGCCGTCGGCGACCGCTTCCCTCCTGAACGAGAGTTGGCTCGGTTGCTCGGCGTCAGCCGCACTTCCGTTCGGCAGGCGCTGGTCGTGCTACAGGTGCAGGGCTTCCTCGAGATCCGTCATGGCGACGGGGTCTATCTCCGCCGCGCTCGCGACTTCGGCGAATCGCTGCAGCGGATGCTGGAACGCCGACGCCGCTTGCCCGAGGTGCTCGAAGCCCGCGAGGCGCTCGAGTGCAAGCTCGCCGAGCTGGCAGCGGCCCGCCGAACCAGTGCGGACCTCCGCGCGATGCGCACCGCGCTTCGAATCATGGAATCCGAGGTCAAAGCAGACAAACTCGGCCTCGACGGAGACGCGACCTTCCACCATGCGATTGCCGTTGCGGCTCGCAACCGGGTCCTGGTCCGGCTGATCGACGAGATGGCCGAAGCGATCAAGGAGACGCGCATCGAGTCGCTGTCGGAGCCCGGCCGGCCACCTCGCTCGTTGGCGGCGCATCGCCGAATCCTCGCCGCGATCGAGACCGCGCAGCCCGAGGTGGCGGCGAGGGCGATGCGGGCCCATCTTCGGGAGGTCGCCGACGTCTCGCTGCTTCGCTGGCAGCCGCCTGAGCGCGAGGATGGCCAGGCGAGCAGCTGACGCCGGCGACGACCCACCGGTCGCGCCGCTCAACTGCGAACGATGCGGGGAATCCCTGGATGGCCTGCACGTCTGCCCGGGCTGCGGATATCACGGCGTCATCACCGCCTGGGAACGCATCGAGCAACTGGTCGATCGGAACTCATTCCACGAGACCGAGCGGCACCTGTGGTCGGGCGATCCCCTGGTGTTTTCCGACAGCGTGAGCTACGAACGGCGGGTTGCCCTCGCCCAGAAGGCGACCAATCTGCTCGACGCCGTGGTTACGGGGCGCGCTCGCCTGGCACGAATCGACGTCGTCCTGATCGTCTTCGATTTCCGCTTCCTGGGCGGCTCCATGGGAAGCGTGGTGGGCGAGAAAGTCTGTCGCGCCTTCGATATCGCGCGCCGGGAAAACCGGCCGGTGATTGCGATTTGCGCATCCGGCGGGGCGCGTATTCAGGAAGGCATGCTTGCGCTCTTTCAGATGGCGCGGACCTCGATGGCGGCCGCTCGGCTGCGTGAGCGTGGCGTACCGCTGGTCAGCGTGCTGACCGACCCGACGATGGGCGGCGTCCTCGCCTCTTTCTCGAACCTCGCCGACGTGATTCTGGCCGAGCCGGGCGCCCTGGTCGCTTTCGTCGGGCCGCGCGTGCACGAGCAGGCCGAGCGCACTGAGGCGCCTCCCGGGAGCTCGGAGTTTGCCCTCGCCCATGGGCTGATTGACGCGGTGATCGAGCGGACCCGACTGCGACCGGCGCTGGCTTCGCTGGTCGGGATTCTCCACGCCTCCCAGGTCAATGAGCCCAAACCGGCGTTGACCGGGGTGGTCTCTCCGGGACATGTCCGCCGGTCAGTGTGGGAAACGGTTGAGCTCGCTCGACGGCCTGATCGGCCGAGCGGACGGGCCATCGCGCCGCGAGTCTTTTCTGACATCGTCGAGCTGCATGGCGACCGCGAGGGAACGGATGACGACACGATCATGGCGGGCGTCGGCCGGCTGGGTGGCCGGGCGGTCGCATTTGTGGCCCAGGACCGGCACGGCCCCGGCGCCGGGCATACGCGCCCAGGCGGGTATCGCAAGGCACAACGCGCCTTCACCATCGCCGAACGCTTCCACCTGCCGCTGATCACGATGGTCGACACGCCGGGCGCGGCAACTGACGCCGCGGCCGAAGCGCTGGGGATTACCGGAGCGATCGCCGAATCGCTCGCTCGCCTGGCCCGGTTGCGGACGCCGATCATCAACGTCGTGCTGGGAGAAGGTGGCAGCGGTGGGGCCCTGGCGCTATCGGTCGGTGACCGCCTCCTGATGCTGGAGCACGCGATCTTTTCCGTCATCGGGCCCGAGGCGGCCTCCGCCATCCTCTACCACGATGCGACCCACGCCGAGGAGCTTGCGGGACGCCTGAAACTCACGGCCGCTGACCTGATGGCCCTTCACCTCGTCGACCGGATCGTGCCGGAACAACAGCCGGCCCATGAAGCGCCTGACGCAATCGCCGCAGTCCTGGGGCAGGCCCTGCGAAAGGACCTCGGATCCTTGATCGACAGCTCGATCAAGGACTTGCTGCGCCGCCGCGAGGAACGGATTCGGCACGTAAGAGACATCCGGGGGCGGTTGAGCCTCTTCGTCCGCAATCACCGCCCCGCGTCCGCTGAGTCCGCGGTCGACTCGTGACCGCGGCTCCCCTCCCGCTCGATGGCATTCGCGTCCTCGATTTCAGCCATGCCCTGGCCGGCCCTTACTGCACGATGTTGCTTGGCGATCTCGGCGCGGATGTGATCAAGGTCGAGCCGCCGGAACAGGGCGACCATGCCCGCCAATGGGGACCGCCATTCATCAATGGCGAGTCGTCTTACTTCCTCTCAGTCAATCGCAACAAGCGAAGTGTCGTGCTCGACCTCAAGTCCGCCGCGGGACGGGCCGCCGCCGAAGCGCTCGCGGCCCGAAGCGACGTCATCGTTGAGAACTTCAAGCCGGGCACCGCGAGCCGGTTGGGCCTTGGGCCAGCCGAGCTCCGCGCTCGAAAACCGGCCCTGATTTACGCCTCGATCAGTGGCTATGGCCAGCAGCAACCTGAGCTCGCCGGCTACGACCAGATCGCTCAGGGAACGTCCGGGCTGATGAGCATTACCGGCGAGCCGGACGGCGCACCCACGAAAGTCGGCGTTCCAGTCGGCGACATCACGGCCGGCATGTTTGCGGCGCATGCGGTACTGGCGGCGCTCCTCGAGCGGAGCCGCACCGGAGAAGGCCGAACCATCGATGTCGCGCTCAATGACTCGTTGCTCGCCCTGCTCACCTACCAGGCCGGCCGGCTGTTTGCCACCGGGGAGTCACCGTTACGCGAGGGAAACCACCATGGGACGATCGCGCCCTACGGCACCTTTGCCGTCGCCGACGGATTCCTCAATCTGGCGGTGGGATCCGACGCGCAGTACCGCAGATTTTGTGAGGCGCTCGAGGCGCCGGAACTGCGTGACGACCCGCGCTTTCAAACCAACGCGCAGCGCCAGGCTGCACGCGCGGCTCTTACGCGGGAGATCGAAGGCCGGCTGACCGCCCGCCCGCGCGCCTACTGGCTGGATCGCCTCACCACCCACGGCATCCCCGCCGGTCCCATCCTGGACCTGAGCGAGGCCTTTGCCAGTCCCCTCGCAACGGCGCGATCGATGCGGGTCGAGGTTGACCATCCTGTTGCCGGTCGGATCAGCCAGGTCGGCGCCCCCTGGAAACTCGATGGTGAGTCCAGCCCGGTTCGGCGCCCCCCTCCAGCCCTTGGTCAGCACACGGCCGAAGTGCTTCACGAAGTCCTCGGCTACGAGGCGGCGAAGATCGAGCGCCTTTCGGAGGATCGCGTGGCGCCCTAAACTGGCGCCACAACGACCAAATGGAAGAGGTGATGGATGGGTAAGGAGTTCAAGGCCTTTCTGCTGCGCGGCAACATGGTCGACCTCGCGGTCGCGGTCGTGATCGGCCTGGCGTTCGGAGCGGTGATCACGGCCCTGGTCAAGGATCTGATCACGCCCCTGATCGCGGCGCTCGTCGGCAAGCCGGACTTCGCCGGGCTCACCTTCACGATCAACAACAGCGTCTTTCGCTACGGTGACTTCTTCAACGCCGTCATCAGCTTTGTCCTGATCGCCGCCGCCGTCTTCTTCTTCGTCGTCGTCCCGGTCAACCGGCTGATGGCCCGCTCTCGCCGTGAGCCGCCGGCCGACCCCACCACGCAGAAATGCCCCGCGTGCCTCAGCGAGATTCCGGTCGGTGCGCGGCGCTGCGCCTTCTGCACCGCGCCCGTGGCCATACGGTAAGTGCCGAGGGCCGGAATCGAACCGGCGACACCATGATTTTCAGTCATGTGCTCTACCGACTGAGCTACCTCGGTACGAGTGCGTATTGTAACGGCGCTCCCCCGGAGGGGCATCCGAGCAGGCCAACCACCCGTTTTGGCATCCTTTCATCGTGCCCAAGGACTTCCCGGCCGTTATCGCGGCGGCCCTGATCCTGCTCGGGCTGGCGGGTGCCAGCGGTTACCTCTCGATCCGGCTGGCCAGCCGCCGCTCGGACAACACGGTGGTCATGGGCCTCTTCGCGCTCGCCGCAATCTTCGGAATCGCCGCCATCTTCACCCTGACGTTTCTGGGCAAAACTCGAAGCGGCTGAGGCCTGATGAGCACCATCGATCAGGAACCTTCGCACCAGGAGCTGACCAACGAATTGGCCTCGCTCGACCGGCAGCTGCGCAACCTGTCACAGCAATGGGACCAGGTTGAGCGCACGATCAGCGAGAAGATCCGCCTCCGTCGAGAGCTGATCGCCCGGCAGGAGGAGACCAATGAGGACCACGAGGAAGAGATCAACCGGTTGCAGTCAGATGTCTACTCGCTCCGCGACCGATTGGATCTGCTGCGCGACTCGCACCTCGATTTCAGCGCGCTCTACCGAATCCTGCAGCAAGCGAAATCCTGACCCGCCCCAGCCCTCCCCCTTTGAAGGGGGAGGGAGTTGTTCGGGAGGGGTTGAAACGTCCTCGCTAGGCTGAGACTTCCTCCTTGGCCGTCTCGGTCTTGGCCCGTTTCCCAATCTCGTCGACCACGGTCGGGTCGGCGAGGGTTGTTGTGTCGCCCAGGGGCCGGTTCTCCGCGACGTCGCGGAGCAGCCGCCGCATGATCTTGCCGGAGCGCGTCTTGGGCAGCTCCGGCGTGAAGACGATGTTGGCCGGCGCCGCGATCTTGCCGATCTTCTCACCGACAAAGATCCGCAGCTCCTTCAACATCTCGGGTGAGCCCTCGGCGCCGCCCTTCAGCGTGACGAAGGCCACGATCGCCTGGCCGGTTTGCTTGTCACTACGCCCGCAGACCGCTGCCTCGGCTACGCTCGGATGAGCGACCAGCGCACTCTCCACCTCGATGGTCGAGATCCGATGGGCGCTGACATTCATCACGTCGTCGACCCGACCCAGCAGCCAGAAGTCACCATCCTCATCGATCCGCGCCCCATCGCCGGCGAAGTAGACGTCCTTGAACTTGCTCCAGTAGGTTTGCACGTACCGCTCGTGATCGCGGAAGATGCCCCGAAGCATGGCGGGCCAGGGCTTCTTGATCACCAGGTAACCGCCGCCGCCTGGGCCCACTTCTTGGCCCTGATCGTTGTAGACGGCCGCCTCGACGGTCGGAAACGGCTTGGTCGCCGAGCCCGGCTTGAGCGTGGTGACACCCGGAAGCGGCGTGATCAGGATCATGCCGGTCTCGGTCTGCCACCAGGTGTCGACAACGGGCGTGCGTCCGCCGCCGATGTTGTCGCGATACCAGACCCACGCTTCCGGATTGATCGGTTCACCCACCGTCCCCAGCAAGCGCAACGAGCTGAGGTCGTGCTT
>DATASI010000167.1:0-13007 GCA_036269255.1 Candidatus Dormiibacterota bacterium
CGGAGAGGCGCGTAATCGGATAGGTGATCACCAATCCGATCGCGATCGTCACCACGACGGTGGCCGCGCAGACGACCACGCTGTTTTTCAGCAAGACCCAAAAACCTCGGTCGATCAGAACGCTGACGTACGAGTTCAGGGTCGGGTTTCGCGGAAAGAGCGTGATCGACTGATAGAGCTCGGCCTTGCTCTTCAAGGAGGTCGCAACCAGCCAGTAGAGCGGGAAGGCGTAGAGAAACCCGGTAACGGCCAGGCCGACCGTGATCAGGACGAGACGGACGGCGATCGCAACGGTAATCGTGCGCCGGCGGGCAGCCCGGGCGGGCATCAGGCGCGCTCCAGTGGGAGGACCCGCGTCACGAGCGAATAGAGAATGCTGATCGACACCAGCACCAGGACGGCCAGCGCCGCGGCCTGCCCCCCATCGAAAAACCGGAATTCGATCCGGTAGATATACAGGCTCAGGAGCTGGGTCGCCGTCCCCGGGCCGCCGCCGGTCAGGATGTAGACGTGGTCGAAGACGCGAAGCACGTCGGCCATGCGAAAGAACAGGATCAAGAGAAACAGTGGACGGAGATAATGCAGCTCGATGTAGCGGAACTGCGTCCACCAGGTGGCGCCATCGACCTGCGCCGCTTCAATCGACTCCCGGGGGACCGTCTGCAGCCCGGCAAACAGCACGAGGTAGACGAACGGCGTCCATTGCCAGATGTCGACACTCGCGACCGACCCCATGGCAAGGAAGGGGACCCCAAGCCACTGGATCTCGGAATGGGTGATGCCGACGGACTGCAAGACGTAGTTCAGGACGCCGTAACCGGGCGCGTAGACCAGGCGGGCCACCACGCCCACCGCGACCGGCGGCACCACCAGCGGCAGCACGGCAAGTACGTAGAGCGTCGCCTTCAGCCCGGGCCGCTTGACGGCGTGGTGAACCAGCAGGGCAAAGGTGAGCCCGAGCACGATCTCGGTCGGGAGGACGATCAAGGCATAGAGGCCGGTGGCTCGCAGCGCATCGAAAAATAGCGGGTTGCCGAGGGCTCGGCTGAAGTTGGTGAGCCCAATCAGCCTCCCGTCGTCGTTCGTGATCGATTGCCAGACGGCAATCAGAAAGGGGATCGTCACGATGACGAAGATGGTGCCGAGCGCCGGCAGGAGGATGGCAAACGCGAGCCGCTCGTCGCGACTTCGCCGCCGCCGCCCGGTCCGCACCGGCATGGTGCCGGTTGGGACCGGGGCGACCAGGCGGCTCACATCGTCAAATCTAGGACGCGGCGATCAGGACGGGTACCCGGCCGCCTTCATCAGCGTGCGAATTTCGCTCGCCGCTTTCTGCATGGCAGCCTGCGGGGTCATCTGGCCCGCCACCGCCGCGTTCATAGCGGTGCCGTAGGAGGTTTCGACGGCGCCCCACTGGTCGGTCCGGGGCCGCCAGTTCGGAACGGCGTCGAAGGATTGCGCCAATGCCTTGAAGTACGGGTTCGCGGACGCCAGCGACGCGTCGTTGAGAATGCTCTTGCGGATCGGGATGCCGCCCTGGGCGACGTAGTTCCGCATATTCTCCGGCTTGATCATCCATTTGATGAAGTCAGCCGCAGCCTGCCCGTTCTTCGACCCCTTGGGAATGCCGAGCAACCAGTTGCCCATCATCCCCAGACCCTTGCCACTCGGACCTTGCGGAATCGGGATATAGGCGACCTTCCCCTTGACCTGGCTGACGGTCGGGTCCTCCACGATGCCCGTGATCTCACCGGGCCAAACGGTCGACTGGTAGGCCTTGCCGGTGGCCATCGCCTGCGAGCGCTCGGCGGCGTCGTAGCTCTCGGCACCGGGCTCCGCGTATTGCTTCAGCTTTCGGGTGAGGAAGTCCACCGCCGTGATGGAATCGCTCGAGTCGAGCTGGACCTTCCAGTTGTCGTCAAAGACGTTGCCACCGAATGACCATAGGATGGGCAGCGAGTCACTGCTCACGGGGTTCGTCGCCTTGCCGCGGATCACATAACCGTAGAAGTTTGCCGCGTTGTACTTGCCGGCGTTGGTGAGCACGTCGTCCCACGAGCTCGGCGGACCGGACTTGTCGCTGCGGTACATGAACATCTCGACGTTGCCGACGATCGTGATCCCGTACAGGTGTTGCGCCTTCCCCTGCTGGCTTGGCGGCACCGGGCCATGCGGTGGCGGCCAGGTGCCGACGTCGTAGACGACGGTCGGAATATCCGAGTCGCGGGTGAAGCCAAAATTCGAGTCGAGCGGCTGGAGAGCCCCCATCGTGCCGAACTTCGGCATCCAGGGATCGTCCATCATGCACAGGTCGTAGGACGAATCGTTCGCCTGGAAGGTGGTGACCAGCTTGGTGAACAGATCCGCGTAGGGGAACTCGACGACCTGAACCTCGATACCGGTCTGGCTCTTGTAATTGCCGACGACCTTCTTCAGCGGGCCGTCCTCGTTGCCCTGCACGGCGGCCACCACCAGCTTGGACGGTTTGTTTGCGCTGTTGCTGGTGTTCTGGCCGCACGCAGCCAGGATCGCCGGTATCGAGGTGAATGTCGCTCCCGCAATCGCGCCACGCCTGACGAACTCACGCCGAGTAATCCGTTGCATTCCCTCTCCCTCCTCTTTAAGGCCCCCCGCTCCCCGACGCCTCTATAGTATTGACCTCGGGTCGCTATGACAACTAGGGCGGTCGCTCGACTGACCACCGCCCAGGCCCTCATCCGGTTCCTCGCCGCCCAGGTCGTCGAGCGCGACGGCGTCGAGCACCGGTTCGTCAACGGTTGCTTCGGCATCTTCGGTCATGGCAACGTCGGCGGCATCGGCGAGGCGCTCTTCGAGTCGCCCGATTTGCTGACCTACTACCAGGCCCGCAACGAGCAGGCCGCGGTCCACGCCGCGGTCGGCTATGCGAGGATGCGCAACCGGCTCGGCATCATGGCCTGCACCAGCTCGATCGGTCCCGGCGCCACCAACATGGTGACGGGTGCTGCGCTGGCGACCGTCAACCGTATCCCGGTGCTGCTGCTGCCCGGCGACATCTTTGTCTCCCATGCATCGGACCCCGTGCTGCAGCAGCTGGAAGTGTCCTGGCGCGGCGACCTCTCAGTCAACGACTGCTTCCAGCCCGTGTCCAGGTACTGGGATCGCATCAGCCGGCCGGAACAGCTGATCCCGTCCGCCCTGCAGGCGATGCGCGTGCTCACCAGTCCCGCTGAGGCCGGTGCCGTGACGCTGGCACTCCCGCAGGACGTCCAGGCCGAGGCCTACGACTTTCCCGAGGACTTCTTCCACAAGCGTCTCTGGCATATCCCGCGGACCATTCCGGACCCACGGGCGCTCGACCGGGCGGCAGCAATGATCCGGGCCTCGGACCGGCCGATGATCATTGCCGGCGGCGGCGTGATCTATTCGCAGGCCACCGACGCGCTTCGCGCGCTGGCCGACGCGACCGGCATCCCAATCGGGGAGACGCAGGCAGGCAAGGGTTCGCTGCCCTACGACCATCCGTTGAACCTGGGCGCGGTGGGCGCGACCGGCACATTGGCGGCCAACCGCGTCGCCCACCAGGCCGACCTGGTGCTCGGCATCGGCACCCGCTGGACCGATTTCACCACCGCGTCCCACACGATCTTCTCGAGCGGTCACGTGCACTTCGTCAACCTGAACGTGCTGGAGCTCGATGCCGGCAAGAACAGCGGGCTGCCGCTGATCGGTGACGCACGGGCGGGCATCGAGGCACTGGCCTCACGCCTGCGCGGCTACAGCGTCAACGCCTCCTATCGCGAGCTGGCTGCCCGGCTCAACCAGGAATGGGACCGCGAAGTCGACCGGCTCTACCATCTCGGCCATCAGCCACTCCCCTCGCAAAGCGAGGTCATCGGTGCGGTCAACGAGGCGGCCGGCGCCCAGGATGTGGTGGTCTGCGCAGCGGGGTCGATGCCGGGCGACCTGCACAAGCTCTGGCGGACCCGAGATCCCAAGAGCTACCACGTCGAATATGGCTTTTCGTGCATGGGCTATGAGATCCCCGGCGCGCTGGGCGTCAAGCTGGCGGCGCCCGAGCGGGAGGTGTTCGCCATGGTTGGCGACGGCTCCTACTTGATGCTGGGGACCGAGATCGTGACCGCGGTGCAGGAAGGCATCAAGCTGATCATTGTGATGGTCGACAACCATGGCTTCAGCTCGATCGGTGGCCTGTCGCGATCACTGGGCATGGACGGCTTCGGCACGCAGTACCGGTTCCGCAAGGACGGATCGATCGGCAGGGACAGCGAGAAGACGCCGGGTGCCGCGCTCCCGATCGACCTGACCGCCAACGCCGCCAGCCTCGGGGCCCAGGCGCGCACCGTGAAGACGATCGAAGAGCTGCGCGCGGCGCTCGTCGACGCCAGGCAGGCCTCGCGCACCTGCGTCATCACCATCGAGGTCGATCGGTATGAGAGTGTGCCGACCTACGACAGCTGGTGGGAGGTGCCGATCGCCGAAGTCTCAACCGTCGAGAGCGTCGCGGCAGCCCGGCAGGGCTATGAGACCGCGAAGGCCACCGAGCAGCCGTATCTGGGAGAGACGTGACCTTCGGGGTCGGGCAACCCGCTAATCGAGCAGCCGGCGGAGCTCGGTAGGGAGCATCGAGAAAACGTCCTCCGCCTCTCCCGAGGTGACGTGCCGGCGCATGACCCGCGCTGAGGCCCTGAGCGCCTCGATCGCATCCCGACCCGGCGGCAGCACGGCTCGTTCGATGAAGAGCTCGCCGAACTCCTCCGCCTTCAACTTCACCGGGGCGTGGCTCGGGTCCCAGGCCTCGTAGTAGATGCCGCGGACCAGCATGGGAAGCTGCGCGCCCAGGTGCGCCGCCTCATCCACGGTCAGGCGATCGCGGATGGTTTGCAGGAAGGCGCGCAGGTTGCGGTAGGCCTCCCGGCGGCCAATGCCGCCCAGCTCATCGCTGAGCTCGTCGATCCATCGATAGGTCTTCTGGACCGTGGTATCGATGACGTCGACTTCGTCGAGCTTCCGCGCCGTTTTTCTGACTGCCATGGTGGCGCCTTCCTCCAGGGTTGTTGGGCTGCTCTTCCATTAATAGGGCACCGCTGCAAAGGCGCGGTAGTCGCCGTTAACGATGACAGCCGGGCCGCCGTGATAGAGCCTTATGAGTCGGGGTTGGGAAGCATCACATCGCGAACCAGCGCGTCCAGGTCGCCGCAGGCTCCGATGAACTGGCGCAGCGTCCGCACCGTGGGCGGAAAGCCATCGAACGCGTCGCTGCTCAGGCCGTCTTCGGCGTAGGCGCGCCGGAAATCGGGGAAATGGCGGAGCAACGAGTCGACGACGACGGCATCGACCGGATTGTCGATCCGAGGGATGGCCTCGATGTCACCGGCATTGAAGCGCTTCTGCCAGGCGGAGGGCGGTGAGATGACGGCGTCGGCACCGATGAGCTCGCTCCATTGCATGTGATTGCGAAACGCGGCTGACAGCAACCGAATGCGGTAGCCGCGCTCTCGGAAGAGTCGGTAGGTCTTCTTGAAGACGGCCACGCCGGCCCACTCCAGGATGCCGGGGTCAACGGTGATTGGATGCTTCTCGAGCACGACCTTCAACCAGTCGTCCAACCGGCCCACCATGATGGTGCAGACCGGCCCCATGGCCGCAATCTCCTTGCCCGCAGCTTCGCGCCGTTTCAAGCCCCGCTCGACCGCCTCGGCGACGGCGACGCACTGCGGGAGCGTGAAGCAGACGGTGGCATTGATGCTGATTCCCCGGCAGGTCGCCTCTTCGATCGCCGGGATGCCGGCACGGGTCGCCGGGATCTTCACGATCATGTTGTCCGCCAGCGCGCTGAAGGCCTCAGCCTGCTCCAGGATGGCACCGCTGTCGCGGTAACTCCGCGGGTCGGTTTGAATCGAAAGCCGGCCATCTCGCCCGCGATTCGCGGCGAACGCCGGTTCCAGCAGCCTGGCCGCGCGTACGGAAAGCTCCTGCACCAGCGTCCAGCCGATCTCGTCCTCGCCTGCGGAAGGCCGCTCCCGCAGCAGGCTCTCGATCCGCGGCCGCCAGGTCGCGATGTCCTTCTTGAGGATGCCGAGCGCGATCACGGGGTTGCAGGTCGCCCCGACCGCCCCCTGGTCGATGGCGTAGGCCAGCTCATCCAGGGCCGCCGAGTCGTTCCAGAGCCGGGTGGGCGTCGTCTGGGTCATCTGCTGCAGCGGTGTCAGCCTGGAGACGGGTCGTGCGCGGATGGCCATGACGCTCCCGGAGCCTAGGGTACTCGCCCGCAGACCGCCACGGTCATTGCTTCTTCCAGTCCATCAGCCAGGCGTGGTCGGGGTCGGTGGTGAAGAGCCATTCGCGGACCGCACCAGCCATGGCGTTGAGGTAATAGCAGTCGTAGCCGGGCGCCGCGGAAACGACGTGATAGCCGCGAGGGACGAGGACCAGATCGTTGTGCTTGGCGCGGATGGAGACATCGAGGTCTCGCTCTTTGGTGTAGATGCCCTGGAAGGCGAAGCCCTGCTCGGGGTTGAATCGATAGTAATAGAGCTCTTCGAGTGCGCGCTCGACACCGGCGCGATCTTCATCATGCTTGTGCGGCGGATAGGTCGACCAGTGCCCGGCCGGCGTGATCACCTCGACGAGCAGCAAGCGCGCCGCAGCCTCCCTCTCGGACAGGATCCAGTGAATGCGCCGTTCGGTGACGCCTTTGCCGCGGATCTCGAGCCGGACGTCGTCCGGCCGGATCAGGCGCGCCGCCGGCGCCGTCTCCGCCGGCGCCGACACGATCGCCAGGTCCAGCGGCGTCTGGGCTCGGAGCTGGTAGGCGGCGCCTGGCGGGAGGAGCAGCGCCCAGGGTTTACCGGAGAAGACGTCCTCACGTTCACCGACGCCGCCGAAGCCGTCCACCTCCGCCCGACCGCCAAGCCAGATCAGTGCGGTCTCCTGGTCGTGGGTCTCGCCGGCGAGCGCCTCGCCCCGCCGGCAGTGGACGGTGCGAAACGACAGGTAGGTCCAGCCGGCGGTCTGTGGACGAATGCCGTCGCTCGCGTTACGGACGAGCTCGCTCACAGGCCGCGCTGCCGCAGATAGGCGCGGTTCCGATCCTGGTCGAGAACAGCGGCGTCTTTGGGCGCACCGGCGCTGGGAATCATGTCCTGTTCGATGACGAGCCAGCCGCGGTAGCTGCCGCCGAGCAGCGCCACCAGGATCGCGTCGATGTCGAGGTCGCCGGTGCCCAGCCGGCAAAACGCGCCGCGGCGCCAAACATCCATCATGCTGCCGCCTTCCCGGATGACCGCCTCGATCACCGGGCGGCGGATGTCCTTGAGATGGACATGGTTGATCCGCTCGCCCCAGTCGCCGACCGCCCGCAACGGGTCGCCGCCACCTAGCGCCAGATGACCGCTGTCCAGGCAGAGGCCGACATCGGTGCGTTCGAGCAACTCATCGATCTCCCAGGGGGCTTCGACGTAGGTGCCGGCGTGATGATGGAAGGTCGGCTCGTAGCCGCGCCGGCGGCAGAGGTCGACGACCTGGCCGACGTTTTCGGCCAGGCGGTCCCAGGCCTCTGCTTGCAAGCCCAGCTCACGGTTGGCCTGTGCTTGCCCAGGTGCGGCGCGGCGCGCCGCCGAGCCCGCATCGGCAAGCGTGGGTTTCGGCCCCGGCGCGACGCCTGAGGACGGCACGGTGTCGAAGAGGTCGAGCAGCGTCCCCAGTTCCGCCATCGCCGAGGGCATCCCCGCCGGATCCGAAAACGGCATCGGCATGAAGCCGCCGGCGAGGCGCAACCCGCGGCTCTCCAGATGGGTGTGCAGGTCCTGCCTGCTTCCCAGATAACCAGGCGGTCCCAGATCGATGCCGTCATAGCCGCTCTGGGCGACCGCGTCGAGGACATAGGCCGCGTCGGGCACATCCGGATCGACGCCAACCGTGACCTCGAAGGCCCCGAAACTGACGGGCGCCGCGGCGACACAGATGCGCGACCTCCCACTCTGGCCCTCGCCCCGCCGTGAGGAGGGAGCGTGTGCCTGCGTCATCGGCGGTGGAGTATAGTCGCGGCCAGCTTGACCCAACCTCGGCTGCGCATCGGCATCATCGGTTGCGGATTGATCGCCCAGGTGATGCACCTTCACTACCTGCGAGAGCTCGAAGACCACTTCGACGTCGTCGCGCTGTGCGACCTGTCTCAATCGATTGTCGACCGCCTCGGTGACCAGTACGGGGTCGAGCGGCGCCTTACCGACTGGACGGCGCTGATCGACCTTCCGCTCGATGCGGTGATGGTGCTTACCTCGGGCAGCCACGAACCGATCGCGGTCGCGGCGGCGGAGGCAGGCCGCCATGTGTTCATCGAGAAGCCGATCGCCCTGTCTGAGCAGGAGGGCAATGCCATCGTCAGTGCCGGCCGGCGCGCCGGCGTCCGGTTGATGGTTGGCTATATGAAGCGCTACGATCCGGCGGTCGAGCGCATGGCCGAGGAACTGCGAAGCATGCCGACGCTGCGCTTCGCTCGCTCGACGACCTCGGAATATCCGCTCAAATGGTATGTCGCCCATTACCCGCTGGTGCGCGGCTCTGACATCGACGGGGCCACCCTCGAGGCGCTCCAGGCCGACGACGAAGCGCGCATCACCCGGGCGATCGAGGTCAGCGATCCGGTCCTGCGATATGTCTATCGGCATTCGCTGCTGGACAGCATGATCCACGACATCAACCTGATGCGCGGGTTGCTGGGTGATCCCGTCGCGCTCCGATTTGCCCGGGTGGGTGACGCGGGCGTCTCGCTCTTCGTCGATTTCCCGCGTACCGGCGCGGCCATGCACTGGGTCAACCTGCTGGACGGCGTCGCCCGGTATCAGCAGGAGTTCACCTTCTTCAGCCCCGCCAAAACGGCGGCGCTGCATTTTCCGTCCCCATTCCTGCGCAACGAACCAACTGGGCTCGTGCTCGAAGCGGGTAACGAGCAGAGCCCCGAGGCATGGCAAACAGTGGAAACCGTTTCCTACGAGGGAGCGTTCAAGCGCGAGCTTCTCGAGTTTCATGCCTGCATCACCGGCGACAGGGAGCCCCGCACGACCGCGAGCGAGGCGGTCTTAGACGTCGCCTTCTGTCAGGCGGTAATCCGCGCCGCCAGCTCGGAGATCGCCTTCTCAGGCCGCTCTCAGGGGAGCCTCAGCAGCCGATCCTAGGCTGGTCCCATGGCGCCTTCGGGCCGGCGAATCTGGCAGCGCCCGGTATCGCGCCGCGCCGTGCTGGCAACCGGTGCCGGCGCCGCCGGCGTTGCCGCGCTGGCGGTGCTCTGGAAGGGCAACGACCTGACCGGCGTCCTGGAGGAAGTTCGCAATCTGACCCATGGCTATCAGGGCGCGTTGCGCGACGAGCGCGTGCGCGTCAGCCACCTGCTTCGGCGCGCCGGGTTTGGCGCGACACCGGGCGAGCTCGATCGCTACGTCGCGATGGGCGCCAGCGGCGCCACCAAGACACTGCTGAACTATCACGCCGTCTCCAATACGGCGCTGGAGGCGCAGCTACCCACCATCGACTTCAGCGGCGCCCGACCGGCGGCGACGGCCGGCGCCATCCAGGGCTGGTGGCTGCAGCGGATCGCGCAGACCGCCCGGCCGCTGGAAGAGAAGATGACCCTCTTCTGGCATGGCCTGCTGACCAGCGGGCTCGACAAGGCCGGCCCTCAGCAACTTTTTACGCAGAATCAGCTGTTTCGCACCCACGCCCTGGGCAGCTTTGACGACCTGCTGAAGGCCGTCTCCAAAGACCCGGCGATGATGGTCTACCTCGACACCGAAACCAACCGCAAGGGCAAACCGAACGAGAACTACGCCCGGGAGCTGATGGAACTGTTCACCACCGGGATCGGCCACTACAGCGAAACCGACGTGCAGGAATCGGCCCGGGCCTTTACCGGGTGGACATTGATCGGCGGCAAGCAGCTGCGCTACACGACGGATTCGATCTTCATGCCACGCCTGCACGACGCCGGCCTCAAGACCTTCATGGGCAAGACCGGCAATTTCACCGGCGACAACATCGTCGACATGCTGGTTCCGCTGCGCGCCACGGCGGAGCGCCTCAGCACCAGGCTGTTTACCTTCCTCGCCTATCCCAACCCGGAGCGCGAGATCGTCGCTCACCTGGCCGACGTGTTCCAACAGCAGCGATACAACGTCGGCGCCGTCGTCAGCGAGATCCTGAACATGGACGCCTTCTATTCGGAGAAGGCGTACCGCGCGCTGGTCAAGAGCCCGGCTGAGCTGGTCGCGCAAACGATCAAGGCGACGGGAGCCGACGAGCGCAGCTACATCCTCGCGGCGCAGGCCATGGCCCCGATGGGCCAGGTGCTCTTCTACCCGCCGAACGTGGCGGGCTGGCCGGGCGGCACATCGTGGATCAACAGCTCGACGCTGCTGTCGCGTATCAATTTCGGGAACGCGGCCGCGCTGCGGATGCGGGCCTCGCTGCCCAGCCTCTCGCTGGACCAGCTGACGCACAGCCTGGTCGACGGCAACCTCAGCCCGAGCACGAATGAAGCGCTGGCGACCTATGCCCAGCAGCACCCCACCGAGCAGAGCGGACTCCTTTCCATGGTGATGGCGACGCCGGAATTTCAACTGAACTGATGGAGATGAACCCCAATGGTTAGCCGCCGCGACTTTCTAAAGCAGGGATTGCTACCGGTGATGGCGGGCTCGACCGTGCCCTCGGTGTTTGCCAATGGCATCGCGGCGGCCACGGCGGACGCGCCGAACGCGGCGCCGAACGACAAGATCCTGGTCCTGGTGCAGCTTGCCGGCGGAAATGACGGCCTGAACACGCTGATCCCCTACCAGGACGGCGCCTATCACGATGCGCGCCCGACGCTTCGCCAGGACCAGGGGGTCCTGCCGCTGAACAGCCACCTCGGGTTGCATCCGAACCTCAAGGGTCTGAAGGGCAGCTGGGACGCGGGACAGCTCGCCATCGTGCAAGGCGTCGGGTACCCCAATCCGAATCTGTCGCACTTTGCCTCGATGTCGGTCTGGGAGACGGCGAGCGTGCAGGGCGGCATCGGCGACGGCTGGCTGGGCCGGTACCTGAACTATCTCGACCACGTCGGCGAGTCACCCAACCACGCGCTGGAAGGGGTGAGCGCTGGCTCGCTGGTGCCGCCCGAGCTGCACGGCACGGCGCCGGTCCTGGCGCTGAGCTCGCTGAAAAGCTTTCGCCTACAACCGGTGACCGAGCACGGAACGCAGGTGGACATTGAGAACCCGCTGATGAAGTTCTATGGCGCCTTCAAGACCGGTGGACCGGCGCCGCTCGGCGCGCTACTGGACACCACCTTGAGCGAGGCGTTGAAGGCCTCCCACGCGCTCCAGGCGACGGATGCCGGCTACCAGGCGAAGGCGACCTACCCGGCCAACAGTCCGATCGCAAGCTCACTCAAATTGGTCGCCGAGACGATCGTCTCGGGACTTGGGGTTCGCGTCGCCCACGTCACGCTGGGCGGCTTCGACAACCACGCGCGCGAGAAGCCGGTGCACGACAAGCTGCTGCTTGACCTCGACCAGGCGCTTGCCGCGTTCATGCAGGACCTCATCGGTCACGGCCTTAGCGACCGGGTGCTGGTGATGAGCTGGTCGGAGTTCGGGCGTCGCGTGAAGGAGAATGGCAGTGCCGGCACGGACCACGGGACGGCGGCGCCAATGTTCCTGCTGGGCGCCCCGGTCAACGGCGGACTCTACGGCGCGGAGCCGAGCCTGAGTGACCTGGACAATGGCAACTTGAAGTTCACCACGGACTTCCGGTCGGTCTATGCCTCGGTACTCCAAAACTATCTGAAGGCGCCGGCATCCGACCTCCTCGGCGGGAACTTCGAGATTCTGCCACTGTTGAAGGCCTGAGGAAACGTAGCATCACGGCGTGGCGCTGGCGCCTGATGCGATCGTCCGGCTGAATCTCGGGCAGCTCTGGATTCCGTATCTCAAGATCGTCGTCCCGGTCCACGGCTTCCTGGTCAAGCATCCGGACGGCGCCGGGCTGGTCGACACCGGCTACGGCACGCCGCTCGAACTGATCAAGGATTACAAGCCGGTCAACGCATCGGTGGCGACCGCGATCCGCCAGCACGGGGTCGATCCGGCGGACGTCCGTTGGGTGATCAACTCGCACTTGCATTTCGATCATTGCGGCCAGAACGCCGTCTTCCCCGACGTGCCGATCTACCTGCAGCGATCGGAGTGGGAGAACCGCGACCGGTACGGAACGCCGAGCGCCTGGCTGGAGTACGCAGGCGCCCGGTTCGAGCTGCTCGATGGCGAGACCGAGATCGTTCCTGGGGTCCGCGTGGTGACGACGCCCGGGCACACGCGCGGTCACCAGAGCATCAGTGTCGACACCACGGCGGGGGCGGCGCTGATTACGGGCGACGCCTGCTGGACGGTCGAGATGTTCGAGGGCAAGCCGCCGCGCACGCTGATGATGGACGACATGCCCACCGCGCTGACGTCGCTGCAGCAGCTACGGGATCTGAAGCCGGCCGCCGTCCACTTCTGCCACGACAAGCGGACGTGGCATCATGCGGCAGCTCCGCGCTGACCCTCGCTACTCCTTTTCGTACTTGAAGGACAGGTTCAGGCGGGCGCGGTAGCGGCTGATCTTGCCGTTCTCGATGGTGACGTCGAGCTTGACAACCTCGGCCACGCGCAGGTCGCGGATGCTTCCCGCGGCCGTCTCAACGGCGGTCCGGGCGGCTGCTTCCCATGACTCGGTGCTGGTGCCGATAACGTCGGTGACGCGGTAGACGGTTTCTGCCATTTCTTCCCTCCGTTCGTAAGTCGGTCTCGTTCCCATTGTGCCGATTCGACCCGCTTTTGTGCCGGCAGCACGAATATCTGCCCTGCATTTCGGTGATGGCGGTCCATTACCAGCGACCGGCCTGAGACGGGACAATGCCGGCCATGAAAATCGATAGTGGCGATACCGCCTGGGTCCTGGCCTCCGCTGCGCTGGTGATGCTGATG
>DATASI010000168.1:0-3189 GCA_036269255.1 Candidatus Dormiibacterota bacterium
GAGGCCCACAAGGTGCTGCAGCTGTCCGAGAAATCCGGCATCAACGGCCGGATCGGGCACGTGATGATGCCGGGGCTTATCGAAGAAGAGGACGACCGACCGGTCGAGATGAAACCGAAGCTCGACGTGCTGGATTTCTGGTCGATCATCAAACCCGAGTTGCCCGGGGTGAGCGGATTGTGCAGCCAGGTCACCGCTTTCATGGACGAGCCGGTGTTGCGCCAGCGGCTCGGTAATCTGGTCGGGGCAGGAATCGACGGCATCGTCTTCGTCGGCGTGCCGCGGACCATGGTCGACGGCGAGGGCTCCGGCGTCGCGCCGACCGACGCCCTGTCGATCTTTCAAGGGCTGGTCGCCAACCGCGGCGTGATCCTGATTCCCACCCGCGATGGCGAAGTGGGCCGGCTGAATTTCAAGTGCGATCAGGGTGCGACGTTCGCGCAGACGCAGCTGCTCTATTCCGATGCGATCGTCGGGTTCTTGACCGAGTTCGCCACCAGGACCGACCACCGGCCGGAGATCCTGTTGGGATTCGGCTTCGTCCCGAAGGTCGAGGAGAAGGTCGGCTTCATCAACTGGCTGATCCAGGATCCGGGCAACGCCGCCGTCGCCGGGGAGCAGGCGTTCGTCAAGACATTGGCGAACACCGAACCGGCGCAACGGCGCAAGCTGCTTCTCGATCTATACAAGCGGGTGATCGACGGTGTCGCCGACTTGGGCTACCCGCTGAGCCTCCATCTGGAAGCCACCTACGGCAACTCCGCGCCGGCGTTCGACACCTTCGCCGAGATGCTGGACTACTGGTCGCCGGCGAGCTGAGAGCCGCGGTCGACGCCGGTCAGCTGGACGGCGGATCGCTCGGCTCGGCAACGCGAGGCGAGCGATCGCGGGTGTACCAGGCCAGCAGCGCCACCACGCCGGCCACCGCGATCGACGCCAGAGCCAGCCACAGCGCTGCGCCCTGAAATGAGCGGGTGCTCGGGTCGGTATAGCGGGACTGCGCGGTGAGCATGCTGACCACGCCGGGTTTCAGCTTCCACTGCACGGTCTGCGGGTCGACGCGGTCACCGTTGGTGGATGTCACCGATCCAGGGAAGGCGACCGTCAGCTCGACGTCGGCATCGGGATCGGCCAGCGACGTCAGGTCCGCCCGCCCTTCCAGGATCACCAGGTCGCCGGCCCTGCGCAGCGACAGGTTCACGCCCTGCGCGTCAGAGTTCATCTGGGCGAGTTCCGGCAGCTCAGCGAAGGTCAGATCGGCAAACGTGGCCTGCGAACCCACGTAGCCGTCGCGGTCGTATTTGGACACCGCGACCTTCTGGCCGAACGCCAGATTGGGATCCAGTTGCGGACCGAGGTCTTTGTCATTGCGCGGCTTGGCTGCGGCAACGATGTCGCCGGACACCAGGTCGTCGGGGGAGATAGTGATGGATGCCTTGATGCGCACGCAGCCGGCGAGCATGGGTATCACCAACAGCAGCATCGTCAGCGCCGTCAGACGGCGGCGATGATGTGCCGTAAAACCCCGGGACAAGAGCTGTATACCGCTGGCGCGCACCAGGTCATCGTGCCAGACCAGGTCGGGGCCGGGGCGACTACAGCGGCAGCTGGCGGCCCAGAATCGCGAATGCCCGTGGGTCGCCGGTGAAGTGGTAGCCGCGAATGACGTCGAGGAAGCCCAGTCGCCGGTAGAGCCGCCAGGCGCGATTGGCTTCGCCATTGGTCTCCGGGGTCGAGAGCAGCACGTTGGCTTCGCTGCGCTCGGACAGCAGTCGACGGGCCAGCGCCTCTCCCAGGCCTCGGCCCTGTGCCCGAGGGTGGATGTGCAGCTCGGTCAGCTCGAAGTAGCTGGTCATCAGCTTGGTGATCTCCGGGGCGGGGAAGCCGCTGCGCTCCAAGCCGGCCACGACTTGCTGCTGCCACCACTGATCGGGCCCGCCGCAGTAGCCGTAAGCCACTCCCAGCAGCGGAGCGTCGCTCAGCTCGTCGGGCGACGGCGCCGATCCGGCCGGTGCCTCGACTTCGACGGCTGCCACGGCCTGCCAGCCCCGCCGCCGGGTGTGCTCGAGCCACATCGCGGCGCGCTGGTTCTCGGTCCCCGGTGGGTAGCGCATGGCGTCGACGTACACGCCCAGCGCATCGGAAAGTCGCCGCTGCATGTCCTGTGGCGGCAGGTTGATGAGGAACGTCGCCAAGGTGCGGTCTCCTCCTCAGTCGTCCAGTGCGGTGCGCCATCCCATTATCGGGCGCGGCGGCGCAGCGTTGATCGCGGACCGGTCGTGATTACAATCAGCGGGCGAAGCGGTGGTAACGCGCAGATAGACCTCGTATCATTCTTATTAGTTGCCCCGCGGCGGGCGTAGGCGTGCTATCGGTATTAACGTGACAGGTTCTGGGCAAGGAGGGACGGATGCCACTCTCCGATCATGAGCAGCGGATGCTCGACCAGATCGAGAGCGCTCTCTATGCCGAGGACCCTAAGTTCGCCTCGAGCGTTCGCGGCGGCGGGTTGCGCGCTCCGACGGCGCGGCGACGGCTGCAGGGCGCGGGGTTGTTCCTGCTTGGACTTGCCATGCTAATTTCCGGAGTGGCGTTCAAGGCCACCATGATCGGAACCTTCCCGGCGCTGTCCGTGCTCGGTTTCATCGTGATGTTCGGCGGAGTCGTGTTTGCCATCACCGGCCCGCGGCTCGGCGCCCGACGGGAGCGCCCCGGGCCCGCCGCTGGTGCACGTCAGCGCCGCAGCAAGAGCGCCGGCGGATCGTTCACCAGTCGGATGGAAGATCGGTTCCGCCGCCGCTTCGAGGAATAGGGTCTGCGACGAAAAAGGGCAGCCGGTTGGCTGCCCTTTTTCGTGCCCACTGACGCCGGTTTGGTCGCCACCGCGCGCCAAGATGACCCACTACGCCCCACCTGAGCAATAACTGCAGCTCAACGGCCAATCTGTAGCTGTTCTGCACACCCGGCCAATCCCGGGATGCCATCTTGGTGGCCGAGAACCTGCTGAAACGACATCAACCGGAGACATTCGTGTCGTTAAATGGAGCGAAGTGGGGGATTGTGGGGTATCGTGGCGGAAGTCGAAGGGCATGGAGGTAGCCAGATGTTTCTGGGCACCTACACGCCAAAGCTCGACGACAAGGGGCGGCTCACGTTGCCCGCCAAGTTCCGCGACGCACTGGCAGGGGG
>DATASI010000169.1:0-1525 GCA_036269255.1 Candidatus Dormiibacterota bacterium
GTAATTGCTCACCCCGCCCCGGCCAGAGGCTCCCCGGATCGTTTGGTTGACAGCACGAACCGGACAGTATCGAGGACCGAAGCGCCGTTGGCCTTGGCGGTGCTGACGACAGAGCGGAAGGCGGCATAGGTTTCCGCCCCCCAGTCGCAGCGGAACCCATTGGTAACCTTTCGGAAGATCACGCTTGGCCGCAGATGCCTCTCGGAGACGTTGTTCGTGTAAGGGACTGCTCGGTTCGACATGAACACGAACAGATGCGCCCGGTTGGCCAGCATCCGCTTGTGCAGCTTGCGTCCGGGCTCTCCAAGCGGGACCGCCGCCAAGATCCGGTCGAGCCGGCGATCGAGGTCATAGAGATATTGCTTCAGGCTGGTGTCCTTCAGCGTCTCTCTCCGCCGTCCGATCGCGATGGCCCGCAGCAACAGCCACAGGAACTGCGCGCTGAACGCCGTATCGCCGCACTCGATGGCGTATTTCGCATCGCGCAGTAGATGCGCCAGGCAGACCTGCCACAGGACACCGTGGCCCTTCTGGCTGCCGAGCATATCGGACACCCACACTCCTGGCCGGATCCCGCCGAACAGCGCGGTCACCACCGCTTTGCCGCGGGTGGGCTGGATGACATGCAGCACAGCCAGGGTGCCGATGAATACCCATTCCCACCAGTTCTTGCCTTTGACCCTCACCGAGGTTTCGTCGGAGCAGACCACCGGGCTGGCCAGCACGACTGTCTCGATCGTCGCTGTCGCATCCAGCAGTGGTTCACGTGCACGGGCCAGGATATTGCAGATCGCGCCCTCGCTGATCGACAGCGAGAACAGTTCGTCCATCAACAGCGCCAGCCGTTCCATGCCGATGGCATGGGCGTAATGCAGATACACCACCATCGCGGCAATGGACTGGCCGAACGGCGATCCCTGCTCAAGCCCGGCCGGAGCTTTGGCGGTCACCCGCTCGCCGCAACACGCGCAGCGGCCGCCGAACAGGCGAATTTGGGTCACGTCCGGGCGAATGGGTGGCAACTCGATCCGCTCGTAGACCTGCTGTGGGGTTTGCGACGCGTCGGGGAAAACGGCCGCGCACTTCGGGCAGGTGGTCAACAGCCGATCGATCGTGCGATCAGGGTTCGGATGCAGCGTCCGGCCTACGCCGGGGCGACTTTTGCGCGGCGGCCGATCCGTGCTGGGGGCTGGGAGGTCTTGCTTCTGTCCCTGCGAGGGCGGCCTCGATGAGTTGCCCGGGGTCTTCGGCGGGCGAGTCAGTTCGTCAAGCCGCGCCTCCAGAGCTGAGATGCGGGCGGCTTGTGCAGCGATCCGTTCATCCGCCAGCACAAGCCGAGCGGTCAAGGCCGCGATCAGCGCGTCCTTCTGGGGGTGGCTCAGTTGGGCGGCGACAGGGACCAGTGGCACCCGACGTGTAGAATCGAGTCGGGCGTGACCGTGTCAAGGATTTTCCGACGCTGGTTGCCGGGCTGCGGGCTGATCTTAGCCCGGAACGGATGCGATTACCCCAGGTGAGCAATTGC
>DATASI010000170.1:0-4140 GCA_036269255.1 Candidatus Dormiibacterota bacterium
CGTTCAGGAATTTCGCCACTTTCGAATCGGCATTCAGCGAGGCGATCAGCTCGATCCGGCTCTCGCCGATCGGGATCATCGCGATCTCGATCCCCTCGGATTCGAGCCGCTCCCGGCCATCGACCCGTAAGCCAAGCCGCCGCTCGTAGATCTGGATCGCCGCATCGAGATCTCGGACCGCTATCCCGATGTGGTCGATCCGGTTCAACATCGAGTTGATTCTAGATCGGCCAACCGGCGGCTTCCGGAATGGCCGACTTGACAACCAGTGGACCGCTTGTAGTAGGGTTTACCACGGCCAGTTACGTCACCGTCTGACCTCTCCTCGTTACACCCCGTCCTGAACGGCCAAGCAGTAGACGGCGTGCAGCAGGTTCCACCTGGGGAAGGAGGTTGGACCGTGAATCGCACCGTTTCTTTGACGTTGCGTCGTACCGCAGGCGGCGGCGTCGTCTTCGCGCTCGGCGTCGGAGCTCTCGCATCACCCGCCCACCAGGTCGTCCCGGTCGCGGCCGCATCGCCAGCGCCGCTTACGGTACCTGCCGGCGACATCAACCCGCACCCTGGGGCTCGGACGCGACTGATCCTCTACGAACAAATGGCAACGGCCGCCCCGACGCCGACGCCATCGCAATCACCCCCGCCTCGCACGGCCAGCGCCGTCACGGCTCGGCCGGTGGTCGCTGCACCCAGGGTGGCGGTCGGCGGCTCCTCCTCGTTCGCCTATGGCTATTGCACCTGGTGGGTCGCGCATAAGCGGGCGATCCCCTGGCGGGGCAACGCCGCCGAGTGGTGGTGGAACGCACGACCGTTCGGCTTCGCCGAGGGTGCGGCCCCGCAGCCGGGGGCCGTCATGGTGATGGGCGTGAGCGGCACCTCTCCCGAGGGTCACGTCGGATACGTGGAGTCCGTGAACGCCAACGGCTCATTTGTGGTCTCCGAGATGAACTGGTGGGGCGTCCCTGGTGGCGGCTGGGGCCGCGTCGACTACCGGACGGTCACCTCGATGCGCGGAATCCTCGGCTTCATCTACTGATTTTGCGAGTTCGTTCACTTGACAGCGGCTGGGCCGCTTGTTTAGGGTGGACGACGGTCCGTTACGTCACGGTTTGAGCTGTCGCGACACTCACCGTCCTCAGATGACCAGTTGAGACCGCACCCCCGGGGAAGGAGGTTGCAGCATGATCCAGAATCTTGGCGACGCCCTGCGGCATGGCTGGGCAGGGAGCGCGATCGTCGTCGCCCTCGGGGTGGGAGCCGGCGGCGGGAGCTCGCAGGCCTCGCCGCAGCCAGGCGTCGCCGTATGGTTGCCGGCCCACAACGAAAGCGCCGCCAGGATGGCCCTTACGGAAATGCGACCGCTGGCCGCCGACGTCGCCACCTTCGGGGCGGCGGTGGCACCAGCCCCGACACGTTTGCCGGTGAGCAGCCGTACGGCCTCAGCCGGGCCGTCCCGGCTCCGGTTCACCGCGCTCGCGTCAGGCGGGAACAGCGCCGGCTACGCCTTCGGCTATTGCACCTGGTGGGCTTCCCACAAACGCACCATCCCCTGGCACGGGTTGGCCTATCAGTGGTGGTCGATGGCGCGCGCCTATGGGTTCGCCGAGGGAAGCACCCCACGGGTCGGGGCGATCATGGTGATGGCGGCCGGGGCCGCCGGGGCGTCTGCCGGCAGCGGCCACGTCGCCTACGTGGAGGCCGTCAACGCCGATGGATCATTCCTGATTTCCGAGATGAACTGGTACGGGGCGGGCGGCGGGTGGGGCAAAGTCGACTACCGGACGATCACGTCGATGGCCGGCATCCTGGGGTTCATCTACTGACCTAACCGCTTCGCTTGAGCAGCCCCAGTCGCTTGGCGCGGCGTTCGGCACGGCCAAAGCACCAGACGGAGGCCGGCACCAGGATCACGCCCATCAGGAGCAGGATGCCGACGTCGCCGACGGCCTGGCCGAGCGACAACCCGTCGAGGAGCGCCTGGCGGACGCCGTCGAGCGTGTAGGTGAGGGGCGACAGGATGCCGAACAGCTGGAGCGGCAGCGGCAGGACGGTGATGGGGTAATAGACGCCGGAGATCAGGAGCAGAACGCCCTGTACGGCGAACGCCATCTGCTCGCCCTTCTCCGGCGAGAGGAGCGGCAGCACGGAGGTAAAGATGCCCAGGCCGAGCAGGGGCAAGGTCGAGGCGGCGAAGATCACCAGCGCCGTCGACCAGTTGGCGTTCGACAGGTCCAGTCGGAACAGCAGAATCAGGCTCAGCCCGATGATGGCCGCCCGCACCATGCCGTAGAGGAGCGAGGCGGCACACATGCCCAGCAGATGCGTGATCCGCTTGATCGGCGCCATGAAGGTGTATTCGATGGTGCCCTCCCAACGTTCCCAGGTGATGGCGAAGGCGACCTCGAAGAAGACCATCGACAGGTAGGTCCAGAGCAGTGCGCCGATCAGCAGGTACAGCTGAGCCTGCTGGAGGTTGGCGCCGGACTTCTCCACGCCCAGCGACGACAGCCCGGATGCGAGATAGCCAATGCTGAGCACGCTGACCAGGTTGTAGAGGAGCCAGACCGCCTCCCAGGCCCAGTAGCGGCGGTAGAGATTTTTCTGCCGCTCGATGAAGCCAACGAAGGCGTTCACCTCCCAGCGGAGCGAGTTCCCAATCATTCTTCTTTCTCCTCGTCTTCTTCGAGCCGCTTGCCGGTGAGTCGCATGAAGGCACCTTCCAGGGTGCCCTCCTCCCTGCCGTGCTCGCGGATCAGCTCGGCCGGCGTCCCGTCGGCCAGCACCGTTCCCTGATCGATGACCACCACCCGATCGCACACCACCTCGGCCTCTTGCAGGTCATGGGTACAGAGCAGGACGGTTGCCGCCCGGTCGCGACGGATGGAGCGCACCAGCTCCTGCACCTCGCGCTTCGAGCGCGGGTCCAGTCCGGTGGTCGGCTCGTCCATCAACAGCAGCATCGGGGCGGTCAGAAAGCTGCGCGCGATCGCCACCTTTTGCTGCTGTCCCCGGGACAGCTGCTTCATCGGCTTATCGAGCGTGTCGAGCGGAAGCCCGAGCCGCTCCAGGATTGATTCGACCTTTTGCCGGGTTCCCGCTCCACCGCCGCCGTAGAGGCGGGCCGCATACAGCATGTTCTCCCAGGGGCTCATCTCTTTGAAAAAGGAAGCCTCGACCGAGACGCGGTTGATATGCCGTCGAACCTCGGCCGCTTCCGTCAGGACGTCGTAGCCGAAGACCGACGCGCTGCCGGCGTCGGGCGTCAGCAGGGTGGCGAGCACCCGGATCAGCGTCGACTTGCCGCTGCCGTTGGCGCCGAGGATCCCGGTGATGCGGCCGCTGTCGACCCGGAGCGAGACCCGGTCGAGGGCACGCTTCTCCTTGCCGGGTTTGCGGCGAAGCGGCCAGCGGGACGATTGCGCAAAGCGCTTCGACAGCCCCTGGATGTCGACCGCGATTGGATTCAATTCCGTCGCCTGGATTGCCATTTCGTCAGCTCCTCGATTCGATACCGATGAACAACAAAAAACCGTGGGCCCTGGGCCTCACGGTTCGAAAGCGCTTTCGGTTCTGGTCTAGTTCAGTCGGCTTTCAATAGCATGCGGCCCCGGTGGGCAGGCTCCGCCCCTTGAAGACGATGCCCGAGGTATCCCGCTGCCACATAGCACCAAGTAGACTACGCGATCCGGCGGCGGGCGTCAACTCAATGGTCGACCGATTCGGCGAGGTACTGGGCCAGGTCGCGGACCTGCAAGCGGTCCTCGGCACCCTTGGCCGAAATCCCGTCGCGGAACATGGTCAGGCAGAAGGGGCAAGCGGTCGCCACTCGTGGCGCCTCCGTCCGCAGCGTTTGATCCACGCGTTCGTGGTTGATGCGTTTGCCGATCTTTTCCTCCATCCACATCCGGCCGCCGCCGGCGCCGCAGCAGAAGCCCCGCTTGCGATGGCGCTCCATCTCGACCAGCTCGGCCCCCGGGATGGCTTCGACCACCTCGCGCGGCGGGTCATAGACGTTGTTCCAGCGTCCCAGGTAACACGAGTCGTGATAGGTGAATTTGCCCTCGATCGCCTTGCTCGGCTTCAGCCGGCCATCCCTGATCAGTGCCGCGAGCAGCTCCGTGTGATGGATGACCTCATAGC
>DATASI010000171.1:0-5380 GCA_036269255.1 Candidatus Dormiibacterota bacterium
AGATCGAGGCCTTCGCGCTTCGCGGGGAGCGGGGCCCGGAACGGATTTCGCCGTTCTTCGTGCCACGCGTCATCCCCAACATGGCGTCCTGCCAGATTGCCATCCAGTTCGGCCTGGAAGGGCCCAACAACACCGATACGACCGCCTGCGCCGCGTCAACGCAGGCGCTGGGCAACGCCTACCGCGTCCTGCAGCGGGGGGATGCCGACGTCATGCTCGCCGGAGGCGCCGAGGCAAATCTCTGCCGGTTCGGCCTGGCCTCCTTTGCCGCGATGAAGGTGCTGTCGACCTATTACGAGGACCCGACCAAGGCCAGCCGGCCCTTCGATGCGCAGCGCGACGGCTTTGTCCCCGGCGAAGGTGCCGGCATGCTGGTGCTCGAAACACTGGAGCATGCCAACCAGCGGGGTGCCGAAATCTTCGCCGAGGTGATCGGCTTCGCCGTCACCGACGATGCCTTCCACATCGTGATGCCGGAGGAAGACGGCGACGGGCCTGCTCGGGCGATGGCCAAGGCGTTGCAGGATGCGCACCTGACGCCGCGCGATATCGACTACATCAACGCCAACGGGACATCGACGCAGCTCAACGACAAATCGGAAACGGCCGCCATCAAGCGCGTCATGGGCGACCGGGCGAAGGAAATCCCGATCTCGAGCACGAAGTCGATGATCGGCCACCTGCTGGGAGCGGCGGGAGCCGTCGAGGCGATCGCCACCGTGCTCTCTATGAACCACGGCATCGTTCATCCGACCATCAACCTGGAGCATCCGGACCCGGACTGCGACCTCGACTATGTCCCGAATGAATCCCGCCGGCAGGAGATCACGCACGCGATGTCCAACTCATTTGGC
The DNA here is from genome assembly GCA_036269255.1 of Candidatus Dormiibacterota bacterium. Classification (GTDB taxonomy): domain Bacteria; phylum Chloroflexota; class Dormibacteria; order CF-121; family CF-121; genus CF-13. The sequence continues at coordinate 855 of DATASI010000171.1, forward strand.
TTCGGCGGCCAGAACGCCTGCATCGTCCTGAAGCGCTTTGACAATAACTAGCCACATTCTTTTGATCTAGAGGTCTGCATGGAACCACTGAACATCGGTACCATCCTGCCGCTCCAGCTCGAGAACGAGATGCGCTCGAGCTACATGGACTACGCGATGAGCGTCATCGTCAGCCGCGCGCTGCCGGACGTGCGCGATGGCCTCAAGCCGGTGCACCGCCGGATCCTCTTCGCCATGCAGGAGCAGGGCATGACGCCCGGCGCTCGCTACCAGAAATGCGCCGCCATCGTCGGTGAGGTGATCAAGAACTACCACCCGCACGGCGAGGCTGCCGTCTACGACACGCTGGTCCGGATGGCGCAGGATTTCTCGCTGCGCTATCCGCTGGTCGATGGCCAGGGCAACTTCGGGTCGATCGATGGCGATTCAGCCGCCGCCTATCGGTACACCGAGGCGCGCCTGGCCGGGATCGCGGCCGAGATGCTGGTCGACCTGGAAAAAGACACCGTCGACTTCATCGACAACTACTCCGCGACCAAGACCGAGCCGACAGTGCTGCCGTCGCGCCTTCCCAACCTGATGGTCAACGGCTCGTCGGGGATCGCGGTCGGCATGACCACCAACATTCCGCCACACAACCTGGGCGAAGTCTGCGACGGCGAGATCTATCTGATCGACCATCCGGATGCCACCACCGAAGACCTGATGCGGCTGGTCAAGGGCCCCGACTTCCCAACGGGCGGCATCATCATCGGGAACGAGGGGATCGCCGCGGCGTACGGCACCGGCCATGGCCGCTTGATCGTGCGCGCCCGGCACACCTTCGAAGAAGCGAAGAACGGCCGTGAGCGCATCATCATCACCGAGATTCCCTACATGGTCAACAAGGCGACGCTGGTCTCGCGCATTGCCGAGCTGTCCAACGAACGAAAGCTGGAAGGGATCGCCGACCTCAACGACGAATCCGATCGGCATGGCATGCGGATCGTGATCGAGCTGAAGCGGGACGCGCGCGCCTTGACGGTGCTCAACAACCTCTACAAGCACACCGCGTTGCAGACGACCTTCGGCGTGATCTCGCTGGCGCTCGTCGACGGCCGCCCGATCGTGCTCAACCTCAAGGCGATGCTGCAGCATCACATCGACCACCGGCGCCAGGTGCTCACCCGGCGCACGCGCTACGAGCTGGAGCGCGCTCGCGATCGGGCCCACCTCCTGGAAGGCTTCAAGATCGCGCTGGACAACCTCGACGCCGTGATCAAGACGATTCGCGAGTCACAGGACGAGAAGACCGCCCAGGAGCGTTTGCAGGAGCGGTTCAAGCTGTCCGAGCGCCAGTCGAAGGCGATCATCGACATGCGCCTTGGCCGCCTGACCCGGCTGGAGCGCAACAAGATCATGGAGGAGTACGAGGAGGTCATCAAGCGGATCGCCTACCTCGAGGATCTGCTGGCGCACGAAGCCAAGATCATGATGCTGATCAAGGAAGACCTCACCGAGCTCAAGAAGAAATACGGCGACGCGCGCCGGACCACGCTGGACTTCCAGGGATCGATTGAGCTCAACGAGGAAGACCTCGTTCGCAAGGAAGACGTGGTCGTGACCCTGACCCACCGCGGCTACGTCAAGCGCGTCCCCGCAACCACCTATCGCCCGCAACGGCGTGGTGGCAAGGGGGTCCTCGGCGCCGCCCGGGTGGAGTCCGACTTCGTCGAGCACCTGGCGATCGCCTCCACCCACTCGGACATGCTCTTCTTCACCAACCATGGGTCGGTCTTCCGCCTGCGCGTCCACGAGATCCCGGACGTCAACCGGTCGGCGAAGGGCCTGCCGGTGGCGAACCTGATCGATATCGATCCCAAGGACAAGATCACCGCGGTCATCGGCATCACCGACTGGGCGGAGGACCGCTACCTGGTGATGGTGACCAAGCAGGGGACGATCAAGAAGACGCCGGCCCGCCTCTACAGCCAGGTGCGCCGCAACGGCTTGATCGCGATCAACCTCGCCGAAGGCGATGAGCTGAACTGGGTCAAGCTCAGCGCCGGCTCAGACGAGCTGATCATCGCCACCACCGACGGCAAGGCGATTCGCTTCAACGAGAAGCAGGTGCGCCCAATGGGTCGCGACACCACCGGGGTGCGCGGCATCACGCTCCGGGCGAAGGCGCAGGTCGCCGGCTTTGACATCGTTCGTCAAAAGGCGTACTTGCTGGTGGTCTCGGCTCGGGGCTACGGCAAGCTCACGCCGCTCGAGGAGTATCCGGCGCACTCCCGCGGTGGGCAGGGCGTCTACACGACGGCGATCACCGACCGGACCGGTCCGCTGGTTGGCATGCGGGTTGTGGTCGACCCGGAAGAGGAGCAGCTGATCGTGATCTCGGAGGGCGGCCAGGTGATCCGCACGCCGATCGAAAACATCCGGGTTGCGGGCCGCCAGACCCAGGGCGTGATCATCATGCGCCTCGATGAGGGCGATACGGTGGCGACCATCGCGGGCGTCGGCGGGACGGAGGAGGGCGAGGAGTAACCGCGCTGGTCGCGGTCGCCATTGCCTGCGCCGTCGTTGGCCTCCTGCTCCTCGTCGTTATGGTCGCGACGACCTGGCGCGCCTTTCGGCAGATGTCTCGCCGGGGGAGCGAGCTATCGGGTTATGCGACCGCCGAGGCGCTCGAGCTGGCGCGACTCACCGAGCAATTGAATCAACATGGGTTCGAGCTCGAGCACACCGCGACCGACCTGGGGCCAAAGCTGGAGCAGATCAGTCTCTTCCTGCAGCAACCGCTGGTGGGGGTCGCCCTGCCCTGGGTTCTCAGGCGGCTGCTCGCCCGCCCCTACCGCCGCCGCTAGCTACTCGGCGACGACCCGATCCTTGCCGGTGCGCTTGGCGTTCAAGAGATTCTCGTCGGCTCGTTTGAAGAAGGAAAAGGCGTTGTCCTCTTCGGGCCGGTAGGCGGTGACGCCGGCGCTGACGGTGAGCGTGAGTGGGGGAATGTTGTGCGCGTCATCGCTGAACGGATTGTTGCGGATCTCGGCGAGGACGCGTTCGGCCACGGCGCGAGCGGTGTCCAGGTCGCCTTCAGGGACGATGATGCAGAACTCGTCGCCGCCGTAGCGCACCACGACGTTGGCCTTCCGGCTGTGTCGCTGGATCAGATCGGCCAGGTGGCGTAAGACGCGGTCACCGGCGGAGTGCGTGTAGGTGTCGTTGATCACCTTGAAGTTGTCGAGATCGAGCACGATCAGCGAGAGCGGCGCCCGGCTACGTGAAGCGCGGCTGAGCTCACGCTGGAGGCTCTCCTGGAAGAACCGGTAGTTGTAGAGCCCGGTCAGGCTATCGGTGAGCGCTTGCTCCTCGCTGGCCAGCAGCCGTTCCAGCATCACCAGGCTGTTGACGGCCTGAGCGGCGAGCATCGACAGCAGGTGGAGGTCCGACTCGGGATCACGGCTGGCCTCCGGGGCGTACACCCCCAGCGTTCCGCGCACCCGCTCCTGCTGCAGCAGGGGCGTGATGGTGATCGAGCCGTGCACCTCCTGGCGGCCGAGGAGGTACTGGGTCCACGGGCTTTGTGAGGCGTCCGGTACGGAGAGCGGCCGCTTGGACTGCAGCACGAAATCGCTCATCTCGACCAGCAGCCGACGCAGGTCGCCCGTGCCGTTGGGGTCAGGCCCGCCATAGGCTTCCTCGCGTTTCCCCTGGTCATTCGAGAGGAGCAGCAGGGATGCGGTGCCGCGAAGCAGCTGCCGGCTGAGGTTGAGAATCATGTCGCTCAGCACTTCGTAGCTGAGGTTGGTCATGATGCTGTCAAAGGCGCGAAGCACCGTCAGCTCGTCGAGGTGCTTGTAGTTCTGCGCGACGACATGCTGCACGAGCGTGTGCACGAGGTTGGCCGCTTCCATGACGCTGGCCGGCGAGACGACGGGCACCGACTGGACCGCCCGCATCAGGTTGTCGGGGTGCACGGGGAGGGCGCGCGCGAGCTCATAGACCGTTCCGAAATCGGGCCGGGTGGCGGCAAATGGTTCGCTGACCAGGCGGCCAAGTAGATGCCGGCCGTCGCAGATCGGGATCACGAGATGGCCGACCTGCGCGCCGTCATAACGGATCTGCGGCTGGTCACCGTTCGGTTTTGAGGTGGCGTTCGGCACCATCTCGCAGCGGCCGAAGTTCTGCATGATCAGGCAGAAATCGTTCTGCGGCAACCCCGGTGGAATCTGGTATCCATCGGCGGAATCGGCCGCGAGCGAAATGCCCGTCCGAGCCTGGAAGTTTTGCATCGCCGCCCTCGTTACGTCGTGATTCACGATGTAAGAGAGGCGGACGGTGGCGGTTTCAGCAGTCAATAAGAATCACAGGTCCTGGGGAAGCCGCAAGTTGGTCATTATAACCGTGGCTCCCGTAACATCTTTGTACACGTAACTCGCCGCAGCGAACATCCGCCGAACTGCCCTTGACAAAAAATCGTTTCCCGCTATCGATAATTCCTCGTCGACTTCGGCACTGCCATGCATGACGTTCTGGTCAAC
>DATASI010000172.1:0-4295 GCA_036269255.1 Candidatus Dormiibacterota bacterium
CCTTGCGCCGCGGAGATAGCGCAGGGCGATGGCGCGATTGAGCCGGACGACGGCGGAGGGCAGGTACCCAATCAGCGCGTCGTAGAGCCCGACGATCTGTTCCCAATCGGTTTGCGCCCACGACGGCGACTCGGCGTGGCACGCGGCGATGGCGGCTTGCAGCTGATACGGTCCGGGACGCCGAAGGTCGCCGGCTCGCCGCAGGAGCGCCAGCGCCGAGTCGATTCGTTCGCGATCCCAGCGGCCGCGGTCCTGGTCCTGCATCAAGACGAGGTCGCCGGCGCCATCGAACCGCGCTTCCGAACGCGCCAGGTGAAGCCGCGTCAGCGCCAGGAGCCCGATGGCTTCCGCCTCCAACGGCATCAGCCGCACCAGCAGGCCGGCGAGCCACGCGGCATCCTCCGCAAGGTCGCGGCGGGACGCTCGGCCGCCGCTGGTGGCGAGGTAGCCCTCGTTGAACGCCAGGTAGAGGACGGCCAGGACCTCGTTGACGCGCTCCTCCAGCTCGGCGGCGCCCGGCACGCGGTAGGGAATGTTCGCCTCCACGATCTTCCGTTTGGCACGCACGATCCGCTGGGCGATGGTGGCCTCGGTTGTGATGAAGGCGCGCGCGATCTCGGTCGTTGTCAGGCCAACAACCGCGCGCAAGGTGAGCGCGACCTGGCCATCTCGCGACAGGGCCGGGTGGCAGCAGGTGAAGATTAGTTGGAGGCGATCGTCGCCTTCAATCGTGTCGACATTCATCGGGGCTCCCTCGAGCAGGACCAGTTTCTGTCGATACCGTGCCTCGCGCCGCAGCCGGTCCAGCCCCTTGCGTCGCGCGGTGGTGAGCAGCCAGGCGCCGGGCCGTTGCGGGATGCCTTCCCGTGGCCAGTGCTCGACCGCCTCCAGCAGCGCCTCCTGGACCAGCTCCTCCGCCAGGTCGAAGTCGCCAAGGGTGCGAACCAACGCGGCAGTCAACCGGCCGGCCTCCTCCCGGAAGACGGCCGTCAGCGCAGCGTCGGTCGCGGACTGCCGTTCGCCTATCGCGACGGTTCACCGCGGTTGATGACCGGACGCACCTCGACCGGTCCCATCGGCCACTCCTTTGCCATGGCGATCGCCTCATCGAGGTCGGCGACCTCGATTTCGGCATAGCCGCCGATCGATTCCTTGCCCTCGATGAAGGGGCCATCCATGACCACCGGCTTGCCGGTGTCGAACCGCACGGTGGTGGCCGTCCGCTCGGGTTGCAGCTGGTACCCGCCGCGCACCTTGCTGCTGTGCTTTTGAAACCACTGGTCGACCCGCCCCATCTCGGCCTCCTGCTGGGTCTCGGACATCGCTTCCCACGCTCGCTCGCCATCCTTGGTGCCCGCGAAGAGCATCACGTACTTCATTCCGGCGGTTCCTCCTGGTCTTGCTGGCGGCGCTGCCGCTTCACACACTACGACGAACGGCCGTCTCGAGAATCGACACGGCCTTTACTTCCCCGCACACCTGCTTTAGGGTCTTCTGCAACAACCAGCCTGGCTGGCAACAAGGAGGACGGAATGGCGACGCAGGAGCGATCGGTCGAAACCTCGGCGAGCCCCGAGGTCGTTTGGAGAGTCTGGTCCGACACATCGAAATGGCAGGAATGGAATCCAGACGTGCAGGCCATGACCCTCAGCGGTCCCTTTGCCGCCGGGACGACGGGCGTGATGAAGACCAAGCAGGGCACCCGCCAGGTCGTTCTCAGCCAGGTTGTGCCGGGGCGTTCGTTCCGGCTGGAGACCACGGTGATCCCGCTGACTCGCTTCGCCTTCGATTGCCAGGTGGCGGCAGGGGCCTCCGGGCGGACGCGGGTCAGCCAGTCGATCACGGTCGGCGGTCCCCTGGGCGGCGTGGTCGGCGGAATGATGGGGAAGCAGATTGCCGACACGTTCCCTGCCCTCCTGCAGGGATTAGCCCGCAAGGCGGAGGAAACCGAAAGCCGGCGATAGCGCTAGAAGGTGTTCGCTTCCGACGTCGCCGCGGATGGCCGGAAGAAAATCCGAACGGACTCCGGGAATCGCTGCAAAGCGTCGTCCGGCACCTCGAAGCTGATCTCGCTCGAGAACCGCGTGTCGATGAAACGGTCGATCCCGACCTGGATGAGGTGGCGCGCCGCATCAATGGGCAGTTCCACCTCGGCGAACGCCGGTTGCCGCTCGAGCAGAAACGCGTTGAGGGCCGAGGTCGCCTGGCCGGCCAGCGACCGAAGCTGCGCGGTGGTCGAAGAGGCGTCGCTCCCGTTGCGGATCTCGCGGAGCTGACGGCCCTTGAGGTTCCAGAGTCTCGAGCTGTAAGGGGCCATCACCTCCCCGAGCTCGCGCTGGAGGACACGGATTCGGCCGAGGCGCACCGGTCCGACCTCCCGAACCCAGCGGCGGCGAGCTTCGGCGTCGCCCAGCCCGCAGGCCGCGTACCACCGATAGCGCTGGGGCAGCGCCCGAGTCTCCAGGTGCCGGCAGGTCAAAACCGGTTCGAGCGGCTGGTAGAGGGTGTCCAGCGGAATGAACTCGCGAGGCTGGAAGGCCGGACAGTCGACAAAGTCCGCCGGGAACGGCTTGGGGTATGGGCATTCGTCCGCCGGCCGCTCCATAGCCGAAGTCTAGAGACAGATCCTCGGCTCGTCCATGATATGGACAGATGATCGCCGGTCTGTATCTGGAGCACCTCACCGACAGTGATCTTGGACTGCTCGAAGCGGCGAGTCAGAGGCCGACCGTGCGGCGCGAGCCAGAGGCACTGCTGGGCGCCCTCGACGACCCGGCCGCCTACCGAGCGGTCTTCAATCAGCCCGGCCGCGATCCACTCTTTCAGGCCTCGCCGTTCCTACTCTTCAGCCTGCTGATCCATCGGGCTGCCCGTGACCTGACCCAGGCGTCATTCGTGGACGAGTGGATTGGCCCTCGCCAGCGCGTTCCCGTCTTCGATGTCACCGGCCTGCGTGAATTTGGTGCCGAACCCGCCCGCCGATTCTTCCTGGCCGAGCTGCTGGCGTCGTACACGCATGTCGCCAGCGGCAGCGTGCTGGTGCAGACCCGGCGGGGATGGCGACGGCGTCGATTCAGCGAGCTCGATCCGCTCCGGCTGATCGAGCTGGCCGAGCTGCTCCCCGAGCAGGAACGGCCCTCGGTCTACCGCCGGCTGGGTGACCTAGCGCTCTTTCTGACCGGGATCTTTCCCGACTACGCCGCCGAGCGCCTGGTTGTCAACCGCGAGCGCCAGCAGCTGGAGCGGGCGCTCGACCGGGGTGATGGGAGCGGGCCGAAGTCGAGGACGGGATCTGGCTGCTGGAGCGAATCGGCCGCCGTTCCTACCGGATTGCCCACCGCGCCGCGGTCCGCGGAACCGTCATGACCGAGGTGCTGGCCAATGTCAGCGAAAACTTTGCGGCCGCGCGCCGCGTCCTGAACTTCCTGACCGACCGCTACCTGTTTCCCCAGCGCCAGCGCTGGTTCGGGGTTGGCTGATGCCAACCTGGGCCGAATTTGTCGCGGCAGAACCCGAGCTCGCGGCGCAGGTAACGGAGCGCTTCAGCATCCGCCGGCACAAGACGCTCGCGACCATCCGGCGCGATGGCTCGCCACGGATCAGCGGAATCGAGACCGAATTTGTCGACGGAGAGCTCTTTCTCGGCATGATGCCGGACTCACGCAAGCTGCTCGACCTTCGGCGCAACCCTCGCCTCGCGCTCCACAGCCCGACCGACGATCCGCCGCCCGACAACGCCGCCGGATGGCGCGGCGAGGCCAAGATCGCGGGAAACGCCACTGAAGTCGCTTATCCCGACGCACCGGTCGCCGGCGCCGCCCGCGTTCGGGTAGATATCGACGAGGTGGTGTTGACGCACTTGAACGAGGCGGGTAACCGGCTGGTGGTCGAGTGGTGGCGCCCCGGCACTCCCCGACAGAGGTTCGAGCGGGAATGAGTCGGGCCCTCAAACCGACCAGGCTGTCGAGCGAGTACCGCCGGGAGGACCTGGTGAACGCCGCGTTTCGACAGATCGCAGCTCACGGGTTCGAGGGGCTGCGCACGCGCGAGGTCGCCGCGGAAGCGGGCGTCAACGTGGCGACACTCCACTATTACTTTCCGACCAAGGAGGCCCTGATTCGCGGCGTCATCGGCCATGCCATGGGCCGCTTCCGCTCAACCCTGGCGGCGCACGGCCGCTCCCAGGATCAGCTCGCCAACCACCTGAGCGCGGTTCGTGGCCTGATGCGCCGCGAGCCGGAGCTCGGTACGGTCATGCTCGAGCTGGCCCTGCGCTCCGCGCGCGACCCGTCCCT
>DATASI010000173.1:0-11563 GCA_036269255.1 Candidatus Dormiibacterota bacterium
CGCTGGTTCGGGGTTGGCTGATGCCAACCTGGGCCGAATTTGTCGCGGCAGAACCTGAGCTCGCGGCGCAGGTAACGGAGCGCTTCAGCATCCGCCGGCACAAGACGCTCGCGACCATCCGGCGCGATGGCTCGCCACGGATTAGCGGAATCGAGACCGAGTTTGTCGACGGAGAGCTCTTTCTCGGCATGATGCCGGACTCACGCAAGCTGCTCGACCTTCGCCGCAACCCTCGCCTCGCGCTCCACAGCCCGACCGACGATCCGCCGCCCGACAACGCCGCCGGCTGGCGCGGCGAGGCCAAGATCGCCGGGAACGCCGCTGAAGTCGCTTATCCCGCACCAGTCCCGGGCGCCGCCCGCGTTCGGGTAGATATCGACGAGGTCGTGTTGACGCATCTAAACAACGCGGGTAACCGGCTGGTGGTCGAGTGGTGGCGCCCCGGCAGTCCCCGACAGAGGTTCGAGCGGGAATGAGTCGGGCTCTCAAGCCGACCAGGCTGTCGAGCGAATACCGCCGGGAGGACCTGGTGAACGCGGCGTTTCGACAGATCGCGGCTCACGGGTTCGAGGGGCTGCGCACGCGCGAGGTCGCCGCGGAAGCGGGCGTCAACGTGGCGACACTCCACTATTACTTTCCGACCAAGGAGGCCCTGATTCGCGGCGTCATCGGCCATGCCATGGGCCGCTTCCGGTCAACCCTGGCGGCGCACGGCCGCTCCCAGGATCAGCTCGCCAACCACCTGAGCGCGGTTCGTGGCCTGATGCGCCGCGAGCCGGAGCTCGGTACGGTCATGCTCGAGCTGGCCCTGCGCTCCGCGCGCGACCCGTCCCTGGCGAAGATCGTCCGCGAGACCAACGACGGCTGGCACCGGACGCTACGCGGCTTGCTCCACCGGGCGGTACGCGAGGGCGATCTCGCGCCGGACCTCGACGGCGACGACGCGGCCGCCCTCATCATGGTGACCTTGATGAGCATGGGACTACCAAGCCTGGGCCCAGCCCGCGGCGACCAGGCGCTGCGCGAGCTCGACCGCTGGCTGCGACGCCGGAAAAAGCCGACGCGCGTTCCCTCAAGCAACTGATTGATTGATTTGATAGGCTGATTCCAATCATTTGATTGAAGCCGAGAGCGGAGGTCGCTATGACACCAGCCGAATCGCTGCCTGACGATCGATCGGACCGGACGCTTCGCGTCCCAGGATTTATTGGCGTGTTCAACCCGATGGCCCGCCGGCTGGTGCAAGCCGGGCTGATGGGACCGAATGTCCTCCTCACCGTCCGTGGCCGGAAGAGTGGCGTGCCGCGGACGACCCCGGTCGCATTGGTCAAGATCGGAGGCCGGCGCTGGATCATCGGCACCTTCGGCGCGGTGGATTGGGTGCGGAATTTGCGGGCCGCCGGGCGAGCGACCATCACATCGAAAGGCCGAGCCGAGGAGGTTGAGGCAATCGAGCTCTCCCCCACCGAGGGCGCTGACTTCTTCCGACGTGTCCTGACGCCGTACGTCAACCGCCTGGTCATCGGTCGCCTGCTGCTGCGCTTCCTCGGCGCCGCTGACATCCTGTCCGATCCGCAGGGGGCGGCAGAACGGCGGCCGGTCTTCGAGCTGCGGCCGCTGGGTTAAGGGTTCGGTTCGTTTCCGGCCAGCGACGGTCGGGGTGGGGCATCGCCGGCGACCTCGACGAGCACCTCGACGCTGAAGGGTGACCGGTTGTACGAGGCGGCGACCAGACCGCCGATCAGCCCCCCTAGAAGGGCGGCGAGGCACCCCCCGAGGATGCCGACGAAGGGAATGACGACGAACCAGTAGGCGGCGATGCGCTCGAGCACGGGCGCCTGGCTACCGAGGGGGAGCAGCTGCTCGGTAACCCCGAGGGTAAAGCTCAGGTCGCGCTCCCAGTTGAGGATGGCGCCGGCGAACCAGACGAGTCCCGCCCCCAGCAGGCAGCCGGCGACCACGCCGAGGGCGAAGCCAATCCAGCCGCCGGCGATCATCGCCGCCCGTATCGACACCGCGAGCACGCGTCCCGAGAGCGGCTGCATCACACCAGCCGTGGCCCCCGCCGGCGCGGCCAAAGCAGCAGCAGCAGGAGGATCGCCGCGGGGAGGGCAAGCGAAACAACCAGGGCATACAACAGGTAGCCGAGCAGCTGCCCACCCTGAAAGGCCGGCTCGACCGCTGGGACGGTCGCCGTGGACACAATCCTCTGGGTCGCGCCATGGCCGGCGCCCCCGGCGAAGAGCTCGGCGGCCAGCACGCCGGCGGGCCGTGGATCGCCGTTCGGGGTGAAGAGTCCGAAATGCTCGATCTTGACACCGGGCCGCTGCGTCCAGTAATCGTCGAGCGTCCACCAGACCGCGCCCGAGACATAACCCGAGGGATTGCTTGCCAGCTGCGGTGCGATCGCCTCGTAGGTGTCCGCCAGGATCTGGCGCTGCTTTTGCGCATCGCGGGGCGTATCGGCCCAGCGGCCATATTCAAGAACCATCACCGGCTTGTGCGGAAAGGTTTTGTGGGCGATCTGAATTGCGCGCGCGGTACCGGCCGCTGCACCCGGCTGATAGAAGACGCCGTAATACATGGTGTATCCGGCGACATCGAGCGGGCTGCTGGTGGTGTCATTCGGCTCGCTTCCATAGGCGGCCTGGCCGGTGAGCCTCGTGCCATCGATGGATCGGTCGAGGTCGTGAAGGATGGCGAGCGCTCGCTCGCGCTCGATTCCACCTCTCGATTCATTGGCGAAACCATGGAACAGGACGGAGGGATGATTCATATCGCGAAGGTCCATCTCAGCGAGCATCTCCTCGGCAATGCCGCGATCCATGGCAATGGTGAAGGTCAGGGGTGTGTAGTGGTAGAGGGGGATCTCCTCCCAGATTGCGTAGCCGAGCCGATCGGCGAGCATCAGCAGCAGGGGATTGGGAGGATGATGGTCGGCGCGGATCAACTGGATGTTGGCCTCGTTCGCTTTTTCGAGGATGATCAAGACGTCGTCGGCGGCGGTGACCGGGCCACCGCGAGGTTGATTGTTGATTCCTGGATAGACGCGCTCGTCGTGCAGCGCCACGCCGGCGTACGCGACCGGGTTCCCATTCAACAGGACGCGCGGGGATCCGGTGTCGACCGCCACGCGCCGGAGCCCGAAGCTTTCGAAGATTTCGTCGACTGGACGCTCCTGCCAGAAGACCTGAACTTTCAGGACGTAGAGCGCGGGTGATGCGGGCGACCAGAGATCGGCGTTTGCGAGGGGGAAGCTGGCGCGGACCTGGCCGGTAGCGTCCGGTCCCAGCAGTCCAGCGTCAACGCGCCGGGATGCAAGCGGCAACGCTCCTGGTGGGATCAGGCTCCGTGTGTCGGGATTTGTGAGGTTGGTGGGGTCGACTGTTGCGGGCATGATGTCGAGCCCCACCTGGACTGGCGCCGGCGCACCCTGACGCTGGTGCAGGGTGACCGTCACGTCGGCACGATCGAGGTGGGGGACGATATCGGCCCGAGCGGCGTAGATCGAAGTGCTTGCTTCCAGCCAAACCGGCTGGGTTAGACCGCCGTAGTTCCACCAATCGGTGAGGCCCCAGGGGACGATGTCCTGCCTGGTCCCCCAGCGAGGGTTGTCGACTCGCACCGCAATGGTATTGATGTCACCGGCCACGATGGCGTCCGTTGCATCAAAGGCAAACGGCGTTGACCCACCTTCGTGATAGCCGAGATAGTGCCCGTTGAGCCAGACATCGGCCAGGTAATTGGCGGCGCCGACCTTCAGCGTCACGGTCTGGTTCTGCCATTCAGGCGGGACATCGAAGTCTTTTCGATACCACGCCCCGTCGGCCGGCGTTGACGACGGCGGCGGATTGAATGACCCGGGCACGTCGACCGTCGGCCAGCGGCTATCGTCGTAGATCGGTTGCTGCCGGCCTTCGGCGGCGGCGACGATCTGGCGCAGCGCCCTCGTGCGTGGGGTGAGTGACAGGTCGCTATCCATCTGCGTCACAAAGACGTGCCATTTCCCATTGAGGTCGAGGCGGCGGCGTGGCTGAAAGGAAAAGGTCGGCACCGGGATGCCGTTCTGAAAGGCGATACGGCTGCCTCCAATCGTCTGGAAGCTCAAGCTTGGCGGTAGCTCGGCGGTGGCCGCCGGAACGGCGCAGGCCGGGAGGATGATCCCGAGCACAAGGCTGAGCAGGACGCATCCGGCGAACCGGCGGACGTGGCGCAATGCAGCGCATTATGGCGCGAAACGCCCGCCTGGGTCCTCTGGGTCAGGAGTTTGGAATGAGCCCCTCGCGCCTCACCAGGTCGCGGACTTCGGCGGCGGACGCTAGCTGCAGCGCCATCTTTGCGGCGCGCTGACAGACGTCGGCCCCCAGGCGACGAACCAGGGCCTTGACGCCGGCGACGAGGGGCGGATGCACGCTGAGCTCATCGACGCCGAGCCCGATCAGCAGCGGGACGGCGGTCAGATCACTGGCGATCTCGCCACACACGCCGACCCAGCGATTGTGCGCATGCGCCGCCCTGACCACCTGGTCGATCAGGCGAAGCACCGCCGGATGGAGGCCGTCTGACAGTGACGCGAGGTCCGGATTGGTCCGGTCGGCGGCGAACGCATACTGCGTAAGGTCGTTCGTGCCGAGGCTGAAGAAGTCGACCTCCGGGGCCAGCAGGTCGGCCGTGACCGCGGCGGCCGGCACCTCGATCATGATGCCGACCTGCATCCGCGAGGCATCGAGACCACGCTCATGAGCAGCGTCGCGAAGCAGCGCCTTCGCCCGGCGTACCTCATCGACGGTGGAGACCATGGGAAACATCAACCGCAGCGGATGGCTGGCCGCAACCCGCAGCGCAGCGCGCAGCTGGTCCAGGAGCAGGTCAGGACGGCGCAGGAGTTGCAGGCGTAGACCACGCACTCCGAGCGCCGGGTTCATCTCGGCAGGCTGAGGCAAGGCGGGCAGCGGCTTGTCGGCGCCGACATCGAGCGTGCGCAGAATCACAGGCCGATCGCCCAGCGCCGCGACTACCTGCTCGAGCATCGCGACCTGCTCATCTTCAGTCGGTAGGCGATCTCGGCCGAGAAAGAAGAACTCGCTGCGGAGCAGGCCGATGCCGTCGGCTCCGGCGAGCGCCGCTCGTTTGGCGTCGTCGACGTTGGCGACGTTGCATCCGACTTCGACACGCCGACCGTCGCGTGTCATCGCCGGCTCTGCGTCGGAACGCTTTTGGACCGGCGCGTTGGCGCGTGCGACATCCTTGGCTGCCGGGTCGAGCACCAGTCGGCCGTCATCACCGTCGAGCAGCAGCGGCTGGCCATCCTCGACCGCTTGCAACAGTCCCGGGATGCCGACCACCGCAGGCAACCCGAGGGCGCGCGCGAGGATCGCCGTGTGCGCCGTCGAGGTGCCCTGCTCCGTAGCGAAGCCAACCACCAGCGCGCGATCGAGCCCAGCCGTTTGCGACGGCGCGAGGTCGCGAGCCACGACAATCGAGGGCTCCGACGGCGGCGGCGGTAGGTCGCTGATGCCATGGAGGGATCGCCGCACCTGCTCGACCACGTCCTCGACGTCCGCGGCGCGGGCACGGAACACCTCGTCATCGGAGGCACGCAGCATCTCGGCAAAGGGCCGCAGCGCCTCGGCGACTGCGGCATCCGCCGGATGGCCGGCCCGGATCAGGCTTGACGCGCCGTCGAGGAGCGCGGGATCGTCGAGCATCAAACCCTGCGCCTCGAGGATGCCGGCTTCGGCGGCCGCGCCACTCGCTTCCAGGCGGGTGGCTTTTGCCGTCAGCGCCGTCTTGACGTCCACGATCGCCGCCTTGAGTCGTAAGACGCCGTTCTCACCGGACAGGTTGGAAGGCGACGTGAGAATCCGCGGCTCACCCCAGCGCCATGCCGGCGCCGCCACCTGGCCGGGGGCCGCGGCAATGCCGCGCAGCTCGATTCGCGCCGGGCTACTCGCCGAAGTCACGGTCGACCAGATCGGTCAGCGCCGCGACCGCCGCTTCGGCCTCCGGTCCGTCGGCGCGCACCGTGATCGTCATTCCCTGACTGACGCCAAGCGTCAGCACGTTGAGGATGCTCTTGGCGTCCCGAACGGTGCCGTTCTTGACCACTTCAACGCGGGTGTCCTTGAAGCGGGCCGCCGTCTGTACGAACAACGCCGCTGGGCGCGCGTGAAGACCAACCTTATTCATGATGGTCAACTGTCGTTCGGCTAGCGCCTTGACCGCCTCCTCTTTGCCGTAGTGTAGGGGCCAATGGCGACGCGCGCAATCGTCCCACCGGTTCGGCCTCGCGCGGTCGATGGTTCCCTTGCGCGGTTGACGGAGGCGTTCCAGCGAGTCCCGGTGGCAGCCGTGATTCGCCGCGGCGAAGACCTGCCCGGCGCGCTCGCCTCACAGGTTCCGGCGATTTTCTTCGTCCGCGCACCGGCATTTCATCTCGGACCACTGGTGTGGGCTGTGCAGGCACGCCACAAGCTTGCCTTCGTCCACATCGACCTGATCGCGGGTCTCGGGAAAGACCGGGCCGGCGTCACCTTCCTGGCGCGTGAGATCGGCGTCAACGGCATCATCACCTCGCACAGCGGGCTGGTTGCCGCAGCGCGGGCCGAGCGGGTAATCGCGGTGCAGCGCTTGCTGCTCCACGACGACCTGGCGCTACCGTCGGCGTTGAGCGCACTTGACCATGCACGGCCGGACATCGTGGAGATCCTGCCGGGCGTGATCTTTCCGCTGGTCGTCAATCAGATTCGTGACCGCCTTTCGCTCCCGATCATCGTCGGCGGCTTTGTCACGGAAGCGGCGCAGCGCCAGGCCGCGCTGCAAAACGGTGCGCTGGCGATCAGTACCAGCTCCGCAAGCCTCTGGCCATGAGAACGCCGGACGTCTCGGGCGGGATGCTGCCCGCAATCCGTGATGGGTCCTCCCTCAGTGCAGCGCTGGACCTGGGATACCGGCAGGTCCTGCTCGAGCGGGGCAACCTGCTGGCGATGGTGGGGCCACTCGTCGCCGCGGCGCGACAGGGGATTGCGATCTTCGTCAATCTCGATGGGGTCGAAGGGCTGGCGCCCGATAGCGCAGCGCTCGCGTTCCTCGCTACCGACCTGGGCTTTTCTGGCGTGGTCTCGGTCAAGTCGCACGCGCTCAAAGACGCGGCTCGGTTTCGGCTGCGGACGATCCAGCGAATCCACGCCATCGATTCGACCGGTCTGCAAACCGGGCTGAACAGCATCGTCTCGCCGCCACCCTACGCGCTCGCGATCGCACCGGCGGTCGCCGTTCCCCTGGTCATGACGGCGGTACGCGCCGTGACCCAAGCCCCGGTCTGGGGCACCGGTTTCGTGACCTCAGCGGAGCAGGCGAACGAGATCCTGGTGAGTGGCGCCTCGGTGGTTTCGAGTGCACGGCCAGAGGTCTGGCAGAGCTTCGCGCGCACCACGGTTCGCAATTGACAGCACCCTAAACCTGTGGTATGACTTCGGTGCAGCGACCGGCGGGACACTGAAAGGAAAAGTCCTGACCTATGCGCTCCGAATGGAGCGTGCAGGTTAGGACTTTTTTAATGCCCGCCGCGCGCCCGAAGGAGGTGGGGACCGTAGACGTCACGCGGAGCGCTGCTTCTGGTCGCCCGACATTCATGGAAGGAGGACAAGCATGGCGGTCGTAGCGGAAGAAAGCTGGACTAAGAAGTATCTGGGCGAGGTTCTCGGCACCTTCGTCCTCGTCTTCCTCGGCGATAGCTTCGTGGCCTATGCCGTGGCCGGCGGCAAAAACGGCTTCCTGGCCGGACTACTCGGAGCCGGAATGTTCTGGGGTTTTGCGGTTACCCTCGCGATCTACGCCTCGGGAGCAGTGTCGGGCGCACACCTGAACCCGGCGGTTACCCTATCGCTCGCCTGGCGGCGTGGCTTCCCCTGGTCGAAGGTCCCCGGCTACATCGGGTCGCAGGTGGTCGGAGCATTCCTCGGTGCGGTAGGCGTGTCGTTCGTCTGGAACGGGCTGATCTATAACTACGAGCACACCGCCAATCCGGTTATCGATCGGGGTGGTTCGAACGGCATCGAGAGCGGGCTCATCTTTTCCGCTAACTGGCCGCATCCGTTGCTGATCGGCCATAACGCCGCGGCGTTGCAGATCGATCCCTGGTGGGTAGGGGCCGGGACGGAGATCATCATCACCGCCCTGCTCGTGATCACCATCCTGGGCATCATCGAAGACCGTGTCCCGTCAGCCGCCAATGTGGCGCCCCTCGCGATCGGCATCGTGGTGGCCGCGCTGGTCGGTCTCTTCGCCCCGATCGAGATGGCATCCTTGAACCCGGCCCGCGACTTTGGACCGCGGCTCTGGATGTTGCTCATCGGTTACGGCTCCAATGCGATCCCGGGGCCGAATTTCAATATCTGGATCACGACGCTGATGCCGCTCGTTGGCGGGCCACTCGGCGCCTTCATCTACGACTACTTCGTTCACCAGCACCTTCCCGTTCCCGTCGGTCCCGACGTGCCGGAACCGGCCGTGGAGCGGACCCGCGCCCGCGTCTGAACCACAGGTGACTCGACAGATTCGGCGGCAAATCATGTCTAACGGCGGGCGAGGCATCAAACCCTCGCCTGCCGCTGGGTCGCTCCAGCGCTCGAGAGAAGCGCGCCTCAATCGCATCCTGCTGATCGGCGGCGGTGGCCTGGCAGTCGGCGCGGTGCTCCTCGCACTTGCCGTCCACCCGTTCAATTTCCTGGTGTTGCTGGTCAACCTGGGCGCGATCGGATTGGGCCTGCTGATGGGGAAAGGGATCGGGATGTTCATGTTCCGACGCGTCTTACCAACGACCAAATAACGAAGAGGAGGCGGTGATGGCACAAGCAGCGGTGACGACTCGACTGAAGAAATTGATCAACACGCCGGAAACCGAGGTCAGAGATGCGCTCGAGGGGATGGCGGCAGCGCACGCCGACCTCATCCGCGTGGAGTTCGATCCGAACGTGATCATCCGCAAGGATGCGCCGAGGAAGGGCAAGGTCGGCCTGGTGTCGGGCGGCGGCAGCGGTCACGAGCCGATGCACGGCGGCTATGTCGGGCTCGGCATGCTCGACGCGGCCTGCCCCGGCGCAGTGTTCACGTCACCGACACCCGACCAGATGGCGCGGGCGACCAAGGCCGTCGACGGTGGCGCCGGCGTGCTGCACATCGTCAAGAACTACACCGGCGACATCATGAACTTCGAGATGGCCGCCGAGCTGGCTCGCGGCGAGGGAGCCAAGGTCAACGCGGTCGTGACCAATGATGACGTCGCGGTTCAGGACAGCCTTTACACCGCCGGTCGCCGGGGTGTTGGCGTGACCGTGCTGCTGGAGAAGATCGTTGGTGGTTGCGCCGAGGCCGGCGCGGACCTCGAGACGGTCACCAACCTGGCCAAGAAGGTCAACGCCAACGGCCGCAGCATGGGGATGGCGCTCACCTCCTGTATCGTGCCGGCGGCGGGCAAGCCGACCTTCGACATCGCGGACGATGAGATGGAGCTCGGGATCGGCATCCATGGCGAGCCGGGCCGCGAGCGGACCAAGCTGAAGTCGGCGGACGAGATCGCCGAGGTCCTGACCAGCACCGTCGTCAATGACCTCCCGTTCAAGCGCGGAGATGAGGTGCTGGCCTTTGTCAACGGGATGGGCGGTACCCCGCTGATCGAGCTCTATGTGGTCTACAACGCGGTCAATAAGTACCTGAGCGGACAGGGCATCAAGATCTCGCGCTCGCTGGTCGGCTCCTACATCACGTCCCTCGAGATGGCGGGCTGCTCGGTGACGCTGCTCAAGCTCGATAGCGAGACGACGAAGTTCTGGGATGCTCCGGTGCACACGCCGGCGCTCCGCTGGGGCGTCTGACGCAGAGATGGCGGTGACCAACAGGCAGATCGTCAGCTGGTTGGAGCGCTATGCCGCGGTCGTCGCGGAGCAGAAGCAGTACCTGACCGGCCTGGATGCCGCCATCGGTGACGGCGATCACGGAATCAACATGGACCGGGGCTTTCAGACCGTGCTGGTCAAGCTGGCCCCGGTCCGCGACAACGACGTCGGCAGCCTGCTCAAGACGACCGGCATGGCGCTGGTCGGATCCGTGGGCGGCGCGGGCGGTCCCCTCTATGGCACCTTCTTTCTCCGCGCCGGCGCGGCGCTCGACGGCAAGGCGGAGGTCGGAGCTGACGAGCTCGTCGCGGCGCTCGAGGCGGGCTTGAAAGGGGTGGTCGAGCGAGGCAAGGCGAACCGCAACGACAAGACGATGGTTGACGCGCTGGCCCCGGCTATCGACCGGGCCCGGCAATACCTGGGAGAGGGCGCGTCGTTGGAAGACGTCTTGGCCGCGGCGGCAGACGCGGCCGAGGAAGGGATGAAGGCGACCATCCCCTTGAAGGCGCTCAAGGGTCGGGCCAGCTACCTCGGGGAGCGAAGCATCGGACACCAGGATCCGGGAGCGACCTCCTCGTACCTGATGCTCCGAGCGCTGAGCGACAGCGTGGCGGCCGTGCCAGAGCGGGCGAGCAGAAGCACGACGTAACAGGAGGACGATAAAGACATGGCAGACAAGAAATACGCGGCGGCCGTCGACCAGGGCACCACGGGGACCCGTTTCATGGTCTTCAGCCACGACGGCAAGGTCGTTTCGTCGGATTACCTCGAGCACGAGCAGATCTATCCCAAGCCGGGCTGGGTCGAGCACGACGCGATGGAGATCTGGGACAAGACCCAGCGCGTGATCAAGGGCTCGATGCAGAAGAAGGGCATCAAGGCGGATGAGCTGTCCGGCATCGGCGTCACCAACCAGCGCGAGACCGCGGTTGTCTGGGAGAAAAAGACCGGCAAACCCGTTTACAACGCGATCGTCTGGCAGGACACCCGCACCATCGACATCTGTCAGAAGCTGATCAACGACGGGGTCGAACCGACGGTGAAGAAGAAAACGGGCCTGGTGGTTGCCACCTACTTCTCCGGCCCAAAGGTGCAGTGGATCCTCGACAACGTTTCAGGCGCCAGGGCGGCCGCCGAGCGCGGCGACCTCTTGTTCGGCAACATCGATACCTGGGTCATCTGGTGGCTGACGGGCGGTCCTGACGGCGGCGCGCACGTCACCGACTACAGCAACGCGTCGCGCACCATGCTGATGGATCTCAAGACGCTGAATTGGGACGACGAGCTGTTGCGGGCCATCAAAGTGCCCCGAGCCATGCTGCCCCAGATCCGACCGTCGAGCGACAAGAAACTGTACGGCCATAGCAAGGCGAACGGTCCGGTTGGCGGCGAGGTCCCGGTGTGCGCCGACCTCGGCGACCAGCAGGCCGCGCTGTTCGGCCAGACCTGTTACTCGGTGGGCGAGGCGAAGAACACCTACGGCACCGGCAACTTCATGCTGCTCAACACCGGCACCACGCCGGTTCCGTCGAAGAGCGGCCTGTTGACCACGGCCGGGTATGGGCTCGAGGCGGGGAAGTGCGTCTACGCGCTGGAGGGATCGATCGCGATCACCGGCGCGGCAATCCAATGGCTGCGTGACAACCTGGGGATCATCAAGAATGCAT
>DATASI010000174.1:0-8852 GCA_036269255.1 Candidatus Dormiibacterota bacterium
CGCCCGGCCGCCCGGTGCGACGACCGCGTTTGCCGGCCTGCGGGAGTACCTGGCCGGCGACGACTTCCGTCGCATCAGCTGGAAGGCGAGCGCGCGGCGCGATGGCCCGGTCACGATGGAGGTGGAGGCCGAGCGTGGCCAACAGGCGATCATCGCCCTCGACTGCGGGCGCCTGATGACGGCGCCCGCCGGACTCCTGACCAAGCTCGACCACTCGGTCAACGCCGGGCTGCTGCTGGCCTGGGTCGCGCAAGCGAACGGGGACCGGGTCGGGATGATGACCTTCAGCGATGCCGTGCGGCGCTTCGTCGCCCCGCAACGGGGCCCGGCGCAGGTGAGCGTCATCAATAAAGTGCTCTACGACGTCAAGGCGGAGTACAGCGAGCCGGACTTTGCCGAGGCGTTCGGCTACCTGGCCCTACGCGTCAGCCGGCGATCGCTGGTCGTCATCCTTACTGATGTGCTCGATCCGGAGGCGAGCCGCGACCTGGTGGCGCATGCCATCCGGCTGAGCCGGCGCCACCTCGTGATGGTGGTCGCGATGTCCGATCCGGAGGTGCTGGCGGCGCGCGATGCTCCGATCGACGAGGTCGGGCGCGCGTACGAGTGGGCGGCGGCCGAGGAGTTGCTTTCCGCCAGGCGCGCCAGTTTCGAGCAGCTGCGTCAGGGCGGCGTGCTCGGCCTCGACGTGGAAGCCGGGCGGCTCAGTCCGTCGCTGGTCGAGCGCTATCTGGAGCTGAAGGAGCGGGCGCTCCTCTAACCTCCCGGCCGCTGAACAGCAAGTACCAGTAGAGCAGGACGCCGCTGCCGACGCCGACCATCACCTTGACGATGGTGGGCGCGCCCGAGGGGCTCAGGTTGCCCTCGATGAGGCCCGCGATGACGAGCATCGGCGCCATCCCGCCCAGGATCACAATCGATCGGCGTGCCGCCAGCACCAGCGCATCCCGCCGCCGATAGGCGCCCGGCAGCAGCAGGGCCCAGCCCAGCATCAGCCCGGAGGCGCCCGCTGCAACGACGACGGAAAGCTCGATGACGCCGTGGCCGACGACGAAGTCGAGCAGCCCCGGGGCGATGCCGTAGGCGTTGGTCAGGCCCAGCAGCGCGCCCAGCTGGATGCCGTTCGTGATCAGCACGTAGATCGTCGGCAGCGCCAGCACCACGCCGAAGGCGAAGGCCAGGATGGAGACGGTGATGTTGTTGGTCATGATGACGCCGGACATCAGCGGCCGGTCGGATTCGGCGATCTGCGTCCACAGCTGATGGTTGTGGACTTTCTGCACCAGCTGACCCGGGACCAACAGGTAGGCGAGCGAGGGATCGAGCGTGATCGCGGTGAAGGCGATTGCGGCCGGACCGAAGAGCAGCAGCGCCGAGGCGATCAGGTAGGGCGCGGCGCCCCGGTAGGTTTGCGGCAGCGTCCGCTTGTAGAAGACCGCCAGCCGATCGATGGCATTGCCACCACCGCGATAGAGCGCGGCGTGTCCCCGGGCCACCAGGCCGTTGAGGTAGGCGGCGACCGGCTCCGCCGGCCAGTCGCGCCGCGCCCGAGCCAGGTCCGCCGTCGCCCGGCGGTAGAGCCCGGCAAGCGCCAGCACCTCGTTCGGGCGCAGCCCGCGCGGGCGGCTGGACTTGCCGAGCAACGTTTCCAGCCGATCCCACTCGGGACGCCGGCGGCTGACGAACTCGTCGGCGCGCATCGCTCCCATGATGACGGACCGTTCCCCGTCGCGCCTTTCCAGCCCTGTCGCATGGCTGCGACGGGCCGGCGGGAATTGCTCGATAGACTGCGGGACATGCAACCGCCCGACGCGTCGGACGACCTGATCGTTGCGACGCCGGAGCGGGTCGCGTTTCAATACGAAGTCGCGGGCATTGGCAGCCGGTTTCTCGCCCAGCTGGTCGACGTCGTCGTGATTGCCGTCATCCAGGCGGTGATCACGATCATGGCGGCCTCGCTCGCCGGGCTCTTCAACGCCGGGGAGCTGGCGGTGCTGGTCGAGCTGATCCTGAGCTTTGTGCTGCTCGCCGGCTACTTCTTGATCAGCGAGGCGGCGATGAACGGCCAGACGCTGGGCAAGCGCGCGGTGCGCTTG
The DNA here is from genome assembly GCA_036269255.1 of Candidatus Dormiibacterota bacterium. Classification (GTDB taxonomy): domain Bacteria; phylum Chloroflexota; class Dormibacteria; order CF-121; family CF-121; genus CF-13. The sequence continues at coordinate 2,097 of DATASI010000174.1, forward strand.
CGGGTTGTGGGTGACCAGGGACAACCGCTGACCATCGCGCAGGCGGCGATTCGCAACCTGGTCCGCATCATCGACTTCCTGCCCGCCTTCTATGCGGTGGGCATTGTCGTCATGTTCGCCAACCGTCGCGCCAAGCGTCTCGGGGACTTCGCGGCCGGCACCCTGGTGGTTCGCGACAAGGAGCGAATCAACCTCTATGACCTTGCCAGTGGCGCTGCCAGGGATTCGACCGACCCGCCGCCGGCACCAGCCTCCATCTGGGCAAGTCCGGAGCAGGCACCATCCGTCGGGTCGACGCCGGCGCCGGTGATGCCCGCGTCGCTCGACCGCCCGATCGATCCGGCCCTACGGCGATTGGTGGTCGCCTATGCCGGGCGGCGCGAGAGCCTCCCACCCCACCGACGAGAGGCGCTCGCGAAAAGCGCCGAGCCCGCGCTGCGCGCCGTCCTCCCGGAGGTCGTCGCCACCGCGGGCCCGCTGGCCGCCCTGGATCAGCTGGCCGAGCGGGAGGGGGTCTCGCCGTTTCGACCGATGCACCGCGATGCCGGCCGGGCGATGCTGTGGGGCATCACGGCGCTGGTCTTCGTCTGGTTTCCTCCGCTGGGGATTCCGGCGGGGATTCTCTCGATCATCTTTGCCAACCACGGGCTGGCTGAAATTCGACGCGACCCGGAGAAGCACCAGGGCGCCGACCGCGCCAATACCGGACGGCTGCTCGGGATCATCGGCCTGGTGATCTCGACGCTGATCGCCATCCTCTTCGTCATCGGGCTCGTCTTCCGCAGCGGCTAGAGGCGCTGCCGGCCGGCGATCCCGGTATCGACCGGGTGCCACCACTCGACCTCCGACTCACCCAGCTTCCAGCAGAGGAAGACGGTCTCGCCTTCGCGCTGGTGAAAGAAGTCGATCAGCCCGATGGCGGGATCACGCAGCACGATGCCCCATTGCTGCAACTGGTTGAGATCCTGCTCCAGGGTGCGCGTCATCTCTGCCAGGTGACGCCCGGGTTGGCCGCCACCGTTCTGCGCCGCCTTCTCCCGCACACGCGCCACCGTCTTGTCCTCGGCCAGCTTTTGCTGCGTCTGCCGGATGCGCTGCAGCACGGTTCGCAGGCTTGGAATCAGGGCGTTGGCCTCATCGACGCTGTAGAACTTCTGCGCCACAGTCCGCCTCAGGCCGCGGAAATCGGCGCCATTTCTCGCAGGCGGCGCACCATGTGCGGCAGCCGCTCGAGGACCAGGTCGATGTCGGCATCGGTGTTCCCTTTGCCGACCGAGAGACGAAGGCTGCCGAGCGCCCGCTCGCGTGGATAGCCGAGCGCCAGGATGACGTGGCTGGGTTCCAGCGAGCCCGAGGTGCAGGCCGATCCGGAGGAGGCGGCGATGCCCTCCATGTCCAGCTGCAGCAGCAGCGACTCCCCTTCGACGCCCTCGAAGAGGAAGCTGGCGTGGTGCGGCAGGCGCCTGACGGGATGGCCGGTGAGCACGCTCTTCGGGACGCGCGTCAGGACCCCCTCGACCAGGCGATCGCGCAGGCGGGTGAGATGCGCGGTGGTCTTGTCCAGGTCGCGCTGGGCGACGCGGACGGCGGTCGCGAGGCCGACGATACCGGCGACGTTTTCCGTCCCGGCGCGACGGTTGCGTTCGTGGCCGCCGCCGACAATCTGCGGCTCGATGCGCACGCCGCTGCGGACGATCAGGCAGCCAACCCCTTTGGGCCCATGCAGCTTGTGGGCGGACATGGAGAGCAGGTCGACGCCGAGCTCGTCGACGATGGTTGGAATCTTTCCCGTCGACTGGACCGCGTCAGTGTGGAAATAGGCGCGGCTGTGTTCTCGCACGACGTCGACCAGTTCGCGAATCGGCTCGATCGTGCCAATCTCGTTGTTGGCGTGCATGATGCTGACCAGGATCGTGTCCGGCCGCAGCGCCGCTTGCAGCGCGTGCGGATCGACCAGGCCGTCCTGATCGACGGGAAGGCGTGTCACCTCGAAGCCTTCGCGCTCCAGCGAGTCGGCACAGCGATGGACGGCATCGTGCTCGATCGCGCAGACGATCAGGTGCTTGCCGCGCTCGGCATTGCGATAGGCAATCCCGCGCAGCGCGAAGTTGTCGCCCTCGGTCCCGCCCGACGTGAAGATCACCTCCTTGGCGGCGACGCCGTAGAAGGCCGCCACCTGGTCGCGCGCATCGTCGATGGCCTGGCGCGCACGCTGCCCGAGCCCGTAGACGCTCGAGGCATTGCCAAACTCATCGGTGAGGTAGGGCATCATCGCCTGCAGGACCTCGGGATCCAGCGGCGTGGTTGCCGAATGGTCGAGATAAATCACTCGGCCCATTTTATGGCGCGATCGCCGTGTGCAAACGATTGAGCGAGGATCGGGCCGGGCGGCTAGCTCGAGCGCGAACGCGAGGAGCGCCAGCGAACCAGCTCTTTGAGCGAGCCGTTGAAGCGCTGCATGTGCTCGTGCACGTCGAGCAGCTCATCGCCGCTGATCGGGCCTTCAGCGGCCGCCTTTGGCAGGCCGTCCGGGTGCTTCGCTTTTTTGAGCAGGAGAACGGCGACGAAGCTCACGCCGCAGTTGGCGCAGGTCACCTCGACCGTGCAGTGTCCATCCGCCTCGTTGAGCAGCTTGACGTCGCAGTCCGCGAGCGCCTGCGAGCAGGCCAGGCACTTGTAATATTTCGCCCGCTCCTTGATCAGCGCGATCAGGTTCACTGCATTCCACTATAGGGGCGCCCCTGGCGCCAGCCAAGTGGCCGAGTTGAAGGCCGGCGGTCCGCGGCTAGCCCGCTAACCGGTAGATCCGAATCGATGGACCCGGGCGTTGCCAGCCCTGGTAGCCGACGAGCGGAACGTAGTAGGTGTCGATCGGATCGAAGACGCTCTGGGGGCAGCCATCGGTTGCCGAAAAGCTGGCGACCAGTTGCGCCTGCTGTTGCAGGAGCCGCTCCAGCGGACTCTCGACCCGGCATCCGGTGCCGGGTGTCTCGTAGCCGACGACGACGTATTGAATGCCCTGGTTTTTGAATCGATCGAGGGAGGTCAGCTGAAGGTCAGCGGCAGCCAGCTCGAGGATGCTGTACTGCGTCTCGAGCCGGCTGTCGAGAAAGCTCGCGACGTAGGGATCGGTCGCCGCGTGGCTGTGCTCTCCGCTGTCGATCATCGCCTGGTCGTGCGCGGGCCCGGCCATGTACGGAACCGCGGCCCGGCTGCCCGGCGGGACGTGGTCGGCGAGCCAGTTGTAGGCGAGGGTGCGCGTGTCCGTCTGCTGAATCAGCAGGTCGTACTGCACGTCGTGGGCCAGCGATGGCCCGGCGACGATCGCGATGGCGCCGGCGAGGGCCAGCCAGCGCTGCCGGGTCCCGGTGGTTGCGCCGACCAGCGCGGCCAGCGCCCGCCCCCCAAGGAGCAGTAGCGGGGGGATCAGCGGGTCGGCATAGCGGAAGAAGACCGAACGACCGGCGCCGATGACGAGAAAGTAGGCGACGACGAAGGTCAGCACGATGAGGTCGGCCGGCTCGCGCCGCCAGGCGGCGTAGGCGATCCCGATCACCCCGAGCACGGCGAGCGCCGGGTCGATCCCATACCACAGGGCGCGGCTCAACTCCACCCAACCGATCGCGGGCGCCGTCGCCTTTGCCAGGTGCTGAAAGATGTAGCCGACCCCGTGCTGGGTGACGGCCGGGTCGAGCAGCAAAAAGGGTGAGGTGACGATCAGCGTCGCCAGGCCGATGACCCCAATCAACGCCAGCCTGCCAAGCAGCCGGATGAGCGCCGTCTCCTGCAGGCGGGCCCGAAGCACCTGGGCGGCCGCCATCCCGCTGAAGACCAGCGCGCCGTTGTATTTGAGGCTGGCGGCGATCCCGAGCAGGATGCCGTTGAGCAGGAGGGGACGCCGGCCGCGCTCGCTGATGGTTCGATAGGCGACATAGAGGCCGCCGGTGGTCGCGAGCGTCAGCGGAATGTCGAGGGTTGCGAAGTGGCTGTCCCGCAGGTGCAGAAAGGCGAAGGCAAGCGCACTGGCCGCCAGCAAGCCGGCCAGCAGGCCGTAGGCGCGTCGACCGAACTCGAACAGCAGGACGACGGTCAGGCTGCCGAGCACCGCGTCGAGGATGCGGATGCCGAGATACCCCGACGCCTGGTCGGACACGATCCCGAGGAGCCGGCCGATGCCGAGCCATGCCGCCGACAGATTGAAGTAGAGGTGCGGCCAATCGGCGAAGTGGGGATCGAAGCTGCCGTGCAAGATGCCCATGGCGCGACCGACGGTGACGTCCTCATCGGGTCGATACAGCGCCGGCAACCCGAAGTTGATTCCCCAGAGCCGCAGGCCCAGTGCGACACAAAAGAGGAGGAACGCCGCCGCCCAGAGGCGGCGTGGACTAACTGCCGACGAGATCCGGCCGGGTGGGACCGTAGACGTCAACCGGCACCGGGGTCGCCTCGTGCTTCTTCGCCTCGAGCTTCTTGACGGCGTCGATCGCGGCGGTGGTGGCGTCGCCGACGGCGGTGGTGATCTGACGCGTCAGCTGCGCACGCACGTCGCCGGCGGCATAGAGCCCCGGCAGGCTCGTTTGCATCGTCGAGTCCGTCACCAGGAATCCGAGCGGGTCGTGCTCCAGGTGCTCGGCGTGATCGAAGAACTGCACGTTCGGCTGGAAGCCGATGAAGACGAAGACGCCGGTCACGGGCAGCGTCCGTATCGAACCGGTGCGCACATCCTTGAGCACGACCTCGCGCACCTGGCCATCGTTGCCGCGGATTTCCGTGACGACGGTGTTCAGGATCAATTCGACTTGCGGGTTCTTCTTCGCGGCTTCCACCAGGATCGCCTGGGCCCGGAAGTGATCGCGCCGGTGGATAAGATAGACCTTCTTCACGTAGCGGGTGAGGAAGACGCCCTCTTCCAGCGCCGCGTCACCGCCGCCGATCACCGCAACCTCTTCTTCTTTGAAGAAGGCGCCGTCACAAACGGCGCATTGCGAGACGCCGCGACCCTGGAACTCCTTTTCGCCGGGGATGCCGAGTTTCTTGGGCTCGCCGCCCGCGGTCAGGATCACGTAGTCGGCAAGGTAGGAGCCGTCCTCGGTCTGGATCAGCTTCTTGCCGGCCTGCCGCCGGATGGCGGTGACGTTGGCGGTAGTGAGATCGACGCCGAACTTGACCGCCTGGTCGGCCATTCGCTGCGCCAGCTCCGGCCCGGTGATGTGGTCGAAGCCGGGATAGTCTTCGATCGCTTCGGTGTTGAGCAGCTGCCCGCCCGGCGCGCCGCGTTCCAGCAGCACGGTCCTGACCCGGGCACGACCCGCGTAGAGCGCGGCGGTCAGCCCGGCCGGTCCTGCACCGATGATCGCGATGTCGTATTGCCGATCGTTATCCATTCGTTTGCGAAGCTCCCATGTTATCCAAGGCGTTTCCAGGAAAGAGTATTCCCAAATTCAAACCCGCCGACGCAAACCCTCCCCCGTTTGCGGGGGAGGGTAGGGTGGGGGCCATGCACCGTAACCTCGGCCGGTATATAACTGCGGAAGCGGATGCGTGAGGACGAGTCGACGGCCGCCACGACCTACGCTTCGCCAGGAAAAGTCGTCCCGCTCCGGCATCCAGAAGGGTCGCAGGACCGGGACCATCTGACCTGGGCGTATCAAACCCATGTCACGGCCATCTATCAATACATCTACAGCCGAGTCGGCAACCGCCCGGACGCGGAGGACCTCACCGCACAGGTTTTCACCAAGGCGATCAACGGCATGCGCAGCGACGTCTCGGTTCCCGAACTCCGCAGCTGGCTCTACCGCGTCGCCCAGACGACCCTGGCCGACCACTGGCGGCAGTACTACGCGGAAGACATTGCCGAGCTCGAGGATGATGTCAGCAAGCCTCCCACCCCGCGCGAAAATCCCGAGGCGGTGCAGCGCGTCGACGCGCTGCTGGCCACCCTCCCGGAGAGTTACCGCCGGGTCCTGGAGCTGCGCTTCCTCAAGGGATATTCGGTGCGCGAGGCGGCCCAGGAGCTGAGCTTGACCGAGGCCAACGTCAAGGTCCTGCAATTTCGCGCGCTGAATCGCGCCGGCCGGGAGCGGGGGAGGACGCCGTGAACGACGATCCCGAAACGCTTGATCAGTACGTCGAGGACCTGCTCCAGGACCGCAAGCCGGAGCGGACGCCGCTGCCGGATGAGGATGCGCTCCGCGCCCGCCAGACCGCGGCCATGCTGCGCGCCGCCAAACCCGGCGCCGGCCTGCCCTCGAAAGAGTTTCTGGAGCGGATGCAGGCCTCCATTCCCGAGCTGGTGAGCCAGCAATCGGCGCGCCCCCAACCGGTCACCCGCCCCAGCCGCCGCGCCTTGCTGCTGACCGGCGCGGCCGGCCTGGCCGCCGGAATCGCGGCCACCGTTGGCCTCGACAGGGTCACGCAGAAGGAAGCGCCGCTCAGCGGCCAGCTGGTGCTGGAGACCGGATCCTGGAAGGGCTCGTGGAAACCAGTCAAGGCGCTGGCAGAACTTCCCGACGGGATGCCGGTTGCCTTTCGATCGGGCGCCATCGAGGGTTTTTTGATTCGAAACGGAGAGGATGTGAAGGCGCTGTCGGCGGTCTGCACGCACCAGGGCTGCATCCTCAACTACAGCAAGCTGCGCGACCGGTTCTGGTGCCCATGCCACGGCGCCACCTTCAAGACCAATGGACAGATGGATGCGTATGAGCTCGCGCTGCCGCCGCTGCCAGCCCTGAAGTCGCGGGTACAGGGCGGGCA
>DATASI010000175.1:0-21850 GCA_036269255.1 Candidatus Dormiibacterota bacterium
TTTCCGACCCGGCAATTCTCGCGGTGACGCGGGGATGCCAGAAGCCCTGGCGCTTGAAGGTCCATTCGCCTTCCGCGGCGGCCGCGTTCGCGAGCGAGCCTCGCTGGAATGCGAGCGTTGCGCCGACGTCATCGCCGGCGCGGAGCTCGTGCTCGCGTTTGCGAGCCGACGGCTGGACCCAGAGCAATTCTTGGCCGGCGACCTCGGCCAGCGGTCTCATGTGGCTAGTGTGTCATGGCCTGCCAGGGAGCAACCTCATCCATATGCGGGGAGTTTCGGCCCTCTGCGGCCCAAAAAGCCCACAAATGGCGAAATGGAGCATTTCGACTATTGGGAATTCTTATACCGGCCCAGTTCAATTGCAGGAGACACTGGACGAACGTGTCTGAATACGTCACCATATGGGTAGAAAAATCGGGTGACTAAAGCTACTAAGGCGCGGGTACAGGTAGACCCGCTGGTTCAGAGCGCGGAAGCGCTGATCCTCAAGGGGAAGGATCAAGGCTACCTGGCCCCGGACGACGTGATGAAGGCGTTCCCCTCGATCGAGGGCAACGCGGACGGCTTCGTTCGCGTGGCAGCCGTCTTCCAGGAGATGGGCATCGCGGTCACCGCAGACGGCGAGGCTGAGCAGGAAGACGAAGAGGAAGAGGTCCTCACCGAGGTCGAGGTCGTCAGTTCGGTCGCCCTGGACGATCCCGTCCGGATGTACCTCAAGGAGATCGGCCGGGTCAACCTGCTGACCGCCAAGGAAGAGGTCGAGCTCGCTAAGGAGATGGAGGCCGGTTCGGAAGAGGCCCGCCACCACCTGACCGAGGCCAACCTGCGCCTCGTGGTCTCCGTCGCCAAGAAGTACCTGAACCGTGGTCTCTCGTTCCTGGACCTGATCCAGGAGGGCAACCTCGGCTTGATGCGGGCCGTGGAGAAGTTTGATTACCGCCGCGGATTTAAGTTCAGCACCTACGCCACCTGGTGGATTCGCCAGGCGATCACGCGCGCGATCGCCGACCAGGCGCGAACCATCCGGATTCCGGTCCACATGGTCGACACCCTGAACCAGCTGGCTCGGGTCTCGCGCGCGCTGCTGGAGCAGCTCGGCCGCGAGCCCAGCGAGGAAGAACTCGCCTATGGCATGGGGATCACGGTCGACAAGGTCCAGGAACTGAAGAAGATCTCGCAGCAGCCGGTCTCGCTCGAATCGCCGATTGGTGAGGAAGAAGATTCCCACCTGGGCGACTTCGTCGAGGACAAGAACGCCACCGCGCCGCTCGAGGCCGCCTCCGAGGCCATGTTTCGCAACGAGGTCGAGGACATCCTGGCCACCCTGCGCCCGCGCGAGCGCCGCGTTGTCCAGCTCCGTTTCGGCCTGGTCGACGATGAGCCGCGCACGCTCGAGGAAGTCGGGCGCCGCATGGGTCTCACCCGTGAGCGGATCCGGCAGATCGAGGCGACTGCGCTGCGCAAGCTGCGGCATCCCAGCCGGTCAAAGGTTCTTCGGGACTACACGGACGAGGATCACCACAGGATCCCGACCCGAGAAACCGAAGCCGTCTCCTAGCCCGAAGCCTTAAGCGGCAGGCTTCCCCATCGCGGCGGATGCCAGCACGCTTGCTGGGGGCCTAAGCCTCGACCACAATCGGCTTGTGAGTCGTCGTCCGGGCACCCGGGGTGAGTGAGCGACATCGCCGCCTGATCTGGGGCACCACCCTGGTCATGCTGGCGGTGGTCGCCGGCGATCTCGTCCTGCTCGCCACCAACGTTGGCACGCCTTCGTCCGCGCTGTCCGGAACGGATGGCATCCTTCGGATCGAAATCCCGCTTTTCGCCATCACCTTCATCCTCGTCGGAGCGCTGGTCGCGACCCGGTTACCGAGGAACGCCGTCGGATGGATCTTCTGGGCCTGCGGGATCGAAGCGACGATCCAGGCGCTGATGACCGAGTATGGCTGGACCGCGTTCCGAACCGGCCCACTGCCGGGGGCCCAATCGGCCCTCTGGCTATCGAGGGGCCTCGGGGAACCGCTCTTTCTCCTCGCTTTCACCTACCTCGTGTTCTTCTTCCCCGACGGCCGTCTCCCGTCGCCGAGGTGGCGGCTCGCTGCGGTCATCTCGGGAATCGTCCTGGTTCTCGCCGGGGCGATTTCCCTGCTGGCCACCGACAGCCGCATCCCGCCGGCCAGCAACGTGGCACTCCTGCCGGTCGTGACGGCGGTGATCGGCTTGATCGTCAAGTACCGCCGATCGGGCATCGAGCAGCGCCAGCGGATCAAATGGCTGGCTTACGCGGCGGTGATCGTGGCCTTCAGCAACCTCCTCATCCCCGGCATCGCCAGCGCGCTCATCCCGGCCCCCGAACAGAACAGTCCCTGGATCAACCTGATCTTCGTCATTTCGATCGGCACGATCGTGCTGCTCCCGATTTCGATGGCGATCGCCATTCTTCGCCACCGCCTATACGACATCGACCTGGTCATCAACCGGACGGTTGTCTACGGCGCGCTCGCGGCGGTGATCACGCTGATGTATATCGCCATCGTGGTCGGCGCCGGCAGTCTGATCGGTCAGGGCGGTCGATTCAACTTCGTGCTGGCGCTCGCCGCCACAGCCCTGGTGGCAGTCGCCTTTCAACCGCTCCGCCAACGCGCCCAGCGGGTCGCAAACCGACTCGTCTACGGCGAGCAGGCCACGCCCTACGACGTGCTCTCGCGATTTTCGGAGCGCGTGGCGCAGACCATAGCCAGTGAGGACACGCTGCAGCAGATGGCCGACGTCCTGGCGGAAGGCACGCGGGCTCGCCGGGCTGAGGTGTGGTTGCGCACAGGAGCCGTCCTCCAGTGCGCCGCACAGAACCCGAAGACCAGCAATGTCCCGTCGCCGCTGCCAATGGCAGGCGATGATCTCCCCCAGGTCCCGGGCGTGGACACGATCGTGCCCGTCCTTCACCAAGGTGAGTTGCTGGGGGCGCTCGCGGTCGAAAAACGCAGGGGTGAGTCATTGCTGCCGATCGAGGAGCGGCTCCTGACCGATCTTGCACGCCAGGCCGGCCTGGCACTGAAAAATGTCGGACTTGCCGCCGACCTTCGCCAGCGCCTCGAGGAGCTCCGCGCCTCACGCGAGCGGCTCGTGACAGCGCAGGACGCTGAGCGGAGGCGGTTGGAGCGAAATATTCATGACGGTGCGCAGCAAAACCTGGTCGCCCTCAAGGTCAAGCTGGCTCTCGCACGGCAGACCTGGAAGAAAGACCCGGCCCGAATGGAAACGCTCCTCACCGAGCTCAGCGCTGACGCGGACGAGTCGCTGACGACCCTACGCGAGCTGGCGCGCGGCATCTATCCGCCGCTGCTCGCTGATCAGGGCCTGGCAGCGGCGCTGCAGGCACAGGCGCGTCGCTCGCCGATCCCCGTCGAGCTCAGCACCGATGGCGCGGGTCGGTATCGAGCCGACCTCGAAGCGGCCATCTATTTCTGCTGCCTGGAAGGACTCCAGAATGCGGCGAAATACTCCGGCGCCACCAGGGTCACGGTCCGACTGGCGCAGGACAAGGGAGAGCTGGTCTTCGCGGTGGAGGACAACGGCGGCGGTTATGACATGGCCCATGTGAAGCCAGGCGCCGGTCTCCAGAACATGGCCGACCGGGTCGAGGCGCTAGGCGGCCATCTGGAGATCAAGTCGGCACCCAGCGCGGGCACGGTCGTTATGGGCCGGTTTCCAGTCGCAATTCGAATCGGCGCGTAACCGCCGAACCGCCGAGCCGTTAGACCTCACGAAGGGATATGAAGGTTCTCGATTTCGGACGTCGGACCGGCTTGCAGATCTGGGCCTCCTGGGGGCCGCTCGCCGTGGCACTCACTCGACTGGCCGTCTGAGTTCACCCGGCCACCGTCAAGGTGGTGGCGTCACGGTGCAGGGCCAACGAGACACGCTAAGTCAGGGCCGTACCATTCCAACATGCCCCTTCGCGTGCGCAGCGCCCTCTTCACGCCGGGGACGGAGGCCGCACGCCTTCGCAAAGCGGTCACCGGCCGGGCGGACGTTTGCATCTTCGATCTCGAAGACTCGGTGCCACCGGAGCGGACCGGCGAAGCACGGCAGGTGGTGAGCGAGGCGCTCGAAGAGCTGCACGGCCAGGCCGTGATCTGGGTTCGTGTCCATCGAGCGTCAAGCCCGCTGATGGTCGAGGATGTCGCCGCCCTGCCGCTGACCAAGGTCAACGGAATCATGGTCCCCAAAGTCGGCGGCGCAGCTGAGCTCGCTGAATGCCGAAGGGCAATCCTGGCGAGCAAGGGGCCGCCAGACCTGCCGCTGATCCCGATCATCGAGAGCGCATCAGGGGTGATCAATGCCGGCGAGATTGCGCGAGCTCCAGAGATTTTCTGCCTTGCCTTGGGTCGCTTCGATCTATCGGCTGAGCTGGGCATCGATCCGGACAGTGGGAGCCCCGCACTTGGTGCGGCGCGCGCGAGCATCGTGCTCAGTTCCAGCGCCGCCGACCTGCATCGCCCGCTTGACTCACCATGGCTGAAGCTCAAGGACCTGGAGGGACTACGTAAGGGAGCACTCCGCTCGCGAGCGGATGGTTTCGGTGGCATGCTCCTGATTCACCCCTCCCATGTGCTGGTCGCCAACTTCGTCTTCTCGCCCACCAAGTCTGAAGTCGCCTGGGCGAAGGACATCATCGCGTCGGCCCGGCAAGCCGGTGCCGAAGGCCGCGGGGCCTACGCAAGGGAGGGCGCGATGGTTGACGAGGCGATCGTCCGGAGAGCCCGTGCCATTGTTGACGAAGCCGGACGCAATTGACGGAGGAACGAGATGGGAGAACGTGACGAGGGGCGGTTCTTCGAAGACTTCAAGGTGGGCGACGTCTACCGACATCCGACCGGGAGGACCCTGACCGAGACCGACAACACGTGGTTCACGCTGCTGACTTGCAACACGAACGAGATCCATTTCAATGCCGACTACGCCGCCCACACCGAGTTCGGCAAGCCGTTGATGAATAGCGCGCTCACGCTCGCCCTGGTCACCGGCCTCAGCGTTCCCGATATCAGCCGGCATCTGGTCGCCAATCTTGGTTGGGACAAGGTGCGCTTACCGGCACCCGTGTTTGCCGGTGACACGATCTATGCGCAATCCGAGGTGCTGGAGACCCGGCCGTCCAAGTCACGACCAGGGCAGGGTCTGGTTCGCGTACGGAGCATCGGTTTCAAACAGGATGGAACCGTCGTGATCGAGTTCGAGCGTACGGTGCTGGTGCATTCACGGGGCAGCGCGCCAGCGGAATCCCGACCCGAGCCAACATGATTCAAGCCAGCGACAAATTGTGCTGCAATTACCCTGACCGCATCAACGCATTGGAGGACCTGTAAATGGCAGAACATGCCGCCGTCGTCAATGTGTCGCGTTACCGGCCCGCCGCAGGCAAGCGGCAAGACCTGATGTCGGCGATGAAACGCATGGCCGAGCGGGCCGCCAGCGCGAAGGGCTGCTTCGGTGCTCAGGCCTGTGAGTCGGATCGGGACCGCGAGGATCTGATCGCCGTCTCGCGCTGGGAATCGCCGCAAGCCCTCGAGGCCTTTGCGGACACGGCTGAGACGGCCGCCGACCAGGAGCATCTCAAGGGACTGGTAGCAGGCCCTGCCCAGCGGGAGAATCTGCGGCCCGTCTGAATGAACCTCGCGCACAATCTTGGCCGCGGCCGAAGCTTCTTCGCGGACCGACCGGCCATCCTCTTCGAGGGTCGGAGCATCTCGTACCGCGAGCTCGATGAGAGCAGCAACCGCCTCGCAAATGCGCTGATCGCCCTCGGCATCAACCGCGGCGATCGCGTGGCGATCTACCTGCCGAATATCCCCGAGTTCGTCGTCGTCTATTACGGCGTCTTGAAGACCGGGGCAGTGGCCGTGTCGATCAACTCGATCTTCAAGCAGCACGAGGTCGCCTTCATCGTGAATGACTCCGGGAGCCGGCTGCTGTTCTCCACCGCCGAGCTGGCGGCCCAGCTAAAAGACCTGGAGGCGGGCGGGCTGGAGCGCGTCATTGAGGTCGAGCAATCGCTGCAGCAACTCCTCGAACGAGGATCCGCCGAGTTCCGTGTAATAGAGATGCAGCGCGACGATCCGGCGTTGATCCTTTACACGTCAGGGACGACCGGCTTCCCCAAGGGCGCGACCCTGAGCCACGGCAACGTCGTCTCGAACACCTGGTCCGTCGTCCATCACGCCGGCTATCGCCCGGACGATCGGCTGATTCTCTTCCTGCCGCTGTTCCATGTCTTCGGACAGAACTTCATCATGAACGCCTGCTTCCTCGCGGGAAGCACACTGGTCCTCCATCGCCGTTTTGTTCCTGATTCCGTCCTCGATTCGATCGCGCGCGACCAGGTGACGATGTTCTTCGGCGTGCCATCGATCTACGTTGCGCTCCTCAACCTCTTCGGGTCCCCTCCCCCGTTTACCGGGGAGGGCAGAGTGGAGGCTCTTTCCTCGATTCGATACTGGTTCTCGGCCGCCGCGACGATGCCCCAGGAAATCAGCCGCCGCTGGACCGAGCGGTTCGGCAGCCCGATCTTCGAGGGATACGGTCTTACCGAGACGTCGCCCTTCGCGGCCTACAACCACGACTTTCAGCACAGGTTCGGCAGCGTCGGCACGGCGGTCGAGAATTTCGAGATCCAGATCGTCGACGAGACCGGTGAGGACGTGCCGACCGGTTCGCTTGGCGAAATCGCCATCAAGGGTCCTGGCGTGATGCTCGGTTACTGGGGCCGTCCGCAAGATACAAGCCTGGCGATCCGAGATGGCTGGTTTCACTCGGGCGACATCGGCTCGATGGACGATCAAGGCTACGTCTTCATCGTCGACCGCGTCAAAGACATGATCAACCGGTCGGGCTTCAAGATCTGGCCGGCTGAGGTGGAACAGCTCCTCTACCGCCACCCGGCCGTCAAAGAAGCCGCCGTCTATGCCGTTGCGGACGCGGAGAGCGGCGAAGCGGTGGCCGCGGCGATCGTACTGCGCGATGGCGCCTCGGCGACGGCGCTCGAGATTACCGAGTATTGCCGCGCCCGCGCCGCGGTCTATAAAGCGCCGACTCGCGTCGACTTCGTCAGCGAGCTGCCCAGGAACCCGACCGGCAAGATCCTCAAGCGTGTGCTTCGGGAGCGGGCGGCCCAATCGCAGCCTGCGCCCGCGCCCTGATTTAATCATCGGATCGACGCAGACATGGCGCGGCTCGCCGCCGGCTGGCGCAGCGTAGATTCGGCGTTGATGGAGCGTATGGCTCAACTCGAGCCGCAGGATTTTGCGCTGCGGAGCGACAGCCACATGCCGGTCTGGGCCATCCTCGCCCATCTGGCAGGCGCCCGGATCTACTGGCTCTGCGGAATCCTCGAGCAGCCCGGCGTCGAGTCAACGCCCTTCGATGGATCGGGCGAAGGTTGGGAAGACCACCTCGATATGCCGCACTCAAAGGAAGATGTCATTGGCGCGCTGGAGAGCACCTGGGGCGTCGTCGAAACGTGGCTCAATGGCTGGACGGCGACCCGCCTCGAGGAGGAATTTCAGCGAACCGGACTCGATGGCGTCACCCGGCGACAGAATCATCACACGGTGCTCGTCCGGCTGCTCACCCATGAGGGCTACCACGCCGGCGAGCTCTCGCTGATTCTCATGATGCACGGGAAGGACGGGATCGATCCGTGGCGACGGCTCCAAATGGAGCCAGTCGCCACCTCTACCCCCAGAACTTCATAGCTCAGCGGCCGCGGCCACCGACCACGGCGCCGATCGACCCGCCGCTGATCAGCCCGAAGAGGGCGCCGCTGGCCGCGAAGACGAACGCGTCGGCTGCGCCGACCGGTGCCGCCAGCGCGGTCAGGACCAGCGGGAATGCCGCACCGAACCAGGTCGCCCCGAGCACGGCACCAGCGACCCCGTGCGTAACGTGACGGCGGGCTGGGCTGGGAGTGGTCTGCTCGCGGACGGTGTCGAAAACTCGGGCGCTGCTGCGAAGTTCGTTGATCATGATTCCTATTCCTCCATGAATTCCTTGTCGGCGTGACCCTATGCTGGGCCCGCCCCGCTTTCAAATCGGTGACACCGGAAGAAAGGAATTCGAAAGGGTCTTCAGTCGGCCGGCGTGCCTTCGTAGTGCTCGTGCACCAGCTGGCCTCCAGGTGCAAAAACGCGAAGGCTCGATCTCATCCCTCGCGATGGTCGAGCAGAAGGCGTGGCATTCACGATGGGTTCAGCGCTCCCTGCCTCTGCAGGTAGGCTCTCCGCATCGTCGCTGAGCTCGTCCAGCATCGTGTCGATCTGACGATCGACGAACCGTCGCAAGCGTGATCGGAATGGAATCGCAAACGGGCGCAGCCACCAAGTGAGCCACACGGCGCCGTCGATCTCCACCTGCAGCTCCGCCTGGCTCAGGGGCGTCAGGTGCATCTCCGCCTCGATGCTGCCCATCCAGCGGTGCTCCATCTCGTAGCGGATGCGCGCACCGTCCTTTAACGCGGCCACCGCGTCGGCAGGCACCGATGAGACGGTTTCGCTCGAGGTTTGCTCGACATATTCCTGCAACACTCGCGCCGGATCCCAGGGGCTCGCGAGAGCGACCACATCGTGCCGGCTGATGGCGAAGAATGGTCCCACTCCGCTATTAGAAACGCGCGGACGGGTAACGGCGTTGAGGCGTTAGGCGGGTGGTTTCAGCTCGACGTGCCGGCGCTTCCAGAAATCGAGGCGCTGGCGAAGCCGATCGTTCTCGCCCTCCAGCAGCGGGAGATCAGCCTCGATCGCGGCCTCGCGAGCAACGGCTTCGTTGATCGCATCCAGGCCGGTGTGGGCGGCGCTCAGCACGACCTCCTTGAAGCGAATCAAATCGGAGTACACGCGCACCCAGTGGCCGGCCTCGATGGGATCGTCCGTGGATGGGTTTTCCTGGGGCAGGTAGCCAAGGCCGAGCCCGGCCAGCTTTTCCGCTTCCGACATATCCGACATCATTAATATCACAAAAGCCACACATCTGGCTGCGAGGCAATTGGTATTGATGAGTTCGGGTCCGCTCGCCTATCATGCTCGGCGAAAGCGACGATGACCGACACACGAGCGATGGCTGAGCGATCGACCGACCCGGATCCGCTCTTACCCGGCGAGAACCGCAGCAGCCGATTTGCCGACGATGCGGAGCACTGGATCGCGGTGTACAGCGAGTTCATTCGGTTCAAGGAGGACCTGCTGGCCAGCGTCGAAGCCGAGCGCGTCGAGCTGTCGGACGAGCTCGCCGCCGCACTGTCCGTCACCGTCCTGTCTCAGCTCAACACCCAGTACCAGGGACTGCAGCGGCGTCTCGACTTCTGGCGCTCCCGCCTCGCCGAAATCAAGAGCCAGGGCTGATCCTTTATTCCCGCCCCGCTTGCAGGGGAGGGTCGGGGTGGGGACATCGACCCCATAAGCTAGAACCCCATGAGCAAGCGCCGGCGCGCCCAGCCCTCCTCGTTCTGGCGCGGACCATGGCCGATTGTCGGCACGCTCGGCGGCATCGTGGTAGTCGTCGCGGCCTTCATCGTGATCAGCCGTCTGCAAACGCCGTCTCCTAGCGGCACCACCGTGCCGACGGCCGACCCCAGCATCGTGGCGGAGTTGACCGGCGTGAGCCCTACCGTGATCGATGCTGTTGGGACCGGCGGCGCCCCAAACCCGCTGACGCACGCATCTGGGACGCCGCTGACGGGGAGTGATGGAAAGCCGGAAGTCCTCTACCTCGGCGCCGAATGGTGTCCCTACTGCGCCGCCGAACGGTGGGCGATGGTGGTCGCGCTGGGCCACTTTGGCACCTTCACGGACCTGCGCCTCACGACCTCCTCCAGTAACGACGTCTTCCCCGACACACGCACGCTGTCGTTCTACGGGAGCAGCTACACCAGTGCTTATCTCGACTTCGCACCGGTGGAGCTCCAGGATCGCAACCGCAATCCGCTGCAAACGCCGACCGCGAGCGAGCAGCAGATCGCACAGACCTACGATCCGAACAGCAGCATTCCGTTCATCGACATCGGTAACGCTTACACCATGACCGGCCAGGGTGTGCCGCCCGGGCCGCTGCAAGGGCTGAGCTGGCAGCAGATCGCGGCCGCCCTGTCGAATGCCAGTTCGCCGGTGACGAGGGCGATCGTCGGCAACGCCAACTACCTGACGGCGGCGATCTGCACGCTACCTGGTACGAACGGTGCGCCGATCTGCAGCGACCCCGCGATCAAGCAAATCGCCTCGCAGCTGCCCCACTAGTGGGTTCTCACGGCAACCGCGGCTGGCAACGCGCGGCGTTGCTGGTGATATCGATCGCCGGCACGCTGATCGCGGTCTACCTGACGGTGACGCATTTCAGCTTCGTGCCGCTCGTGTGCACCGTGAGCTCGGTTGTCAATTGCGCATCCGTGACACACAGCGCCTACTCCGTCATCCCCGGCACCTCGATCCCGATCTCAGTCCTGGGCGTGCTCTGGTTCGTCGGGCTGGGAGGATTCGCACTGACCTCACAACGATGGCTTCAGCTTCTCTGGGCAGCGATCGGCCTGGCGGTCGTGCTCTACCTGGTGTTCGTCGAGATCGTCCTACTCCACCAGATCTGCGAGTGGTGCACGGTCGTCCATGGGCTGGTGGTCGCCACCTTCGTCGTCACGGTGCGCCGGCTGCAAACCGGAGAATAGGGGCCGTGTACGCGTACTGGGAGCGACGCAATTCGTATCTCGCATGGGCGTGCGTCATCGTCACGCTTGCTCTCATCATCGCCGGCAATGCCTTCCGCGGTGCCACGCCAACCCGCCTGATCCCCGGAAATCAGCTCGCCCAAATCGACGGCTGGTTCATCCGCCTGACCCCGATCTACGCGCTGGCATTTGCCATCGTCGGCGCCCTGATCATTGCCAGGCGGCCGGGCAACCAGATCGGCTGGGTCGCGGCCGGCATCGGCCTGGCCAGCGGGCTGTACGTTTTCGTCCTCGGCTACCAGACCTTCGGCACGTATGTCAATCCCAACCTGCCTGGATTCGGCATCGACCAGTGGCTGGCGCACTGGGAGTGGTCGGTGCCGGTGATCCTCGTGCTCTTTTTCCTTCCGCTTCTCTTTCCAGACGGCAAGCCGATTTCACCGCGATGGTGGCTGCTCGCGCCGCTGGTGATTGCCGGATTCGCCCTGCCGTTCGCGGGCCTCTTTCTCGGTCAGGTGCTCGGCATCGTCGGCTCGATGCTCGCCTACGTGAGTCTCGTGATCCGTTACCGGCGTGCAGAAGCCGATGAACGCCAGCAGATCCGATGGTTTGGCGTCGCCACCGTGGTGCTGGCCCTGATTGGCGTGGGCGGGGTCGTTGTCGGCTCAGCCGTCTACGACAACCCGACCGTCGTCTTCAACCCGTACTTCGACGTCCTGGTCCCGCTCTCCTTCACGGGCTTGGCCGTGTCGATCGGAATCGCCGTCCTGAAATATCACCTCTACGACATCGACGTCTTCATCCGCCAGGCCCTCGTCTACGGCACCCTGGTCGTGCTGATCAGCGTCGTCTACTTCATCACCGTGGTGTCGGTCGGCAGCCGACTCGGCGTCCCTCGGAATGACCCGGCCGGCGCCGTCGCGATTGGTGCGGTCGTTGCCCTCCTCTTTCAGCCCGTCCGTCGCCGGCTGCAGCGCCTGGCCAGCCGGCTCGTCTACGGCAAGCGCGCGACGCCCTATGAAGTCCTCTCCCGATTCAGCCAGCAAATGGGTGAGATGGTGGCCAGCGACGATCTGCCCAAGCGGATGGCCCGCGTGCTCGCGGAAGGAACGGCGGCCGATCGGGCCACCGTCTGGCTGCGCGTGAGCAACGAGTTGCGACCCGCAGCCTCGTGGCCGCCAGGCACGATGGCAACGCATCCGCTACCCCTGCAGAATGGTGAGCTTCCGCCTATCGAGGGCGTCGCTGAGGCAGTGCCGGTCCGCCATCAAGGCGAGCTGCTCGGCGCGCTGGCGATCGCCAAGCGCGACAGCGTGACCGCGACCGAGCGGCGGCTCCTCACCGACCTCGGGCAGGAGAGCGGGCTGGTGCTCAAGAACGCGCGACTCACTGCCGAGCTGGTGCAGCGGCTCGACGAGCTGCAGGCGTCCCGCGAACGGTTGATCACCGCCCAGGACACCGCCCGACGGCAGCTGGAGCGCAATCTCCACGACGGGGCCCAGCAAAACCTGATCGGCCTGAAGCTCAAGATCGCACTGGCGCGCAATCTCGCCGCGACGGATCCGAAACGCGCGCAGGCGGCGCTCGACGAACTCACCGGCGAAACCAATGAGGCGATCGAGACGCTGCGCGAGCTGGCGCGCGGACTCTATCCGCCCATCCTGGCCCAGGAGGGTTTGCGGCCGGCGATCGAGGCGCAGGCCCGGCGCATGCCGGTGCCGGTCGAGATCAGCAGCGATGGATTGCCGCGCCTTCCTCAGGAGATGGAGGCCAGCGTGTATTTCTGCGTCCTGGAGGCGCTTCAGAACGTCGCCAAGCACTCCCGTGCGTCCCGCGCCAGCGTCAGCCTGCGGCTATCCGATGGAACCCTGCAGTTCTCGATCGCGGATGATGGTCGCGGCCTTGAGCCGGCCACTGCGCGGAAAAGTTCCGGCCTGCAGAACATGCGCGACCGCGTCGAGGTGCTCGGGGGGCGGCTTCAGGTCGAGAGCTCGCCCGGCGCCGGGACCCGCATCGTGGGGTCGATTCCGTTCGACGAGGCGGCCCAGGCGGCCGCCAGCCGGTCCGGATCGAAGCGCGACTTGGCGATGTAGGCCGAGGCTCCGCATTCGGCCGCCCTCGAGCCATATTCCTCTTCCTCATAGGTCGAGAGCAGCAGGACGACAACGGCGTTCGACTCCATCAGGATGCGGCGGGTCGCCTCCAGCCCGTTGATGCCGGGCAGGTTGACGTCCATCAGCACCAGGTCCGGGCGGAGCTCGTGGGCTGCCTCGACCGAAGCCTCGCCGGTCTCGGATTCACCGATAACCTGGAAGCCGTCGGTCGCCTCGACCACCGCCCGAGCGGCATGACGGAAGGGCGCCTGGTCGTCGACGATCAGCACTTTGACGCTCATCCTTCTATTGCTCCACTACAAAGCATGCCTCTCGCCGGCTGGTTGTGAAAAGGATGCCAGCACCCCTTCGCGAGGGAGGGCAGGGTGGGGGGCTTAAGCTGTGGGCCGTGCCGATCCGCGTCGTGTTTGCCGATGACAACTATTTGTTACGTGAGGGGGTTAGCCAGCTGATCGCGAGCCAGCCCGACCTCGAGCTGGCAGCGACGGCCACCGATTTCGACAGCCTGCTCGCAGCCGTCGAGCAGGAGCGGCCTGACGTCGTCCTCACCGACATCCGCATGCCCCCAACCAGCACGGACGAAGGCATCCGCGCGGCGGAGCAGCTGCGAGGCACCCATCCAAAGACCGGGGTCGTCGTGCTCAGTCAGTACGTCGAGCCCGAGTACGCCCTCAGCCTGCTGGCGAAAGGCGCCTCAGGCCGCGCATACCTACTAAAAGAGCGCGTTTCCGACATCGAGCAGCTGGTGGCCGCCATCCGAGAGGTGGCGCGAGGAGGTTCGGTGATCGATCCCAAAGTCGTGGAGGCCCTGGTCCAGGCCCGAACCCGCAAAACCGACTCTCCGTTGCAAGAGCTCACGCCACGCGAAAAAGAGGTGCTGGCGGCGATGGCGGAGGGCAAGAACAACGCCGCGATTGCCAGCGGGCTGTTTCTCACCGAGCGCGCGGTAGAAAAGCACATCAACTCGATCTTCTCCAAGCTCGGCCTTCAGGAAGAAAAGGACACCCATCGCCGAGTCCGCGCCGCACTCCTCTACCTGTCGGAAAACCGTTAGCGCTAAAGTAGCTCGCTAGCCATGCCTGAAATGTCAGCCGTCGCAAAGATGGCGTGCACCAATCTCCCCTATCGCCTTCTGGCGCAACACTTCCTCGTCGGCTGGGGCCTGCAGGGCATCGAATTGCGTGGCGAGGCGTTAGAGATCGGCTCGGGAAGTGGCGCGATGGCCGTCGCCCTGCTCAAGCGCTTCCCCGAACTTCGCGTGGTTGCGACCGACTACGACCCGGACATGGTGCGAACGATGTCACAAAGGCTGGCCCGTTTCGGAGATCGGGCGACCGCACAGCAAGCGGATGCCGCCAACCTCCCGTTCGAAACCGGACGCTTCGACGCAGTGCTGACCTTCGCGATGCTGCACCATGTCGGCGACGACCAGAAGGCACTCGCCGAGGCAGTTCGCGTCCTGCGAACGGGTGGCCGGCTTCTAGGCTACGACGTGACCCATGCGGCACGCCTCGCAGCCCAGCAGACCCAAGGGCACGGCCATCACGGCCACTCAGGCCACGCGGGACGCACGCTTCCCCTCGAGGAGGTGCTGTCGCAGCTACCGATTGCCAACCTGGGGACCCGCCACTCCCTCGGGGGCCGCGTCCTCCGCTTCACCGCGACCAAGGCCTGACGTCACCGCCGTCGCTTGATCCGTGATCGGAACGTCGCCCGTGACCCTTGTGCCCTCACCGGTGCGGCTATCGACTCGAAGATTGCCACCGAGCGCCTCGAGACGGTCGCGCATGTTCTCGATCCCATGGACATCTCGAATCTGGTTGAGATCGAAGCCCTTGCCGTTGTCCTGGACAGAAAAGGCGAGGCGGGAGTCTTCGAAACGGACCCGCAGGCGTACCTGTGTGGCCTGCGCATACTTTCCGATATTCTGCAGCGCCTCGAGGCAGCAGAAATAGACGGCGGCTTCGACCTCGCGAGCTAACCGGGGAAGGCCGTCCACGTCAAAGTCCACTGGCACCAGCGACCGGCGGACCTGCGCCCGCAGCGCCGCCGCCAGCCCATCCGACGCGAGCAGCGGCGGATAGATTCCGCGCGCCAGCTCGCGCGTGGTGTTCAGCGCTTCTTCCGCGTCAGTCTTGAGCTGCGTCAGCATTGATCGGACTTTGCTCTGCGGCTCCGCCGCGGCCTCGGCGAGCGCCAGGTTGACCTTGAGCGCAACCAGGTGTTGCTGTGCGCCGTCATGCAGGTCGCGTTCGATCCGGCGGCGCTCTTCATCTTGTGCCGTCACCAGTCGCTGCCGCGAGGCGCGCAGATCCTCCAGCCGCGCCAGGAGTTCGCGATTGAGACCGACATTCTTGAGCACCAACCCCGCTTGGCCGGCCAGGTTGTTGAGCAGCTTCTCCTCGACCGGCTGCATGGTTTCGCCCCGCTTCTTCATCACCGCCAGCGCACCCAGCAATTCACCCTGGTAGCTGACAGGCACGACGCTGTCACGCTCCATGCGCGGAAGCGTGCCGTTGCTCATCGGCAGCTCCGGAGATCCGTCCCGAGCCGGGGACGAGGCGGCCAGTAACAGGCGCTGGCCGGAACGAACCCACACTTCCGCGCGTTCCGCGCCAGTCCCCTGTTGCAGCAAACGCGCCATCCGGTCGAGGATGCCCTCCTGCGAAAAGGTTTCGGATAGATGCTCGCTGAACTGCGAGAGAGTTTCGTAGGGTGTCGCCCGCTTGCCGTAAACGAGGTGGTTGGCCAGCTGCTGGCTTCGCTGGCGCAGTGGTTGAAAACTGACCGCAATCACCAGTGTTGCCAGAATCGACAGGGGAAGCTGCCGGCTGCTGCCAACGACGGTACCGATGCCGATCACGACCAGCAAATACGCACCGGTGATCAGTGCGGCGAGCGCGCCGTAGACAAGCGCCTTGTTGATGATCAGGTCGACGTCATAGAGTCGGTAGCGGAGAATCGCGATGCCGATGGCAATCGGCAGAAATGCGACCCCGACGGGCAACAGCCAGGAGAACCGCATGCCCGGGATAAACAGCTGGCTCGTCAGCACGCTGAGCGTGAGGACCGCGGCGACCAGCAACCACTTGATTTGCTGTCGCTGCTGCTGATCGGCCCGCCGGTATCTCACGAAGAGCGACGCGACGCCTGACAAAAGAGTCAGGAGAAAAAGAATCCAGTACGGCGCGGAGTTAAGAATCTGGCTGGCTCCGTTGAGCGCCGGAACCGATACCGGGTTGGGAACGGGCTTGGTTGACGTCGGGTCCAGGCTGGCAATGATTCCGATCAACGCAAGGAGACCTCCGGCAACGACCGGAATCAGCCACCGACGGCTCATCAAGCGACCGTCGGGGAACAAGATCGGTACGGCGACCAAGAGCTGGACAAAGAGCAGCATCCACACGATCTGGCTCAACCAGTACAGAACGGTGGCGCCGGGGAGGGGATGAATGACACTGCTGAAGGCCAAATATTCCTTCGGGAAATCGATCAAAGCGCCGCAGATCGCGATGCTGAGCATCAACCAGCCGATCGGATTCTGTGGCTGGCGGATCCCGATCAAGGCGCCGACCAGCGCGAGGGCGATGATCGTGATCACCCCGGCTCGCCCGCTATTGGCGGCCTCATTTGAGGCGTTGAGAACCAGGACCAAGCCCAATTGGCCGATCGCCAGGCCGACTCCAACGGCGGCCAGCAGCACCGCTAAGAACGCGGAGGGCCGTTTCATACCCGGCTCAATTCAAGGCCCTTGCCGTTGTCCCGTTGAGGCCAGGGCCGGGATTCGATAGGCTTGCACCGGCGCATGCCGCCCCTTGACCTGCGATGGTGGTAATGCTTCGGCGGCGACACCGCCCTCGAGCGCACGAAACGTTGGTTCGCTGAGAATCGTTTCCCCTCCACCGGCGAACTGTTGAAGCCGCTGGCACAGGTTGACGCTGTCGCCGACTAGCGAATACTCCAGCCGTTCCTCAGACCCCAGGAGGGCGGCGGCCACCTCTCCGGTCGACAGGCCAATGCCCAAATGAAAGGGAGGGAGCTGTTCTGTTGCCCAGCGCGCATTGACTTTGGCCTGAGCGTCGTGCATCGCGTCGGCCGTGATGAGCGCTTTCTGGGCATGATCGGCCTCCGGAACCGGTGCACCGAAGACCGCCATCACCGAGTCACCGACGAACTGCATCACGGTCCCGCCGTTCGCCAGGATGCACCGATTCATCTCGGCGCGGTGCTCGTTGAGCTGGTGAGCCAGCACCGTCGGGTCGGCATCCTCGGCGATCGTCGAATAGCCGCGGATGTCGGACATCAGGACCGTCACCATCAGCGTCTCGGTCTCGCCCGGCTTGCGCCCCTCCCGGCGCAGCTTCTCGGCAAGGCCGGTCGGCAGCAGCCGGCTCAGGCTCTCCCCCTGTTCCTCACGGTCGACGATCGCCTTGTGGAGCAACTTCAACCGACGGAGCGCTCCGGCCGCCCCGCTGCTGGCGGCCTGCGCCAGCTTGAGGAACAGTTTCTCGATCGCGTCGTCGATGTCGGCAGGGGTGGTCCGGCGGTTGACCGCGATCGCCTTCATGGGCCGGCCCTGGGCCAGCTGTTGCAGCAGATCCTCTTCCTCAGGCGTCAGGTCGGTGCCCTGACTGGCCGGCTGGACCAGCGCCTCGACGATGCGGGGGTCGAGCATCGAGCCGCCGGTCGTGACCTCGCGGATCGCCCGAAACAGCTGGTCGCCGTCGGCCACCCGGTCCTTGAGGAGATAGGCGTACCCGGCCGCACCCTCGCTCAGCAGCGCGATCGCGTAGTCCGGCTCATCGAACTGCGAAAGCACGACGATGCCCGTGCCGGGATGGCGCTTGCGGACCTGCTTCGCGGCATCGATGCCCTCCCGCTGGAAGTTCGGTGGCATCCGGATGTCGGTCACGATCACCTGGGGCGCTGCCTGCTCGGCCCCAGCGACCAGGCCGTCGTAGTCGCCCGCGACGCCAACCACCTCCATGTCGGCGGCGGTCCCGATCAGGGCACGGACCCCCTCGCGGACGATCAGATTGTCGTCAGCCAGGAATACGGAGATCTTCTGCTGCGCCATGCCTGCCTATTTGAGCGTCAACCGCCGGCCTGGTCAAGGGAGGTGGCCACGACAGTGGCGGGGATGCTGACAGGCGAAGCGCTGCCCGAAGCCGGCAGCTTCCCCTCCACCCGGGTCCCGGCGCCCGGCGCGCTGCGGACGATCAGCGTCCCTCCCAGGGCCTCCAGCCGGTCGCGCATGTTTTCGAGGCCGTGGATGTCACGAGCCTGGCTCGGATCGAACCCCTTGCCGTTGTCCTCGACCGCAAACGCGACGAGTGGCCCCTCTGCCCAGATCCGGATCTCGACTCGAGTTGCCTGCGCATATTTGCTGACGTTTTGCAGCGCTTCCAGGCAGCAAAAATAGATGGCGGTCTCGACTTCCCGGGAATGGCGCGGCAAGGCGGTCGCATCCAGCTCGGCGGCCACCGTCATCCGCCGAAGATGGGCGCGAAGGGCGGCCTCCAGCCCATCCGAGGCCAGTAGAGGCGGATAGACACCGCGAGCGAGCTCTCGCAGCTGGTCGATGGCCGCATCGGCGTCCTGCTTGAGCTCGGCGAGGACGGGCCGGGTCTTACTTTCGGGCTCGGCCACCGCTTGAGCGAGTCCAACCTTGACCTTGAGCGCCACAAGATGCTGCTGGGCCCCGTCGTGCAGGTCGCGCTCGATGCGGCGGCGTTCCTCGTCCTGTGCCGTCACCAGTCGTTGGCGAGAGGCGCGGAGCTCATCGAGCCGCGCCAGCAGTTCCCGGTTGAGGCCGGCGTTCTTCAGCACCAGACCGGCCTGGCCCGCCAGGTCGGCGACGAGCTTCTCCTCCACCCCGTTCATCGCCTCTCCCGGCTTCTTATCCACGGCCAGCGCCCCCAGCAACTCGCCGCCATGACTCACCGGCACGACCCGGTCGCGCTCCATCCGTGGCAGGGTGCCGTTGTCCATTACCAGACTTCCCGGCGGGTCGAGGCGAGCTGGTGATGACGAGGCCAGCACCAATCGCTGACCCGCCCGGACCCAGACCTCAGCTCGTTGGGCGCCGGTCCCCTGCGCAAGAACGCGCGCCATTCGATCGAGAATGTCTTCAGGCGACACGGTGTGAGCGAGATGCTCGCTGAATTGCGAGAGCGTCTCGTAAGGCGTTGCCCGCCGGCCGTAGACGAGGCGGTTCGCGAGCCGCTGGGCGCGCTGGCGCAGCGGCTGAAAGGCAAGGGCGATGACGGCCGTGGTCACGATCGACAGTAAGAACTGCCGGCTATTTCCCACCAGCGCCCCGATACCGACGACCACGACGACATAGACGCCGGTGATCACCGCCGCCAGCCCGCCGTAGACCAGCGCCTTGTTGATGATCATGTCGATGTCGTAGAGGCGATAGCGGAGCACGGCGATGCCGATCGCCACCGGAAGGGTCGCCACCGCGACCGCGACCAGTCCGGAGTTCTGCAAATCGGGAACCAAAAACTGAAGGGCGAGCGCGGCGATCAGCAAGACGACGCCGGCCAGGAGCCATTTCAGCTGCTGCCGCTCCTGCTCCCGGCCACGCCGGTAGCGCACCACGAGCGAGCTGACGCCCAGCGCCGATGTCCCGAGCAACAGGATGGCAAAGGGAACGCTGTTCAAACTGTTGCTGATCCCGGTGAGGGCGGGGATTCCAAGTGGGTTCGGCAAGGGGGCGGTCGCAAGCGGGTCGAGCGAAGCCACGATGGTCACCAGCACGAGGACCGCCGCCAGTCCGATCACGATCCGCCAGCGCGGGCTCAACAGCCGCCCGTCGGGGAACCAGAGCGGAAGCACGACCAGCAGCTGCGTGATCACCACCACCCAGGCGATCTGATTCACCCAGTACAGCCAGGTCGCGCCCGGCAAGCCGGGCTTGCCATAGAACGCCAGTCCTGCGTACATCGTGGGCACACCGAGGAAGATGGCGCAGAACGAGATGGTCACCAGCAGCCACCCGATCCGGTTTCCCGGCCGCCGCCACGCCACGACAAACCCGACCGTGCTCATCGCGAGGATGGCGAACGCCCCGGCGATCGACGAGCCATTCGGCCGAAACGTCGAGGGAATATGGCGCCAGTCGACCAGGAGAATCAAGCCAACCTGCGCGGCCATTGCCGCCAGCACCATCACCCACACCACCACGGCGAGGATGAAGGAGCGCGAGCGGGCCGCCGTGGGATCGGGCATGCGCAGCCTATTTGAGCGCCCGGCGGTCGACTTGGTCAAGGGTGGCTGCCACGAGACGGCCAGCGTGCTATCCGGCTGGTCTCCCACCGGCAGGCCTGCTCGACGGAACTTCCGCCGAACGGTAGGCTCGGGATGTTCAAATCGAGTTCCAGAGGAGGGCCGATCATGCGAATCGAGTCGTCGGTAACGTCGCTGTCGTGGATCCCGTCGGAGGCGATCTCCGGCGTCATGCGGCTGCCTTTCGACCTGGGGCCGGTTCACTACGACGACCCGCCCGCGGACCGGATCGCCGACATCCCCGCGATTGCCCGGTCCGGAGCGGTTCGCTTCATCAATGAGCTGCGGGCCTGGTTGGAAGTGGAGAACGGATCCATCGTGCGACAGGGCCAAAGCGGGCACGGCTGGATGGGCCGGACCAAGCTGGGCTTCGGCGCTCGCAAGTTGCTCTTCCCCACCATTCCGATGCCCGACATCCGGCCGGAACCGGAGGTCAGCGGTAGCAGCGTCCGCTTCGTCCAGACGACCGGCGGCCGGGTGGCGATGCCGATGCCACGCAAGCTCAACCGTCCGCCGTTCGTGCAGATCATCCCGCCGGTGGTCTGGACGACCATGGCGCTGACGATCAATGCGGATGGCTCGAGCTCATTCGAGGTTCTCGGCGCGAGCCCGTTTCCGCGTCACTGGATCTACGACGGCTCCGGCACGCTCTCACACAAGGTCGCCACCACTGATTTCTCGAGCTGGTCGGGTGACATCTTCGGCGCGCGCACGCCCTGGGGCAAGGAGGATTCGCCGGCATTCGTGACCGAGGTCGAAACCGAGCTCGAGCGTGAGCTCTCGCAGCAGATCATGCGAGGCGGGGCGAAACCCGAATTCCGCAAGCTGGCCAAGGATCAGGCCCTCGTCGAGCAGGGCGATAGCGGTGACCAATTATTCCTGTTGCTCGATGGCGTTCTGTCGGTCGAGGTTGACGGCAAGGCGGTCGCGGAAGTGGGCCCGGGGGCAATCCTCGGCGAGCGGGCTTCGCTCGAAGGCGGAACGCGGACGGCGACGCTTCGGGCGCTTACTCCCGTGCGCGTTGCGGTTGCGGCTCCTGATCAGCTGTCGCCAGAGGCCCTCGCCGAGGTGGCCGGCGGACACCGGCGCGAAGAGAGCCAATAAGATCGACGCGGTCGTTGTCGGCTCGGGACCGAACGGATTGGCGGCCGCCATCCAGCTTGCGCAGGCCGGCAAGTCCGTCACGGTGCTCGAAGCCGAGGACTCGATCGGTGGGGGCGCGCGTTCGGGGGAGTTGACGCGCCCTGGATTCGTCCACGACATCTGTTCCGCGATCCATCCGCTGGCCGCCGGCTCCAGCTTCTTTCGCTCGCTGCCGCTGCAGCGCTACGGACTGGAGCTGATCCAGCCGCCGTTGCCCCTCGCCCATCCGCTCGACGAGGCAACCGTCGAACTACGGCGATCGCTCGACGAGACCGCCGCCGGCCTCGGCGTCGACGGGCCCGCATATCGCCGATTGATGAGCCCGCTGGTCCGTAACGCCGACTTCCTCATGCGCCAGTTTTTCGCGCCGCTTCGGATCATGCCATCGACCGCACTGCATGGGCCCCTGTTGGCCCGCTTCGGCCTGATGGCGATTCGGTCCGCGGTCGGGTTCGCCCGCAGCACGTTCAAGCAGGCGCCTGCGCGGGCGCTGATCGCGGGGATGGCGGCGCACTCGATCCAGCCCTTGACCAATCTGAGCACAGCCGGCTACGGCATGATGCTCGGGGTCAGCGGACACGCCTATGGCTGGCCG
>DATASI010000176.1:0-6826 GCA_036269255.1 Candidatus Dormiibacterota bacterium
TCGTTCCCATTGTGCCGATTCGACCCGCTTTTGTGCCGGCAGCACGAATATCTGCCCTGCATTTCGGTGATGGCGGTCCATTACCAGCGACCGGCCGGAGACGGGACAATGCCGGCCATGAAAATCGATAGTGGCGATACCGCCTGGGTCCTGGCCTCCGCTGCGCTGGTCATGCTGATGACGCCGGCACTCGGATTCTTCTACGGCGGGCTGGTCCGCCGCAAGACCGTCCTGTCCACGATCATGCACAGCTTTTTCATCCTTTGCCTGATCAGCGTCCAGTGGGTCCTTATCGGATACAGCCTGGCCTTCGGTCCGGATAAGGCCCACATCATCGGAGGCCTCGACTGGGTCGGCCTCAACCACGTTGGCTTTACGCCAAATCCGGACTATGCACCGACCATTCCGCACCAGGCGTGGATGGTCTTCCAAATGATGTTCGCCGTGATCACACCGGCGCTGATCAGCGGCGCCTTCGCCGAGCGCCAGCGCTTCAAGGCGTTCGTGCTGTTTTCCCTGCTCTGGGCCACCTTCGTCTACGACCCGATCGCCCACTGGGTCTGGGGCACCGGCGGCTGGCTGCACAACCTGGGCGCGCTCGACTTCGCCGGGGGCACGGTCGTGCACATCAGCTCCGGTGTCTCCGCCCTGGTGGCCGCGCTGGTGCTCGGGCGACGACTGGGCTTCGGCCAGGAAAAGGTCGAACCGCACGACGCGACCATGACAGTCCTGGGCGCCAGCCTGCTGTGGTTTGGCTGGTTCGGCTTCAATGCGGGCAGCGCCGGGACCGCCGGCGCCCTCGCGACCAGCGCCTTCGTGGTGACCAACACGGCCACCGCCATGGCGGCGCTCACCTGGATGACGGTCAGCTGGTGGCACAAGCGGCAGCCGAGTGTGCTCGGCGCGGCAGCCGGCGCCGTCGCCGGGCTGGTCGCGATTACCCCGGCCTCCGGCTTCGTGAATGTCATGGGCGCGATCGTGATCGGCTTCGGCGCCGGGATCGTCTGCTACGCCGCGATCCAGCTGCGCGAGCGGATCCACGTCGACGATGCGCTCGACGTCTGGGCCGTCCATGGCATCGGCGGCACCTGGGGCGCAATCGCCACCGGCCTGTTTGCCACGATCGCGATCAACTCCGGCGCAGCCAACGGGCTCTTCTATGGCAACCCGAAACAGGTCCTGATCCAGCTGCTCGCGGTCGGCGCCTCCTGGGCCTGGTCGGCAATCGGCACCTTCGCAATCCTGAAGCTTGTCAATCTCTTCGTTCCGCTCCGGGTCGAAGAGGACGAAGAGATGCTCGGCCTCGATCTCTCGCAACACGGCGAACCGGCATACGCGCTCTAGAAGGAGGAAAACAATGGACGCGACCACGATCCTGGCGATGACCTCATGCGCGATCGTCTTGTGCGGCTGGCTGGTGCTCCCGCACTCACCCGCCAAGCGAACCGAGAGCGTTACGCCCGAGCGGAAGCCCGTCCGCCTTTCGGCCTAGCGCGTACGACCGACAGCTTCTGCGCGGTCTCGGTGCTGAGCGTCAGCGTCCGACCGGCGCGAAGCCGCATGATTCGACCTACTTCATCGACGTCCTGAACCTCGATCCGTGTCCCCGGCCTCAGCCCGCGATCGTGAAGGTATTGCAACAGGGGGGGCGCCTCCCGCTGCGCGACTTCCGAGATCCGCGTGATGGTGCCGGCCTCCCTCGCCCGCAGCGCTGAAAGCCGCACCTCGTCAGGCCGCATCGTCGCCGACCCGGGAATCGGATTGCCATGGGGGCACGTTTGGGGCTTCCCAAGCGCCTGATGTAATTTCTCGGCGACCAGGTCGGAGAGCGCGGTCTCGAGCCGCTCCGCTTCGGTATCCGCGGTGACCCAGTCCAACCCAATGGCATCGGTCAGCCAGCGCTCGATGATGCGATGCCGGCGCACGATGGCGGCACCGGCACGCTCGCCTTTCGGGGTGAGCTCGATTTCCTTCCGTACGTTGAGCCGGACCATGCCGTCTCGCGTCATCCGCCGCAGGGCCGCAGTGACCGTCGGCCGGCTGACGCTAAGCCAGTCGGCGAGGCGGGCGCTTCGCACGGTTTCTCCTTCCGCCTTGATGTAATAGATCGCTTCGAGGTAATGGGCGATGACCTCCGAGGGCGGCCGCGACCCTGTGTTAGCCTGAACTAATCGTGAGGTTCGCATCGGCTAACAATAGCGAAGCGTGAGTCATCTGTCGGCTGCGGCGCTGGGCGCAATCGCCGGCGCCACCATCTTTATCGGCCTTCCGATCGGCCGCATCCGCGGGGTGCCGAAGGCGGTCCAGGGACTGCTGAACGCGATCGCCACCGGCGTCCTGGTCTTCCTGCTCTGGGATATCCTCGCGCATGCCTCGGCCCCGGTCGAGGCCGCGCTGGCTACGCTGCGTGCGGGCGACCGCAGCTTCGTCGCGCTGGTCACGATCTTTGCCGCCGGCCTGGCCCTGGGCCTGATGACCTTGATCTACGTGAACGGGCGGCTCTTCGGTCGCACCAAGAACGCCCCCCCGGCACCGCCCAAAACACTCGCGCTGATGATCGCGACCGGCCTGGGCTTGCACAATCTCTCCGAGGGCCTGGCGATCGGCCAATCGGCCGCGACGGGTGCGATCGCCTTCGCGGTCGTCCTGGTGATCGGCTTCGCGCTGCACAACATCACCGAGGGCTTCGGCATCGCGGCCCCGCTCGCGATGGAGACGGCGATGCCGTCCTGGGGTTTTCTGCTGGGAGCCGGCATTCTCGGCGGCGGCCCGACCTTCGTCGGGACCGTGGTCGGCTATGTCTTCACCTCAACCTATATCTATGTCCTGTTTCTCGCGCTCGCGGCCGGCGCCCTGCTCTACGTCATCAATGAGATGTTCCACCTGGGGCGACGGCTCAACTCACCGATCGCCATGGGATGGGGGTTGCTGGCCGGCTTCTTGCTGGCCTTCGCGACCGATCTCTTCTTGACGTATCTCGCCGCGTAGACTAAATCGGCCGTGGCGCTCGTCTTTGAACACGCGACGCTGCTCGATTGCACCGGTCGCGATCCCCAGCCTGATTCGCGTGTCGTCGTCGAAAACGGCCGAATCGCCCGCATTGGTCGAACCGATGGTCCGTCCGGGCCGCGTGACGCCCGCGCCATCGATTGCCAGGGACGAACGTTGATGCCGGGATTGATCGACGCGCATGTCCACCTTGCCAGCCTGGACCTCGACCCGGTCGCGGAGGTCAACCTCGCGCCAGCGGTCATCGCGTTGCGCATCGCCAGGCAGATCGAGGACACGCTGCAGGCGGGTTTCACGACCGTCCGCGACGCCGGCGGGCTGGACTGGGGATTCAAAGACGCGGTTAATCGCGGCTTGATCCGCGGTCCCCGCTTGTTCATCAGCGGGCCGTTCCTGTCACAGACCGGTGGGCATGGCGACAACCAGCGACCCCGCACGCAGCGGGAGCCGTTTCGCGCCGTCCATGGCCTGACAAGCGAGACCATCCTGGCCGACGGCCCCGACGAAGTTCGGCGTGCGGCGCGTGAGGCGCTGCGGCGCGGTGCGGATCAGATCAAGGTCATGGCGAGCGGCGGCGCAGCCTCGCCGACCGACGAGCTCGACCACGTGCAGTTCTCCGTCGAAGAACTCGCGGCCGCCGTGGATGTCGCCCACGCCGTTGGCAGCTACGTCCTGGCGCATGCCTACGGACCTCGCGCGATTTTGAACTGTCTTGACGCGGGCGTCCGGTCCATCGAGCATGGCAACTTCCTGGACGAGGAGGCCGCGGAGCGGATGCTGGATGAGCCCGACGCCTACCTGGTGCCAACCGTGATCACGTATGAGCTGCTGTCCCGCCTCGAGCCTGGCGATGGGTGGACCGAAGCGAATGTCCGGAAAATCCGTCAGGGCCTGACCGGCGCCTATGACTCGCTGGGGCTGGCGTACGAAAAGGGCTTGCGCATCGGGTCAGGTTCCGACGTCCTCGCCGAGATGCAGGGCGAGAAAGGCAAGGAGATCGCCTGTCAGGCGCGGGTGATGGGCGCCATGAACGCGGTCGTGGCCGCGACGAAGACGAATGCCTCCCTGCTGCGCATCGAAAAAGAGGTGGGGACCATCGAAGAGGGCAAGCGCGCGGACGTCCTGGTGCTCGATGCGGACCCGCTCGCTGATCCGGGGATCTTCGGAGATCCGCGTCACGTCCGCCTGGTCAGCCTGGGCGGCGAGGTCGTCAAGGACCAGCAGGATTAGCGGCGGGCTGCAGCCTTTTCCATTTCCGCCTGGTGCACGATGCAGAATCGTGCCCATGGCTTGGCCTCAAGCCGCTCGTCCCCGATCGGCTTGCCGCACTCCTCGCACGTCCCGTAGGTGCCGTCCTCGATGCGGCGAAGCGCTCGCTGGATGTCAGCCAGCTCACCCTCGAGGATGGTGAGCGCCGTCAGGTCGCGCTCGCGCTCGAAGGTCTCGGTGCCCAGCTCCGCGGGATGCTGATCCACCTTGGAAAGCTCCGCCTGTTCGACGGCGTCGGCCTCGTGAGCGCGTAACCGCTCGGCCAGCGCCCGCCGCTGTTCGCGCTCCTTGAGCAAACGCTCTCGTGCCTGCTTGGCGTCCATAATGGTGGTGATGATATCGCACTTCCTGACACTGGTGATACCACCCTCTGGCCTGGGGGCCGCATGACCCAACCAGATCGATCGGGGAGCGCCTTTCTCGAGAATCTGAAACAGCCGATGCCGTTCGCCCGGAAGCTGCGCCTCCTGCTGCGAAACCGGTTCCATTTCCCGCCGCAGCCATGCTGCGGACATCCTGGCGAACCCGGATGTTGAGAGCGTGCTCCAGGCCCGGGTCCGGGCCAGCACGGCCGAGGTTGACAGCAAAGCAACCTTCCATTAAGATGACAGTAGTGCTATCACCTAGCACGATATCTACGGTGGGAGGTCTTCATGGCTAGCTTGATCTGGACGGTCGTCGTCGTGCTCTTCGTTCTCTGGCTGCTGGGTTTCGCGATCCACATCGGGGGTTCGCTGATCCATCTGCTGCTGGTGCTGGCGATCATCGGCATCATCTACAACCTGCTGGTCGGCCGCCGAGCGGTCTAGCCCAACAGGCAATCGGGGCGCGCTACGTAGCGCGCCCTTTTTTGCGCCGGTTTGACCACGGCACCGTCCCGGAAACGACGAAATCGCCTGCGATAATGGCCCGGCGATGAGTGAGAGGGCGGGGGGCACCCTGCGCCGGGGCCCCGACCGGATCCTGGGTGGCGTTTGTTCCGGGCTGGCGCACTACCTCGGCGTCGACCCGCTGCTGGTCCGGATCGTCTTCGTCATCCTCGCGCTGGCCCACGGCATCGGCATCCTGCTGTATTTCGTGCTCTGGCTGTTGATGGAGCCGCCGCTCGCGGGCGTGGCGACCGGCAGCCGCAGCCTTGGTGATCGAGTTCGGATGATGGGGGACGAAATCCGCGAGGATTTCCGGACCGGCTTCCGCAGCCCGCCCGCAGACCCGACACCGCCGCGCCCGCCTGGCGAGCCCGCGGCGGCTCCTCCGGCCGGGTCGGGCACGAGTCACCAGCGCGGACTCTGGCTGGGCGTCCTGCTGATTGCGCTGGGCGCGTACTTCTTGCTCGACAACCTCGGCGTCTTCAACAGCTTCCGCTGGGACCTTTTCTGGCCGGTGGTGCTGATCGCGATCGGTTTGCTCTTCCTGGCCCGACGCCGCTAGGCGGGCATGATCCGAAACCGCGGCGGCCTCCTCTTCCCTATCGCGTTGATCGTGATCGGCCTGCTGGTTCTGCTTGCTAACGTCGGCGTCCTGTCCTCGCAGGCGTTACAGCGGCTCGCCGACCTCTGGCCGCTCCTGCTCGTCATCATCGGACTGCAATTGATCCTCAATCACACCCTGCCCCGGGCACAGGCGATGGCGATCGGATGGGCCGCGACGGCCGTGATCGTGATCGGTGCGGTCGTCTACGCCGCGCTGGCGCCGACGACGGCGTTCGGCACCCAGCACGCGACCTCCTCCCAGCCGCTGGGCGGTCTGAGCGCCGGCACCCTGCAACTCAACTACAGCGCCGCGTCAGTAGGGGTCCGCGCCGGTGGGATCGGCGACAGGTTGTACGAAGCGAAGATCGATTACCCGGCCGGCGAGAATCCGCCAACCATCTCTGTCGACCAGCAGACCGGCACCATCGACATCGGCGAGAGTGGAAATTTCGGCGGCGTGCACCTGTTCGGTTCGAGCACCCGCAGGCTGGTCCTCACGCTCTCTACCAAAGTCCCCTGGACCATCAATATCGGCGGCGGCGCGTCGAACCTGCAGATGGACACGCGGGAGCTGCAATTGCGAGCCCTCGAGATCTCCGGCGGAGCCACGTCGGTCGACGCCCGGCTGGGCCCGGCGAAAGGCACGGTCGGCGTGCACATCACGGGCGGGGCAAGCAACGTGGCCCTGCAGCTTCCATCTGGCTCGCAGTGGAGAGTCGCCGTCAGCGGTGGCGTCAGTGGTCTGACCGTCAACGGACAGACCTC
This sequence comes from Candidatus Dormiibacterota bacterium, assembly GCA_036269255.1. GTDB lineage: Bacteria > Chloroflexota > Dormibacteria > CF-121 > CF-121 > CF-13. The sequence continues at coordinate 6,516 of DATASI010000176.1, forward strand.
GGGGGGGCTCGGCGATTTCACCAAGGAGAGCGGCGGCTACACGGTGGCGACCAACCGCTTCGATATCAGCGTCAGCGGCGGCGTTTCGCACCTCGACCTGCGCACCGACTGAGTCCGCCGTGCCCAAGCCACAAGTCGTGCTGGTGCGCCATGGCGAGACCGAGTGGAGCAAAGACGGCCGGCACACGGGGACGACCGATATCCCCTTGACCGAGCACGGCCGCGATGAGGCCCGGCATTTGCGTCCCATCCTGCAGCAGTGGCAGTTCGCCCTCGTGCTGAGCAGTCCTCTGCAGCGAGCCCTCGACACC
>DATASI010000177.1:0-2023 GCA_036269255.1 Candidatus Dormiibacterota bacterium
GTCGGAAGGCGGCCGAGCTCGTGATGCTGAACTGCCTCGGCAGCCTCAAGCAGGAGATAGGCGACCTCGACCGCGTCAAGCGCGTGGTCAAGCTGCTTGGCATGGTGAACGCCGTACCTGAGTTCACCGATCATCCAAAGGTCATCAACGGCGGATCAGACCTGCTGGTGACAGCATTCGGCGAAGCCGGAAGGCATGCACGCTCCGCCGTGGGAATGGGCTCGCTCCCGTTCGACATGACGGTGGAAATCGAGATGATCGTGGAGGTGTCGTAGCCGATGTCGCGCGTCCGAGGGCTGTGTGTGCCTAGGCAGGCATTTGATCGATCGCGGCTTTGAGCTCGTCGCTCGCCGTGGGGCCTTCGAAGCGCGCCTGGATGATGCCGTGCGAGTCGATCAGGAAGATCCACGGCTCGGTCGTCAGCCGCCATTCGTTGACGGTCGGCGCGAGTGCTTTCTTCGATGGGTCAGGCTTGTAGTTGGTGTAGATCTCGACATGGATGAAGGTCAGCCGATTCTTGTAGGTTGGCTCCAGGCTCTGGACCACCTTGACCTCGGGGCCGCATGCTCGGCTGGTGCAGAAGGCGGGTGAGGCGAAGACAACGAGGGTCGGGCGATGCTGCTGGACCGCCTGGGCGATCGACACCTGATGCATGTCGTCGGGCGGATTCCCGGTATCGATCGTGCTGACGTCGGGGTGGTCCTGGATCGTCGGGCTGTTGCTCAGCGGCGCCGCCTGGCCCACCCCCGGCACCACCGGCTTGCTAATGACGTTGACGGCCAGCTGCTGGGTGACCCGTGCCCCGTTGGGCCGGGAGGCGATGACCTGCAGACCCCAGTCGCCGGCCGGCTGAAGGTCCAGGTGGGCCACATAGACCCCGCCCCCTTCCAGGCCGGTGCCTTCGAATGGGGCCGCAGATTGCGATTTAAGCGCGGCGGTATTGCCACCCTGCAGCTGGTAGGCGCGGACCTGGACGGTCGCGTCGGTGACCGGCGTGTTGTGGTCGGTGACCCCGATCGGGACACGCTGTTGCGACCCGGCGACCAGCTCACTGGCCACCACTTGCGCTTGCAACCCGGAACTATCGCTGGCACCGGTCGACGGCGTCGAGGTCGCCGTAGCGCCACATGCGGCCAGCAACAGGCTGACGAGCACGGTAACACCGGCCCTCCCCGACGCGCGGCGGAGGGAGCGCAGGCTAGCTCGTTTCACTTCGCTGAGGCGCGTTCGATGTACAGCTCGGGCCGCTGAATCTCGGCCATGGTCGGAAGCCATTCCGGGCCCTCCCAGACTCGAGCCAGCAGCGCGGCGCCGCCCGCGTCGCGGACCTTCTGGCAAAACCGCTCCCCAATCACGTACTGGCGCATCTTCATCTCCATCCCGGTCAGCCGCAGGAAGAGCTTCTCCAGCGGGGTCCGTTCCCCCTGGCGCCGTCGATAGGCGCCTTCCAGCAGCGCAAAGTGCGGCAGCTGCCGCCGGCCGGCGTCGTTCATGATCAGGTTGCTGTATCCCTCCAGCAGGCTCATGACCGCCTGCATCTTGGCGATCGCCTTCCATTGCTGGCCGACGCCGACGGTGAGGGTCCGCAGCAGTTCGAGCCGGCTCGGCCGATGGCCATCGGCAAGGCGGCCGACCAGGACCTGGTTTAGCAGCCCCTCCAGGTAACTCTGGAGCCAGGGATGCGCCTTGAACTCCCAGGCGTGCGTCATCTCGTGCATCGCCAGCCAGCGTCGCAGCTCGTCGAGCGGCAGGTTGTCCTTCTTCGCCCACGCCTGGACGTTTGGCTCCACCAGGATCAGCGATGACGTCTCGATCGGCTCCCGGCCAAGCAGCGCAGGGTCGTACTGGCCGAGCACCCGGCGTGCCAGCAGCCCGAGGATCAATCCGAGATAGCGGCTGATCCCCTTCTGCCCGAAGCTCAGGATCAGCGACCCGGGAAGGAGGCTCTGCAGCTTCTCGATCGGCTCGAACATCTGGCGAAAGATGCGGATGTTGAAGCGGACCCACTGGCGGCGGCCGACCG
>DATASI010000178.1:0-26950 GCA_036269255.1 Candidatus Dormiibacterota bacterium
GATCCGGACCGGCTGCTCGAGATGCCGCCACATCCTGGCGGCGCTGCTGCCCTCGGGCTGGTCCGGCATAGGGCAAGTCTGGCAGACAGCCCCCGCCCGGAGGCAGAATCCTAAAAGCGCCGGCTACATGGCGCAGGGGCCGACGGCGACCGGCTGGGTCTGGCACTGGGCGGCATTGATGTCCGGCTGGACCTCGGCATCGGTCAGCGCATAGGCCTGGCCCGGGTTGCTCGTGGAGGCGGCAAAGATCACGCCCACGACCCGGCCGTTCAGATCGACCAGCGGCCCGCCGGAATTGCCGGGCTGGACATCGGCCTCGGTGATCCAGATGCTGCGCCTGACGATGTTCTGCCCGTAGATGTCACGGCCGTCGGCAAGGAACTGCCCGTCGATGACCGCCGGCACCACCTTTTCATTGCCGCCGCCGGGATATCCGATCGCCGCCCCCTGGGTGCCCTGGTCGGCCGGGCCCTCGGCGAGCGCGGGGAGGCCGAGCCGTGGCACATAGAGAATGGCGACATCCCGCTCGGGATCGAAGAGCACCACGCGTGCGGCGGCACCGGCGCCACTACTGTCCTCAACGGTCGTCCCATGCGTTCCCGCCACGACATGGGCGTTGGTCAGGACCATGCCCGGTCCGATCGGAAAACCGCTGCCAAACACGATGCCACCGCAGCCGAAACCTCGAACCCGGAGCGTCTCCGCCTGGGCGTGGCGGATACCAGGCGTATCCACCGTCGCCGGCAGCGGCAGCGCCGAGGGGATCGGCTCCAACCCGCTGAACGCGGAGGGGAAGTTGACCCCGGCGATGATCCCCTGCACCTGCGCCAGGAACCCGGGAGGACGCGGCGCGATGCCGTCGAGAATTCGCAGCACCGTCGACCGCTGGATCGCGGTCGAGAGCGCGGGGCTGGGAATTCGCGACAGGCTGAGTCCGAGGAACCAGGAGACGGAGAGCACCGCGATCGCGGAAAAGATCGCCCCACCGATGCTGTCGAGGCGCCCGCTTTGCGGACGCGCCAGCAGGCGCAACCGGATCGGCTCGCCAACCCAGTACCCGATGCTGCTCCCAATCGTCCCGGCGACGATCAGGATCATGATCGCCACAAGCGACCGGACCGCCGGCCCGTTGAGGTTGAGGGCGTTCATGACGACCGGTGCCAGGGAAGCGCCGACGACGACCCCCACGACCAGCCCGGCATATTGCGCCAGCGACAGCCAGAACCCGCGCCGGTAACCGCCGGTCACGGCAAAGATGACGGCGACCGCGATCAGCAGGTCGACCAGCGTCACGTGCATCAGGCGTGCACGACGAGGTTGCTGCGCGGCTTGCCGACACAAATCAGGGCATAGCCTTCGGCCAGCTCTTCGTTGGAAATCAGCCAGGCGTCGGCCTGGTCGATGATGCCGTCGACTTTGACCATGCAGGTTTTGCAGCGGCCTTTGCGGCAGTCGAAGGCAAGCGCCAGGCCCGCCTCGAGGCCGGCCCCAAGGACGCCCTGGTTTTCGTCGACTTCGACCGTCTTGCCGCTCCTGGCAAAGGTCACAAGAAAAGTCCGTGGCATCAGTGGTTCTTGATGGCGTTGATGACGCGATACGCGTACTCGCCGACCGCGACCAGTGCCACGATGATGCCAAACGCGATCAGCCTCGGGCGCAACCAGCTGCGATAGAAACTGCCGCGCCAGGACGGTCCGAGCAGGAGCGCCAGGACGATCGCCGCGGCGGCCAGCGCCACCAGGACGCGGAACGCGGTCGACACCGCTACTCGAGGCCGATAGCGTGCTTGAACTTGTCGAAGAAGCCCTTCTCGACGTGCTGCGGCTTGCCGCTGATCCCGCCGAGAACGCGGAGCGCCTGCCGTTGCTCTTCACTGAGGTTGGTCGGGATGACGACCCGAACGTAGATGATCTGGTCGCCGCGCCGCCCGGAACGCAGGTGTGGCACCCCGCGCCCATGGATGCGGATCACCTTGCCGTACTGGGTTCCGGCCGGAATCTCGACCGTTTCCGGTCCGTCCACCGTAGGGATCTCGATGGTGTCGCCAAGGGCGGCCTGCGCCACGCTCAGGGGCAGGTCGTAGACGACGTCCGTGCCGTTGCGCTTCAATACCGGATGCGGCTTCACCGAGATGAGGATGTACAGGTCGCCGGGCGCCGTCCCGCGTGCACCGGGCTCGCCTTCGCCGGTCAGGCGGATCTGCGAGCCAGTGTCGACACCGGCGGGAATGTTCACCCGTATCTTCTTTTCTCCTGGGACGTGGCCGCTCCCGCCACAGTTCCGGCAGGGCCGCTCGATCACCTTGCCCTCGCCGTTGCAGCGCGGACAGCTGGTGACGTTCACGATCTGGCCGAAGATCGACTGGGTGGCGCGCCGGACCTGGCCGCTGCCGCGGCACTGCGGGCAGGTCTGGGGCGACGTGCCTGAGGCGGCGCCCGAGCCGCTGCACTGCTGGCACGCGTCGGGGCGAGGGATGGTCAGCTCCCGCTCGACGCCGAAGACCGCCTCTTCGAAGGTCAGCCGAAGGTCGAGGCGGAGGTCCGATCCCCGGCGGACCCGGGTGCCGGCTCGTCCGGCGGCCGCGGCGCCGAAAAACATGTCGAAGATGTCGTTGATTCCACCGAAGCCGGCGCCCCCAAAATCGAAGCCGGGCATGCCCTGGGTTCCGGCATGGCCGAAGGTGTCATAGCGTTGCCGCTTCGACTGGTCGCTGAGCACCTCGTAGGCCTCATTGATCTCCTTGAAGCGCGCCTCAGCCTGGGGGTCGTTGGGGTTGCGGTCGGGATGGTATTGGAGGGCCAGCTTGCGGTAGGCGCGCTTCAGTTCTTCGGCAGTAGCGCTGCGGCTCACGCCGAGAACCTCGTAGTAATCCCGCTTGATCGCCATAAGGGAGTGCTAGGACTTTAACGCGCGGGGCTGTGCAACCTTTACGAGCGTCGGGCGAAGCACCCGATTATGCAGCCGGTAGCCGGGTTGCACCTCTTCAACGACCGTCCCCTCCTCGTGCTCATCGGTCTCCTCCCGGGCGATCGCCTCGTGCTGGGTGGGGTCGAATTTTTCGCCCACCGCGGGAATCTGCGAAACGCCCTGGGCCTGCAGCGTTTCCTCGAACTGGCGCGCGACCAGCTTGATTCCCTCGAACCACTTCGGATCGCCATTCTCGGGGGCATGCTCGAGCGCCCGGCGGAAATTGTCGAGGATGGGCAGCAGCTTGCGGACCAGCTCCTCATTGGCGTACTGGGTGCGGTCGGCCAGCTCCTGGCGGGTCCGCCGCTTGTAGTTCTCGAAATCCGCCGCCAGCCGCTGGTAGCGGGCAAAAGTCTCCTGGAGCTCCTGGCGGAGCGCTTGTAACTCAGCGTCGCGCGACTGGGTCTCGGCTCCCCCTGGGGGATGGGGCTGGAAGTCGCCGGCCGAGTTCGACCGGTTGTCGAGCACCGCCGAGGGATCGCGCTCACTCTGCTCCGTCGGCACTGGCTTCTCATGTTTGGCTGGCATTTGCTTTTTCTTACCCATGGCGCATCCCGCCGAATCAGTTGTCGAGGCGGGCGAGCAGGTCCGAGGTCGCCTGGCTCACCAGCCGCAAACGCGCCACCACCTGGCCGTAGGGCATGCGGGTTGGCCCGATCACGCCGATGGAGCCCCGCACCCGGCCGGCCATGGTGTAGGTCGTCAGCACCAGGCTGCACTCGCGCAGGCCACTGCTGGTGTTCTCCCGGCCGATGATGATCTCGACCTCCTTCTCGAAGGCGACCTGCTGCAGGATGCTGGCCAGCTGCGCCCCCTGCTCGAGCAGCTCGAGCAGCTCTTCGAGCCGGCTGACCTCCACGAACTCGGGATGGCGGAGCAGATTGCGCACGCCATCGTGGAGCACCACGCTGTGCCGCTGGGCTTGCTGGGCGCCGATCGATTCGATCAGGCGCTCCAGGATCTGGCGCTGCTCCTCCCGGTCGGGTCCGAGCTGAGTGAGCCGCGCGTTCAGATCGTCGGCAGTTTGGCCTTTGACCTTGCGGTTGAGCATGGCAGCCATCCGGCTCAGGTCCTCCTGCGAGGTCTCGCGGTCGAGGCGGACGACCTGCTGCTTGATGAGGTTGCCTTCCAGCACGAGGATGATCAGCACCGACTGTGGCTCGAGGGAGACCAGGTCGATGTGCTTGATGCGGAAATTACTGGCTTCCGGGGCGGTCACCAGCGAGACGTTTTCCGTCACCTGGGCCAGTACCATCGCCGCCTTTTCCAAGATGCCGTCGACGCTTGCGGGAGCGTCCTCGAAGGCCTGCCGGACGGCCCGCCGGATGGCCCCGGACGCCGCCTCAGTCGCCATCAGGAAGTCGACGAAATAGCGGTAGCCGCGATCGGTTGGAATGCGGCCGGCCGAGGTGTGCGGCTGCTGCAGATAGCCGGTTCCAACCAGGTCGGCCAGCTCGTTACGGATGGTGGCCGACGAGAGCGCGATGAAGTACTTGGCGGCGAGCACCTGGGAGCCCACCGGGACCCCGGTCAGGGTGTAGTCGGAGACGACCGCTTTGAGGATCTGTTGCTTGCGCTCGTCGAGATGGGAGGGTTCCAGCATGTTGGCAGTCTCTGCTTGCGAGTGCTAAATCGGATTCTACCGGCTATCGTGGCCTCATGCCGACTTCGGTGCGGATCTACTCCGACTACGTCTGACCGTTCTGCTACATCGACTCGGTCGGAGTCGAGCGCCTGGAACGCGAATACGACGTCGCCATCGACTGGGTCCCGTTCGAGCTGCATCCCGAGATCCCGCCGGAGGGCCGCCCGCGGGATGCCGTGCTGCCGGCGCAATATCGGGCTCGGGTCGAAGAAGGACTGAAGCGGCTGGCCGCCCAGTCAGGCTTGACGCTGACGAACCACGAGCGCCTGATCAACTCCCGGCCCGCCCTCCAGGCTGCCGAATTCGCCCGTGAGGCCGGACGATTCGAGCCGATGCATCGCGAGCTGTTCATCGCCTACTGGCATGACGGGCGCGACATATCGGATATGTCCGTATTGCGAGAGGTCGCGGGCCGCGCCGGCGTCGATGGCGACGCCATGGAAGCGGCGGTCTCGGCCGACCGCTTCGGCGACTATCTGGACGCCCGGCGGCAGGAGGCCCAGGAGCTGATGATCGATGGCATCCCCGCCCACGTGATCGCCGATCGATACCTGGTGATGGGCGCACAGCCGTACGAGACCTTCGAGCGCGTGATGGCACGGCTGGACGTCCCAAGGCGTGAGCTCAATGCTTCAGGTAATCCTTAAGCAAGCGGCTGAGATCCGGAAGGCCGGGACGTAATCCGTACCGCTTGTCGGCACCGATGTTCACCCGGATCAGGCCCGCGCTCCGTAGCGCCGCGAGCTGCTCATGGATGGTTGACTTGGCCATTCCGAGCGCCTCCGCGAGCTCGGTGACCCCTCGATCGCCGGCGCTCAAGGCGCGAAGCAGGCGGAGCCGCGTCTCGTCCCCGAGCGCCCGATAGATCGTCGCTAATCGCTGGTCTTCAGAATCGCCCGAGGACGGCTCTCCGGCTTGGGCCGGGTAGCAGATGAGCTTGAGGCTGTCCCACTCGGAAATCGTCACCCAGGGGCGAGTGACGACCGATGGAACGAGCAGCACCTGGTCAATACCGGCTTCGCCCTCGTAGACAACGCCCGAGGTGGCGAGCTCGATCAGCCGGGTTGCGGAAAGCCGTCGCCCGGCTTGTCGTTTGGCCCGTGCGTCAGCAGCCAGGACCTCGGCATCGTCCCCCAACCGAGGAAGGACCTGACGTGACCAGCTTTCGATGGCCTCGAGCGTAAGGCGCTTCACCTCACCCGCCCCCAGCTTCGCCAGGCGTCGCGGCGCCCCGCTGCTGGCATCGTGGCTCCGGCCGGGAGGCAGGCGTCCACCAATGAAGGCTTGTTTCACCTGGCCGGCTGGCAGTCGGCCTAGATGTCCGAGGAGTCTCTCGACCGACTGGTCGCCTCCTGCCTCATGGACCATTCCGAGCAGGAGGAACCACTGCGCTCCTTCGGTCCCCACCAGGCTGCGCACCGCCTCGGTCAACTCGCGGGGCGCGGCGGCCCGCGCTTTGACGAACCAGGCCTTGCCCACCTCGTAGGACCCCTGCGGCTCGTCACCCGCGAACATCGAAAGCCCCAGGAGCGCTTCATAGCCGGTGCCGTGTTCCACCGTGAGCCTGAACGATGTCGGCGTCTGGCGCGCCCGCACCCGTGCCGCCATCAGCGTTGCTTCAAGCTCAGAATCATCATCGTTCGGCGATGATCGTACAATGCGTTCGGAACACACCGAACATGGTCACCAACCTGGCGCGCTCGGCGGGATGGGAACTCCTTCGGCATCGCGATTTCCGGCTGTTTTGGCTGGCCCGCGCCATCAGCGTGGCGGGGGATCGGGTCTCCTGGTTGGCCCTGCCAACGATTGCCATCCTGGTGTTGGGCGCGTCGCCGGTCGAGGTAGGTCTGCTCAACGCGGTCCAGACCCTGGCCTGGCCCATCGTCGGTCTGCTGATCGGCGTCTGGGTCGATCGGCTGCCGCGACGCCGCATCCTGATCGGCTCGGACGCTGCGCGAGCACTCGTGCTGATCACGATCCCTGCCGCCTTCGCATTCGGCCACCTTACGCTGCCACACTTGATCATTGCCGCCGGAATCGCCGGCGTCTTCAGTGTTGCGTTCGACCTCGCCGCCAATGCGCATCTCCCGAGCATGGTCCGCTCCGCGGACCTGGCTGGTGCTAACGCCGTGCTCGAGGGGGCGCAACAAGCCGTCTCCGTCGGCGCGCCCGGGCTCGGCGGCCTGTTGATCAGCACCATCGGCGCACCATTCGCGGTCATCGCCGATGTTCTTTCCTACCTGCTGTCCGGCGGACTGATCGCACGGACCCGGACGATGCTCGCGTCACCGCCGCCGGCACGACGCCGCAGTCTCATCGCCGAGGCCGCCGAGGGCGTCGAGGTCCTGCTTCGCGATGACGCCCTGCGACGCATCACCGTCTGTGCCGCTCTCTCCAACATCGGCCTCATGATGGGGCTCGCCATCCAGCTGCTCTTTTTGTATCGAGTGATGCACCTGTCCCCGGCTGTGGTCGGCGTCTGCTTTGCCGCCGGCAGCCTGGCGAGCATCGTCGGCGCGCTCTACAACCGCCGTGTCATGCTCCGACTGGGGATTTACCGCACCCTCCTGCTCTCGACCTTCCTCGAGGGCCTCGCGTACATCCTGATTCCGGGCGGCCTGCTGCTGCCCATCGTTCCGTTGCTCGTCGGCGCCCTGCTCATCAGCGGCTTCTTCAATACCACCTGGAACGTCAGCGTCACCACCTTCCGCCAGCAGCGTGTGCCGCTCGAGTTGATGGGCCGGGTCGCAGCCGCCGCCCGTGTGGTCGGCTATGGCGCCCTTCCCCTCGGCGCGCTCCTCGGCGGGCTGCTGGGCCAGGCGCTCACCGCGCAACTCGGACAGCGCCTCGGCCTGGCGGCCGGGCTGACGATCGCGCCGCTGGTCGCAGCGAGCTCAGCCTTGGCTCTGGTCAGACCGTGGCGCGACTGAGGTTGGCGAAGGTCAGAGCAAGAAGGCTGCGCCGACCTGGTTCGCCAGCTCGACGCCACGGCGGGTGAGTCGGACACGCCCCTGATCCTCGACCAGTAACCCAGCCCCGACCAACTCTTGCTGGCGCTCGGGAAAATGACGGGCGGCTGACGTTCCTCCCAGCATCCGAACGCCGATCATTGCCGACTCGCCCTGCGCTCGCTCAGCGGATAACGTCTCGCGATCCGCAACGGCCTCGCCTCGCTCGCTGATTCGCTTGATGTAGGCGTGCGGTCCTTTGAGATTCCAGCGGCGCTCCGTGCTGCCGTCGTCCAGCCTGAACATGGAATGCGCGCCGGCGCCGCAACCGAGGTAGGGCTGATAGTGCCAGCCCGACAGGTTGTGTCGCGACTCGCGCCCGGGCTTCGCCCAGTTGGAAATCTCGTAGTGGGTAAAGCCGGCCGCATCGAGACGCTCCGCTGCCGCCCAGTACTGCTCGAGTTGCGCGTCGGCGTCGGGCATCGTCACCAGCCCGGTGCGCACTTCCTGACCGAGCCGGGTTCCGTTCTCGACGGTCAGCTCGTATGCCGACAGATGGTCGACTCCTGCGGAGATCACCTTGTCGAGCGTTTCCATCCAGGCGGCCAGGTCGACACCCGGGACGCCGTAGAGCAGGTCGGCGTTGATGTTGGCGAAACCGGCGGCCCGCGCGGTCCGGATCGCCTCGATGGCCTCCTCCCCGGAATGCAGGCGTTCCAAGAAGCGCAGGGCCCCCGACTGCAGGCTCTGCACGCCAAGGCTGAGCCTGGTGATGCCGTTGCGTATCCAGGCGTCGACCTTTTCTGGGCTGACATTGCTGGGATTTGCCTCGAGCGTCACCTCCGCGCCGTCGGCCAGACCGATCGACCGCATGCGTCGCATCAGGATGTCGAGTTGCCCAGCCGCCAGCAAGCTGGGCGTGCCCCCACCGAAGAAGACGGTCTCGAGGGGGCCCAGCGGAAGCTGCGCCGCGGCGCGCTCGATCTCCGTTGCGAGCGCATCGACATAGCTGGGAATCAATCCTTCCAGGACCGCATACGCGTTGAAATCGCAGTACTTGCAGACCCAGGTGCAGAAGGGGATGTGCAGGTAGAGGCTCTTGATGCGTTCCATCACTTCTCGTCCAGGGTCAGGACCGCCATGAAGGCCTCCTGCGGAATCTCGACGTTGCCGACCCGTTTCAGGCGCTTCTTCCCTTCCTTCTGTTTCTCGAGGAGCTTGCGCTTACGCGTCACGTCACCGCCGTAGCACTTCGCGATCACGTCCTTTCGCATCGCGGGGACGGTCTCGCGTGCCACGATCTTGCCGCCGATGGCGGCCTGGATCGGCACCTCGAACAGCTGCCGAGGAATCAGCGTCTTGAGCTTTTCGGCGAGGCGGCGACCCTGCGACTGCGCTTTGCCGCGCTCGACGATCATCGACAGCGCATCGACCGGCGATCCCGCGACCAGCACGTCCAGCTTGACGAGATTGGCCTCTTCGAAGCCGACCAGCTCGTAGTCGAGCGAGGCGTAGCCCTTGCTCCGCGACTTCAGCTGGTCGTAGTAGTCGTGGATGATCTCGGCGAGCGGCATGCGATAGGTGATGACCACCCGATCGCCCGGCTCGTACTGCATGTTCAGGAACTGCCCGCGACGCTCCTGGCTGAGCTCCATCATGTTGCCCACATAGGCGCTGGGCACCACGATGGTCGCCAGCACCATCGGCTCGCTGATCGACTCGATCTCGGCGGGATCGGGCAGCTTGTCCGGGTTATCGACCGGGATCACCTCGCGGTTTCGAAGCATGACTTTGTACTCGACCGTTGGCGCCGTGGCAAGCAAGCTCAGGTTGAATTCGCGCTCCAGCCGCTCCTGAACGATCTCCATGTGCAGCAGCCCGAGAAAACCGGCGCGGAAGCCAAAGCCGAGGGCGGCCGAGGTCTCCGGCTCGTAGACCAGCGCGGCGTCGTTCAGCTGCAGCTTCTCCAGCGCCTCCTTCAGGCCCTGGTACTGGTCGCTGTCGGTCGGGAAGAGCCCGGCGAAGACCATCGGGGTCACGTGGCGATAGCCGGGGAGGGCCTCGCTGGCCGGTCGAGCGGCATCCGTCACGGTGTCACCAACCCGAGAGTCACGAACGTTCCGGATGTTCGCGATCAGGTAGCCGACCTCACCGGCGGATAGCTCTCCGATCACCGTCCGCTCCGGGCGGAAGATCCCGACTTCATCGACCTCGAAGACCTTGCCGGTTTGCATCATCAGGATCCTGGTGCCCTTGCGCAGCGTGCCCTCGAGCACGCGGATGTAGGTGACGACTCCCCGATAAGCGTCGAACTTGGCGTCGAAGATCAGGCAGCGGAGCGGCGCCTTGGGGTCGCCGGTCGGCGGCGGGACCTCGCGGACCACTGCCTCGAGGATGTCCTTAGTGCCGATCCCTTGCCGCGCACTGGCGAAGATGACGGACTCTTTGGGAAGGCCGATCACCTTCTCGATCTCTTCGGCGACCAGCTGCGGATCGGCCTGTGGCAGGTCGATCTTATTGACGACCGGAACAATCTTCAGGTTGTGCTCGATCGCCTGGTGCACGTTGGCGATCGTTTGCGCCTCCACGCCCTGCGAGGCGTCGACCACCAGGATGGCGCCGTCGCAGGCAGCGAGCGCCCGCGACACTTCGTAGGAGAAGTCGACGTGGCCGGGCGTATCGATCAGGTTGATCTGATAGGTGTTGCCGTCGTCGGCTTTGTAGAGCATCCGAACGGCTTGCGCCTTGATCGTGATACCCCGCTCGCGCTCGAGGTCGAGCTGGTCGAGCACCTGCTCCACCATGTCGCGCGGCGCCACGGTGCCCGTGTACTCGAGCAAGCGGTCCGAGAGCGTGGTCTTTCCATGATCGACGTGCGCGATCACGGAAATCGCGCGGATCAGGCTGGTCGGCGTTGACACCCGCGAAGTTTATCGAGCATTAGAAAAAGGGCCAGCCGGCTGGCTGGCCCTTGGTCCGGTTGGTTCTACTCGACGGTGCGCTCGCGCGGCGCGCCTTCGGTCAAGCCCTCGTCGGGCAGCCCCTGAACATCGCCGCCTTCGCGTTCGACGCCATAGTCGCCGCCTTCACGAGTCGTGGGATCGGTTTCGGCCGGATCGCCCATCGGCTCGTTACCGCCAAGTTAGCGAAAGCTCGGGCCTAGGCGCGCCATATTGTTGACACGACATATGTCGCCCCAGTAATATATCCCGGAGATGGCCGATGTCTTCCAGATCCTGGCTGACCCAACCCGGCGCCGCCTGGTGGACGCGCTGCGGGGCGGAGAGCGATCCGTGGGCGACCTGGTGAAGGAAGTCGAGATCGGCCAGCCGGGCGTCTCTCGACAGCTGGCCATCCTGGAGGACTCGCGATTCGTCGCGGTTCGTCCTGAGGGTCGCCGGCGATTCTATCGACTGCGGCCCGAGCCGTTTCGCGAACTCGAGGACTGGATGACCGGCTACCGCGCGATGTGGGACGCCCGACTCGATCGATTCACACGCGAGCTCGACCGGCGAGGCAGAAACGGCGGCAATCACAAGGAGGAAACTCAATGACACAAGTCGCGACCGGACAACCGACGACCATCACCGCGAAGGCACAATTCGCTGGGCCGGTTCCCTGCCTGACCTTCGGCAGCGGCGCCGAACAGGCAGTCAACTTCTACGTTTCGCTCTTCAGAAACGCGAGGATCGTCCGGCTAGTACGCAGTGAGACCGACGGCCCGGTTCCGAAGGGCCAGGTCCTGCACGCCACCTTCGAGCTCGACGGACACCCTTACATCGCTTTTGACGGTGGACCCACCTTCACGTTCACCGAGGGATTCTCCATGGTCGCCACCTGTGAGACCCAGGAAGAGCTCGATGCCCTCTGGCGTCGGCTCACCGAGAACGGCGGCGAGGAGGGCCCCTGCGGCTGGTGCAAGGACCGGTTCGGCGTTTCCTGGCAGGTCGTGCCAGCGGCACTCGGAGAGATGATGAGCAACCCGGCCGGCGGCAACCCGGGAAGGATGATGGAGGCCCTGCTCAAGATGCGCAAGCTCGATATCGCAGCGCTGAAGCGGGCTTACGAGAGCTGAGGTGGCGTCGAACAGTCGGCAGACTCGGCGCCGGATCACGATTGAGCGCCGGCTGACTGCGCCCATCGATGCCGTCTGGGACCTCTGGACCACAGCTCCGGGCATCGAGTGCTGGTGGGGCCCAGAGGGTTTTCAGGTCAAGGTTCATCACCTTGACCTCCGCCCAGGCGGCGAGCTGCACTACGACATGACGGCGATCGCCCCCGACCAGATCGACTTCCTGAAGAAGGCGGGGATGCCGATCAGGCAGCCGGCGAGCCTGACCTACACGAGCGTGCTCCCCCAACGGCATCTGGGATTTCGCCAGCTCGCGGACTTCATTCCGGGCGTCAAACCCTACGAGGTCGAGCACAGTGTCGACTTCGCACAGGAGGGGGCGATCGTCCGGATGACGCTGACCCTCGATGCCATGCACGACGAGCAGTGGACCAAGATGGCGGTCATGGGCTGGGAGCAGGAGCTGGGCAAGCTCGCCCGCCTTCTTCAGTCCCGCTGACGACGGCTTAGCTTCGGGAGGCTCTGGAGGCACTCGGGAGAGGCTGGGTGACCGGGCCCAACTCGCGGCGCCCCCCGGCCTTGACCCGGTGGGCCAGGACCATCTCGGCAACCTCGTTGACCTCCGCCACCCCAACCTCGGCGATGCCACGGTAGGCGGCCAGCGCCTGAGACGCTTTCCGCCCCACCAGGTCGGCGCGATGGCCGTCGACCTGCAGGCTGACGCTGAGCTCGGCCAGTGCGCGCAGGATCGCCGCCGGCATGACGACCTTCGGGAAGCGCACGATCGCCTCGGCGATCCGTCGTCCGATTTCGGCGTCCTGATCGGCGAACCGCGCGCCGAACCCTGCCGGGTCCGATTCCCATTCCTCGCGACGCTCGACGATCTGGACCCGCTGACCGATGTCCTTGATGCCCTCGACATCGACCGTCAGGCCAAAGCGATCGAGGAGCTGCGGCCGCAGGTCCCCCTCCTCGGGGTTCATCGTCCCGACCAGGATGAAGCGCGCAGGATGCCAGATGGAAATGCCCTCGCGTTCCACAACATTGACGCCCATCGCCGCGGCGTCGAGCAGGACGTCGACGAGATGATCGTCCAGCAGGTTGACCTCGTCGACATAAAGGATGTTGCGGTTCGCCTCCGCCAGAACACCTGGCTCGAAACGGCGCTCGCCGCTCTTGATCGCCGCCTCGATATCGATCGCCCCGACCACCCGATCCTCGGAGGCGTTGATCGGAAGCTCCACGACCCGCATGCGCCGGCGCGCTCGAGGCAGCGTTTCGCCACGGGCAACCCGGTCGCGGCAATCCGAGCACAAGGCCTCTGGAGCGTCCGGATCGCAACGGTAGGTGCAGTCGGCGACCACCGTGTGCTCGGGGAGGAGGCGGGCCAGGGCTCGCACGGCCGTTGATTTCCCGGTACCTTTCTCGCCGCGGATCAGCACGCCGCCGACCGCCGGGTGAATGGCATTGAGAATCAGGGCCAGCTTCATCTTGTCCTGGCCGACAATTGCGCTGAACGGATAAACGAATCGCTCCATCAGGCAGATCCTGTCCTTAGCATCTCACGCTGCACGGTGTCGACAATCGCGCTCTGCGAGAGGTCGAACAGCCCGTAATAGCGCCCACCGAGCCGCTCGGCCAGGTCATGACAGACATTGAAGGCGTAGGCGCCGTAGAGGCTGGTGACGCGGTTGCGCGGGTATCCCGGCTGGTTGCTGAAGTCGCGCGTCGAGTCGATCACCATCGCCCGGACCCCTTCCTGCTTGATCTGGCCGGCCGCCCGCTGCGCCTCGAGGAGCGGCTCCTCCCCGAAGAGGCTGATGTTTCCGCGCCCATCGCTGATCAGCACCAGCAGCGGATAAACCTGCGGGTCGCGAAGGCGTTCGGTCTTGATCAGCTTCAGCCCCGTGATCAACCCGTGGGTCAGCGGCGTCGTGCCCCCGATGGTGAGCCGCTCGAGCCGGCGCTCCGCCAGGTCCACGCTCGAGGTCGGCCGGAGCGCCACCCGTGCGTTGCGCCCGCTGAAGGCCACCAGCGCCACCTTGTCCCGCCGAACGTAGGCGTGGCGGAGCAGCGAGAGGATAGCGCCCTTGGTCGCGAGCATGCGCTGCTCGGCGTCCATCGACGCCGAGGCGTCGACGACGAAGACGATCAGGTTGCCGGTCTTTCGCTCACGGACCTTCTGCCGCAAGTCGTACGTCTCCAGCCGCAGCTGGCTGCTCGGCTCGGATGCCGCCAGCCGGCGGCTGCGCTGGTAGGGCGCGGCGGCGCGCATGGTCGCATCGAAGGCGACGTCGGTCACCTTCTCGGCCTGCGCGCTGCGCACATAGCGGCCGCGCTTCGTCTTGCTTTTGGTCGACGTCCGTTTGCCGGCGGCGCGGCGCGATTGTCGCTCGCGCGGCAGGTCGAGCTTCTTGACGTTGAAGGTCTTGAGCTGGATGACCGTCTCCGATTCGGCTTCTGTTTCGCTCGTCGGTGATTCGCGCGACTCGGCCGTGGTCCAGCCGTCGTTGGCGTCGCCGCCCGAAGCGCCCTCCTGCTGCGTCGCCTCGCCATTCACCGCCTGGGATGCCTCTGTTGGGGTGACCGCCTGGATCTGCGCGAGCTGCTCGGCCGCCCTGGTAGCGAGCTGCTGGACCTGCGCTTCTTTGTCGGCGGCCGGCTCGCGGCGTCGGTGGGCGAGCGCCAGCCCGAGGGCCTCGAGCACGTCGGGCAGCTCGACGACGTGGCCGTCTCGGATCGCGCAGATTGCGCGCGCCGTTCGGGCGACCACCAGGTCCGCCCGGTGCCCGGCGACGGACCCGTCGAGGCAGAGGCGGGCGATCAGCGTTCGAATCGCCGTTGGAGTCTCGACCGCCTCCAGCCTGGCGCTGGCGCTCAGCAGCCGCTGGCGAAGCGCAGCCTCGTCGCCGGCGAAGGACCGCTTGACCTCGACCGGATCGCTCTCCAGGCGGCGCTCGAGATCCATGACCTTGAGGCGCTGGTCGATGTCGACTGGGGTCTCGACATCGACGCAGAGGCCGAATCGATCGAGGAGCTGCGGCCGGAGATCGCCTTCCTCAGGGTTCATGGTTCCAACGAGGATGAAATGCGCCGGATGAACCACCGACATGCCCTCTCGTTCGACGACGTTGACGCCCATCGCCGCGGCGTCGAGCAGGACGTCGACGAGATGATCGTCCAGCAGGTTGACTTCATCGACATAGAGAAGGTTGCGGTTGGCCTCGGCAAGCACGCCCGGCTGGAACCGACGGGTACCCGAGCGAACCGCCGCCTCGATGTCGATCGAGCCCACCAGCCGATCCTCAGAGGCGTTGATCGGCAGCTCGACGATGCGCATCGGTAGCCGGATAACCGGAAGCGGTCCCTCTTTCGCGCGGCCGCGACACTCATCGCAATAACGCGCGGGCACGGCCGGGTCGCAGCGGTAGAGGCAGCCCTCGACCGCGTCGTAGTCGGGAAGCAGCTTTGCCATCGCCCGCACTGCCGACGATTTCGCCGTCCCACGATCCCCGCGGAGCAGCACTCCGCCGATCGCAGGATCGACGGCATTGAGCAGCAGCGCTTTTTTCATCTGCTCCTGGCCGACGATCGCCGCGAACGGCAAACTAAATTCGAACGGCACGGTTAGAGTCTAGCCAGAGGTTCCGGGGAAAAACCCCCATCTCAGGCCTCCCCGCGAGCTGGGGGGAGCAGAGCGACTACAGGTCTAGCTCGCGGGCGATGATCTCGCGCATGATCTCGTTGGTGCCGGCGCCGATGGGCCCGAGCCGGGCATCTCTCCAGGCGCGGGAGATCGGGTATTCGTTCATGTAGCCGTAGCCGCCATGGATCTGCAGCGCGCGGTCCGCGACCTTGACCTCGGCCTCCGTCGCGGCGATCTTCGCCATCGAGACCTCCCGAGTGCAGTCGATCTTCTGCGAATGCAGCCAGAGCGCGTGGTAGGTGAGCTGGCGGGCCTGCTCGACCGTCAGCGCCATGTCGGCGATCTGATGCCGGATCACCTGCATCTCCACCAGCCGCTTGCCGAACTGGACCCGGTTCGCCGCGTAATCGATCGCCAGCTCCAGGCTGCGCTGCGCAGAGCTCACCGCCGAGATAGCGATCCAGAGCCGCTCCCACTGGAAATTGCCGACCGCCAGGTAGAAGCCCTTGTTCTCCTCGCCCAGCCGGTTCTCCACGGGAACGCGGCAATCCTGGAAAACGAGCTCAGCCGTGTCTGAGGCACGCCAGCCGAGCTTGTCGAGCTTCTTCCCAATGCTGTAGCCCGGCGTATCGCGCTCGACGACCAGCATCGTGAGTCCCTGATGTCCGCCTTCCGGCTTGCTGCGTGCCAGAAGGACGACGAGGTCGGCGTTAACGCCGTTGGTGATGAACATCTTGCTGCCATTGACGACGTAGGCATCACCCTCGCGGCGAGCTGTGGTCTCCACGTGCGCGATGTCGGAGCCGCCCGACGGCTCGGTGACGCCGAGGGCGACGATCTTCTCGCCCTTGATCGCGGGCGTCAGCCAGCGCTGCCGCTGCGCGTCGGTCCCGAAGCCGCTGATCGGCGGCGTCGCGATCGCAACGTGCGCCCCGATGCCGGCGGCGACGCCGCCCGAGCCGCAGCGAGCCAGTTCTTCGAAGAGGACGGCTTCGTAGATGACGCCGGCCCCCGTGCCACCGTACGGCTCGTCGTACTTGAGGCCCAGCAGGTCCAGGGCGGCGAAACGCGCGAACAGCTCCCGCGGAAATTGCCCCTTCGCCTCCCAGTCGTCGACGTTGGGCCGGACTTCCTTCTCGATGAACTGGCGGACCGTGCTCCGAAACTCTTCGTGCTCGGCGCCGAAGAGGTGCGAACGCGACGTAGCTACGTTTGCCAGTAGTTCACGAACTCCGGGTAGTCCGCGACCATTGCGGTTGCTGAGGCTTCCGGCAGGCGCAGGAACATGCCTCGGCCCTCGGCCAGCACCGTTCCATCCATCAGCTCGACGGCGCCCACCGCATCGATCGCTCCCCGGCGCTCACGCGCGATCTCACCCCAGACTCTAAGGGGCTGACTCACTGGCGCGGGCCGGCGATAGCGAATCTCGAGCTTGCCCGTCATCAGCCACTCGCGCCGCAAGGCGCCGGTGCGGCTCATGGTCTCGTCGAGCATGGTCGCGAGCACCCCGCCATGGAGCACGCCGGGAAATCCCTGGAACGCCTCACGGGGCTGATAGTCGGCGATGATCCGGTTTCCCTCGCGCCGAAAACTCAGCTGGAGGCCGGATTCGTTCTGCCGGCCGCAGGCAAAACAGCGCTGGTATGTGGTTTCATCATTGAGTTTGTCGGGGTCCTGCACGGCCTCGAACCAGTCTATCAGCGGATCTGGAGGGGATCGAATTGGACCGTCGTTCTGAAGCGCTCGCGCAGCTGCTGGAAACAGCGCTTTCCGAACGCTTCGCGATGCCGGTCATGGAAGTGCTGCAGGCGATGCCGATTCCGGTCGCCGTCATCGAGGCCAGGGAGCTGCGCTTGCTGGCCGTCAATGACGCGATGGCCGCCGTCTTCCATCGTCCCGACGCGGCGGGCCTGACGGTGACCGCGGTGCTGCCCCCGTCGCATCCGTTGTCCGACCCGCGACCGTATCGCAAGGTCGCCCAGGACGGCGCGCCCCACAGTGAGTCCGTGCTGCTCGATGGCCAGGCCTGGAACTGGTTCATCCGTCCGCTCAAGGGCGAAGGTGGCGCCGTGGACCATTGCCTCACGGGACTCGTTTCGGACCCTGTCGCGCCGCTCGATCTGGACGTGACGCGGCTGCGCGACATGAACGCGGCCAAAACCGAATTTCTCAACCTCGCCGCGCACGAATTGCGCACTCCGCTGTCGGTGATCATCGGCTATGGCTCCCTGCTTGCCAACGGAGGACTCAGCGAGGAGCAGGAGAAGCTTGCCGGGAGCCGGATCTATGAGAAGGGACGACAGCTCAGCCGGCTGATCATGGACATGAGTCTTGTCGGTCGTCTCGATGAGCTCGGCCCCTCGATTCCTACCAGGCGGCTCGACCTGGTAGGGCTGGTCGAACCGATCGTGAAGGACCAGCAGCGTCGCTTCGGCGATCTCGCCATCGACCTCGAGCTGCAGGTGCTGAACGCGCCGGTCAACGGCAACGCCTCGTGGCTGCACCTGGCGATCCGCGAACTGCTCGACAACGCCGTTCGCTTCCGGCCCAGCCCCACCGGCCGGATCTCCGTGACGCTCAGTCGCAAGCCGGGTGCGGCGACCATCAGCGTGCTCGACGACGGCTTCGGGATCGATCCCCGCCATCACGGCCAGCTCTTTAAGCGCTTCAGCCGGATCGAGACCGACGACAATCGTCAGTTGATCGGGCTCGGCATCGGGCTCTACCTCGTCCATGAAGTCGCGCGCGCCCACGGCGGGCAGATCACGGTCGAAAGCACGCCCGGTACGGGCAGCGAATTCCGGCTTCAACTGCCTTCACCTGATCTATAGTGGAGGCGTCCAACTGGACGCCCCATGCCCAAAGTTCTCGCACTGGTGGCCTTCGCGTACTTGCTCGGATCGGTCCCTTGCGGCTGGGTGGTCATGAAGGTCTATCGCAATCTCGATGTCCGCAAGCTGGGCAGCGGAAACATCGGCGCGGCCAATGTCTTCCGAGCCGGCGGGCCGGGCGCCTTCGCCGCGACGCTGACGCTGGATGGCCTCAAGGGATTCATCCCGGTCATGCTCGGGATCGCCTGGGGTCTTGGGGACCAGGAATGGGCGCTGGCGGCGATCGGGCTGGCCGCCGTCATCGGGCACACCTGGCCCATCTATCTTGGCTTTCGCGGCGGCAAAGGGGTCGCGACGTCCGGCGGGGTCATGCTCGCCCTCGCTCCCGTGACACTGGTGATTTCGCTGCTCACCTGGTTCATCGTCGTGCGCTTGACCCGCGTGGCCTCGCTCTCATCGCTGGCCGCGGTCGG
Organism: Candidatus Dormiibacterota bacterium; assembly: GCA_036269255.1. GTDB lineage: Bacteria > Chloroflexota > Dormibacteria > CF-121 > CF-121 > CF-13. The sequence goes on from DATASI010000178.1 coordinate 18,583, forward strand.
CGTCGGCTTACTGACCTTGATCGCCCTGCATCTCGTTGGCTGGACGCTCTGGCGGCCCGTGGGCTGGTCCGTCGTCCTGCTCGGCGTGGCGGTCGTGGGCCTCGTCTTCTACCGCCACCGACATAACATCGAGAGGCTGGCCTCAGGCCGCGAGCTGAAGCTGACCGCCGACTGATGCCGGACCGACCCTCGACCCCGGGGCCACGTTTTCTGTTCTTCGGGGCGGGTGCCGTGGGCTCCCTGCTCGGCGCGCGGCTGGCTCAAACCGGCTGCGAAGTCACCCTCGTCGGCCGGCAGCCTCACGTGGAGGCGGTGGCTCGCGGCGGGGTCCGGGTGGTCGACGCCGGCAAGGTCAGCAGCCAGTCGGTGCTGGCGGCTCGACCCAGCGTTGCCGAGGCGGGTGGCCCGTTCGATTATGTCTTGCTCACCGTCAAGGGATATGACACCCAGGACGCGCTCGACCAGCTCCAGCCCGTGCTGCACCCCGGGACCATCCTGGGCAGCTTTCAGAACGGCGTCGGCAACGAGGAGGCAATCGCCGCCGCGCTCCCGGAGCAGGCGCTCTTCGCCGCCAGCCTGACGGTGCCGGTCAGCCTCGACGAGCCGGGAACGATCCAGCTTCACTCGCGACGCGGCGGTGCGGCGCTGGCGCCGGTCTCGCCGGAGGTCAACGTGGGCCCGCTGGTCCGCAAGCTGCAGCAGGCCGGATTCAAGGCGCGACGGTACCCGGACTTCCGCGCGATGAAATGGTCGAAACTGCTCTTCAACATCCTGGGCAATGCGCAGAGCGCGATTCTCGATATGCCGCCGCGCGAGATCTTTGCCGACACCGAGCTCTTCCGTTATGAACGTGCCGCGTTTCGCGAGGCGGTGGCGGTCATGGAACGGATGCGCATTCACGTTGTGGCGCTGCCCGGTCTGCCGACACCGCTGCTCCGCAGCGTCATGAACCTGCCCACCTTCCTGGCGCAGGTCCTGCTCGAGCCCCAGCTCGGCGGCGCCCGCGGCTCCAAGATGCCCTCGCTCTGGTGGGATTTGAGCCGGGGTCGGAGCAAGACCGAGGCGGCGTTCCTCAACGGCGCCGTGGTCGACGCCGGCCGCCGCTTCGACCTGCCGACGCCGGTCAACTCGGTCCTCTGGGCGATCCTGGAGAAATGCACCAAGCTGCCAAACGAGTGGGAACGATATCGCCGCCAGCCCGAGCACCTCAAGGCGCTGCTGCGGACGGCGCTGCGGCTCTAAGAATCTCGAATCGCTAACGGCTAGAATGCTGCCTGGATCGGGGGGATTGGCAGGGAGAGGAGCCAGATGAACAGAACGATTCGGCTTGGGGTCACCATGACTGCCGTGCTCGCCTTGAGCGCCTGCGGCACGGCCAACTCGTCTACCGGAAGCAGCTCGGGCGGCCCGATCAAGGCCGCCTGGATCTATGTCGGGCCGACCACGGACCATGGCTGGACGCAGGCCCATGACCAGGGTCGCAAGTACGTCGAAACGCAGCTCGGCAGCGCGGTGCAGACCACCTACAAGGAGAATGTCCCCGAGGGACCACAGGTCGCCCAGGTCGCCGAGACCCTGATCCGCGATGGCAACAAGATCATCTTCGGCACCTCATTCGGCTTCCAGGATCCGCTGTACCAGGAGGCCCAGAAGCATCCAGACATCAAGTTCGAGCAGGCGACCGGGACCAAGACCGCGAGCAACATGGGTGAGTACTTCGGCGCCGCCGAGGACGCCGACTATCTGACCGGCATGGCGCTGGGTGCCGCGAGCAAGAAAGGCAAGATCGGCTTTGTCGCTCCCTTCCCGATCCCGGAAGTCATTCGGGAAATCAACGCCATCACGCTGGGGGCGCAAACCACGCATCCGGGCGCGACCGTCCAGGTCGTCTGGACCAACACGTGGTTCGATCCGACGAAGGAGAAGCAGGCCGCCCAGAGCCTGATCTCGGCCGGTGTGGACGCCATCGGCCAGGGCCAGGACAGCCCGGCAACCGGTGACGCGGCCAAGGCCGCGGGGATTCCCTGGAGCGGCTACGACTCGGACCAGTCCACCTATGCGCCCGATATCTGGTTGACGGGAACTGTCTACAACTGGGGGCCGTATTACCTCAAGCAGATAAAGGCCGTCCAGAACGGCACCTGGAAGAGTGACAGCTATTACGGCAGCATCGCCGACGGGCTGATCCAGCTGGCGCCGTTTGGGAAATCCGTTTCGGCCGACACCCAGGCGCAGATCGCCGCCAAACAGAACGCGCTCAAGAACGGGACGTTCTATGAATTCGCCGGTCCGCTGAAGGACCAGACGGGTGCGGTCAAGGTCCAGGCCGGCCAGAAGCTGACGGTCAGCGATCTCTACGCCATCAACTGGTTCGTGCAAGGGGTCATCGGCAGCCCAACCGGCAGCTGATGGTCCGATGACGGACAACCCTCCCCCTCAGGGGGAGGGTCCGGTGGGGGTGGACCGACCGGCGGTCACCATGCGGCGCATCACCAAGCGGTTTCCCGGCGTGCTGGCCAACGACGCCGTCGACTTCGAAGTCCTGCAAGGCGAAATCCATGCCTTGCTGGGCGAAAACGGCGCCGGTAAATCGACGCTCTCCAACATCCTGACCGGCCTCTACCGGCCCGACGAAGGCGAGATCCTCCTGCGCGGTGAGCCAGTAGTTTTTCATTCACCCCGCGACGCGATCGACGCCGGCATTGGGATGGTGCATCAGCACTTTCGACTGGCCGCCTCCTTTTCGGTCGCCGAGAATCTCGTGCTCGGCCATCGCGACGCCGCCGACCGCGGCCTGCTGCTCGAGCCCGATGTGATCGACGGGCGCATTCTCGACCTGTCGCGTCGATACCGCATGCCGGTCAAGCCGAGGGCGCGCATCTGGCAGCTTTCCGTCGGCGAGCAGCAGCGGGTTGAAATCCTCAAGGCCCTCTACCGAGGGGCTCGCGTCCTGATCCTCGACGAGCCGACCTCCCAATTGACACCGCAGGAAGCGGAGGACCTCTTTAAGACGCTCCGGTTGATGGCCGGTGAGGGCCGCGCGGTGATCTTCATCTCGCACAAGCTGGAAGAGGTGATGGCCGTTTCCAATCGGGTCACCGTCTTGCGGCGCGGCAAGGTGATCGGCACCACGATGACCAGCCAGACGAATACCCGTGAGCTGGCGCGGATGATGGTGGGCCGCGACGTCGTCTTTACCCAAAAGAAAGATCAGCCGCAGGCAAGCGCTCGGACCGTCGCCCTCGAACTCCGCGCGGTTGGCGCGCACGGAGACATTGGCGTTCCGGCGCTCCACGATGTCGACCTCACCGTGCATAGCGGCGAGATCGTCGGGGTTGCCGGTGTCGCCGGAAACGGGCAACGGGAACTGGCGGAAGTCATCACCGGCCTGCGACGGCGACGCTCGGGTCGCGTGCTGCTGATGGGCCGCGCCATGCGTGGTGGTGATCCCATGGAAGCCATCCGGCAAGGCATCGCCTACGTCCCGGACGATCGGCTGGGGACCGGCGTCGCGCCATCGCTGAGCGTCGCCGAGAACCTGGTCCTCAAGGCGTTTCGCCGGCCGCCGGTGTCCACGCTCGGCGTGCTGCATCCGCGGCGCATCACCGGCAATGCCGTGCATCTGATGCAGCGCTTCAACATCGGCGCCCCCTCCCCGCAAACACCCACCCGGCAGTTGTCGGGCGGCAACATCCAGAAAGTCCTGCTCGCCCGCGAGCTCTCCAGCCAGCCGCGCCTCCTGGTCGCCTCCTCGCCGACAAGCGGCCTGGATGTCGCGGCCACCGACAGCGTCCGCGCGCTGCTCCTCGAGGCGGCCGAGCGCGGCGTCGCCATCCTGCTCATCAGCGAGGACCTGGAAGAGATCCTCGCGCTCTCCGACCGCATCGCCGTGCTCTACAACGGGCGCATTACCGGCATCGTCGAGCGGCAGCAAGCGCGCATCGAGGAACTCGGGCTGATGATGGCCGGCGCGGCGTGATCGCGATCGAGCGCCGGCTGCGTGAGCCGCGCTGGCTGGTCGTCGCCGTCCCCGCCGGATCGCTGGTCGCCGCCGTGCTCCTTTCCGGCGTCATCCTGCTGTTGACCGGGCACGACCCGATCGGAACCTGGGCCCGGCTGGTCGATAACGGGTTTCTCGCCCAGGGGGCGCTCAGCGCGACCCTGGTGACGGCCACTCCCTTGCTCCTCACCGGCCTGGCCGCGGCGGCCGCGTTCCGGATGCAGACCTGGAACATCGGCGCCGAGGGCCAGCTCTATCTCGGCGCCATCGGGGCCTCAGGCGTCGGCATCGCGCTGCAGAACCAGCCGGTCGTTGTCGTGATCGTCGCCATGATTCTCGCCGGCATCATCACCGGGGCAGCCTGGGCCGCGATCCCCGGCGTCCTGCGCGCCTACACGAGGACCAGCGAAATCATCACCTCGCTGATGCTCAACTACGTGGCGGGCCTGGTGATGAGTTACCTGATCTTCGACAGCCACTCATACTGGCGCGACCTCTCAACCTTCACTGCTCGGGTCTTCCCCCAGGGAAAATACCTCGGCCCCAACGCGAACTGGCCGAGCATCCCGCTGGGCAGCATGAGCCTTCCGCTCGGTTTCCTGCTCGGGATCGTTGCGGCGGCCCTACTCTGGTTCGTTTACGGTCTTACCCGTTTCGGATTCGCCGCCCGCGTCATCGGCGATTCGCGTGAGGCCGCGCATTACGCTGGGATCCGCACCCGGCAGAAGGTCGTCGCCGTCATGGCAATCTCCGGTGGGCTCGCGGGGTTTGCGGGCGCCAGCCAGGTGGGCGACTTCCGCCACGTGCTGGATCCACGTGGGCTGCAACAGGCGGCCTTCGGCTACGCCGGGATCGTGGTGGCCGCGCTGGCCCGCCTCAATCCCTTTGCCGTGGTCGTTGTCTCGGTTTTGCTGGGCGGTCTGACCAACGCCGGCTTCAGTCTGCAGGGTGCGACCTTTCCCGCGGGCTTGGTCGGGACGCTCCAGGGTCTGATCCTGTTCTGCGCGCTGGCCGGCGAGCTGCTGGTTCACTACCGAATTCGCATCCACGGCCGGGACGCGACCGCGATGGGCGGCCGCAAACGCGCCCGGGTCGGAATCACGTGATCAACGACAGCCTGCTCGTGGTGATCGCCGCTTCCGCGATTGTCTACGGGACTCCCCTCTTGTACGCCGCGTTGGGTGAGCTGCTCGCCGAGCGGTCGGGCGTGCTCAACCTCGGGGTTGAAGGGATGATGCTGGTCGGCGCCGTCAGCGGATTCTGGGCGGTGCAGACGATCGGCGGGCCGTCATCGATCAGCTTGCTGGCGGCCATCATCATCGCCGCCCTGGCCGCGGCCGCCATCTCGCTGATTCACGCGGTGTTGACGATTACGCTTCGGGCCAGCCAGATCGTCTCCGGGCTGGCGCTGACGATTTTCGCCGGGGCCGGCGGCCTGTCATCCTACATCGGCCACGTCGCGAACGTCGGCGGGAAACCGGCACGCCACGAGTTCGACGCCATCAACCTTGTCGGCCTCAAAGACCTCCCCGTGCTGGGGCCCATTCTCTTCCATCAGAACGCCCTCACCTACGTCTCCTGGCTGCTGGTGGTCGTCGCCCTCGTGTACCTCTACCGAACGCGGCCTGGCCTCCATCTGCGCGCCGTCGGCGAGTCCCCTGCGACGGCCGACGCGATGGGCGTCAACGTCACGGTTTATCGCTATGTCCATGTGTTGATCGGTGGCGCGCTCGCGGGCATCGGCGGCGCCTTCTTCAGCCTCGCCATCACCCCCTTCTGGATCGATGGCATGACATCCGGCGCGGGCTGGATCGCCATCGCCCTGGTGATCTTCGCGTTCTGGCGGCCGGAGCTGGCCCTGGTGGGCGCCTACCTGTTCGGCGCCTTCTCCAGCCTGGCCTTCACCCTGCAGGCACGGCAGGTCCATCTGCCGCCCGAGGTCTTCGCCTCGCTGCCCTACCTGACGACGATCGTGGTGCTGGTTCTGGTCTCAACCGGCTGGGCCCGCAAACGCTTGGGCGCCCCGGCCTCGCTGGGCGTGCCATACGTCCGGGAAGAACGCTGAGCCGCCTCTAGAGCTCGTCGGCCTCATGGGGAAGCCCGGCAGGCCTGGCGTGCGCCCGGGTCAGCAGCGGCATCGCACTCCGGACGTACTCGACGCCCGAGCCAACGGTCCAGATCGCCGCGGTCAGCAGCGCCCATCCGGCGATGGTGAACGGACCAAGCGAGCTCAGCAGCAAGTTGCCGGGAGCAGCGTGCGGCGAAAGCCAGCCGCCCTGGCTGGCATCGCCTTCCAGCAGCACCAGCAACAGCGCGAGGATCGTGATCACGGTCTTTGCCTTGCCCCAGCCGCCGGCCGGGATGACGATACCGAGGGCCGCGGCGTAGCTGCGCAGGCCGGTAACCAGGAACTCGCGGGCGATGATGATGGCGGCGATCCAGCCCGGCGCCAGGTGCACGACGGCTAAAGCCACCAGCAGGACCGCCACCATGATCTTGTCGGACGTAGTGTCCAGATAAATGCCAAAGGGCGAGACCAGGCGGCGACGCCGCGCGATTTCCCCGTCGAGGGTATCGGTCAGCGACGCCAGGACAAACACGATCGCGGCCGCCAGGTAGCCGAAGCGCCAGCCGCTGACGACCAGCGCGTAGAGGATCGGCGCCGCCACGATCCTGGAGAAGCTGAGCAGGTTCGGCGCCGACCACAGCGACGGCACGGTTGTCATCGCTTCATCGCCGTGTGGATGGCGACGATGCCAACGGTCATCCGCTCGACGGAAACGGAGAAGCCGAGCGCCTCCAGTTGCCGCGCCAGCCCGGCCGGATCGACGAAGCCCTGCACGGTCTCGGCGAGATAGCGATACGCCGCCGCTTCGTCCGTGCTCCGGAGACCAACCACGGCCGGCATGATCCGCCCGAGATAGAGGCGATACAAACGCATCAGCGGGCCCGGCGGCGGCGGCGCGAACTCGAGGATCACCAGGCGTCCGGAGGGCCGGAGTACCCGGTACATCTCGCGCAGGCCGGCGTCTCGGTCGACGAGGTTGCGCAGGCCAAAGCCGATCGTGACCGCGTCGACACTGGCATCGCGCTCCGGGAGGTGGCTGACATCGGCGACGTAGAACTCAACGTTCGGTTCGCCGCGTCGAGCCAGCTCGAGCATCGCCGCCGAAAAGTCGACGCCGATGACCTTTCCCGAGGGAGCGACGTAGCTCAGCAGCTCATGTGCCAGTTTTCCAGTCCCGGTGCACAGGTCGAGAGCCGTTTCGCCGGGGCGTAAGGCGGCGCGCCGCGCGGCCCGCCGGCGCCATGCGCGATCGCGATTGAAACTAAATAGACGGTTTCGAGCGTCGTATCGGGGCGCCACCTGATCGAACATCTGCCGAATTCGATCCGCCCGCGCCTGAAGCCCCACGATGACGATTATGCTGATCGCGTGGCTGAGCTTGGCAGGCGCGTCGGTCTGGGTCTTGCGGCGCGCGGCGATGTCAACGATGTCGCCGGCTGGGCTCGGAAGGCCGAGGATCTCGGCCTCGACTCAGTCTGGATTCATGACAGCTACTTCGAACGGGACCCGATCACCTACCTGACCGCCATCGGCCAGCTGACGCGCCACATCGGCCTGGGTGCCGGCGCCCTCAATCCCTACACGCGGCACCCCGTCGTCATCGCCATGACCATGTCCGCCCTGGATGATCTGGCGCCTCGCCGCTGCACGCTTGCGCTCGGCAGCGGCCTGCCGCTGCGCCTGTCGCAGATGGCGATCCCCTACGACGACACGGTTGGCCGCGTGTCGGAGGCGATCGATCAAATCCGGCAGCTCTGGCGAGGCGAGCCGCTCAAGCTCAATGACAAGGTGCCGCCATTGCAGCCGATGTTCCAGCCGCCACATCGGATTCCGATCTATATCGCGGCCTATCGAACCGGGTTTCTCGACCTCTGCGGCGAGAAAGGGGATGGCTACCTCGGGCGTCCCGCGGAATCACTCCCCGCCTACCAGAAAATGCGCGCACGCGTGCTGGAAAGCGCCGCCAAGCATGGCCGCGCGGCCACCGACATCGAGTTTCGCGGTTACCTGCTTTGCTTGATCGACGCCAGCCGTCGCGAGGCCTTGAACCGCGCCAAGCGCGAGCCGTTCGTGATCTACATGATTTCTGTGCTCAGCGACATCTCGCTCAAGCGTGCCGGGTTCGACCCGCAGCTGCGCGTGGCGATTGCCGCCGCCTGGCGTGCCGAGGACTATCACCGGGCCGGCGAGCTCATCCCCGACGAGCTGCTCGACGCCTTCATCCTCTGCGGCAACGAGATTGAAGTCGCCAGGCGAGCCGCCGCCTATCACGACGCGGGAATGGACGTGCACTTGCTTCA
>DATASI010000179.1:0-4173 GCA_036269255.1 Candidatus Dormiibacterota bacterium
TCAATCGCCGGTCGTCGAACGTCCGGAGCCTGCGCGGTCAGCATCGTCTCGTAGTCGAGCCAGCCATCGCGTTTGCCGGTCAGCGCGACAACGTGCTTGACGCCCGGGATGCGCCCGCGCACCCCGTCGACGGCGTCGAAGAATTCCTGGCAGGCACAGACGACGGTGGCGCCGGAATGCTCGATGATGTAGGCGAAATCGTCGGCGGTGAGCCGAAAGTTGATCGGGACCAGCACGGCGCCGATCTGAGGCACCGCATAGAAGGATTCCAGCTGCTGGTGGACGTTGGGCGCGATGTAGGCCACGCGGTCGCCCTGCTCGACGCCCAGCCGCTGCAACGCGGTCGACCAGCGATCGCAGCGATCGAAGAACTGTTCGTAACTGAGCCGGACGGCGCCGTCGACCACCGCCTCGCGCTGCGGATGCAGGCGGCGGGTTCGCCGCATGAATTCGAGTGGCGTCAGCGGCGTCTCCATCCTGGTCCTCCTCCTGCCGAGCTCGACCGCTGCGCCGAGTGTAGATCGGCTCGCCGATCAGGGCAAGAGGTGAAACCAAAGGCGCCGGTTACCCGTTTCTCATCTTGCCGAGGCTCCCAGCCGGCACTTGGGTAGACTCGAAAACGGTCGCATGAACCAGATACCCAGCACGCCCCTGCTCGACCGGATCCAGCGTCCGGCCGACCTGCGCTCGCTCACCGACGCCGAGCTCCACGCCCTGGCCGAAGAGATCCGGCAATTCCTGGTCGCGACCGTCTCCAAGACCGGCGGGCACCTGGGCCCGAACCTGGGCGTGGTCGAGCTGACCCTGGCCCTGCACCGCGTCTTCGACAGCCCGCGCGACCGAATCCTGTGGGACACCGGACACCAGGCCTACGTGCATAAGCTCCTCACCCGACCGCGGGACGGCTTTGCCCGGCTGCGCAAGCTGGGCGGCATGAGCGGCTATCCCAATCGCCTGGAGAGCGAGCACGACTTCATCGAAAACAGCCACGCGTCCACCGGGCTCAGCTATGCCGCGGGGATGGCGGAGGCGCTCCAGCGCCAGGGCCATGATGGCCGGGTGGTGGTCGTCGTCGGCGACGGCGCGCTCACCGGCGGCATGGCGTATGAGGCGCTGAACAATATCGGCCATCGGAAGAGCTCGGTGATCATCGTCGTCAACGACAACGGCCGCTCCTATGGCCCCACGATTGGCGGTCTCGCCCAGCATCTCGCCCAGCAGCTGACCGTCTTGAATCCGAGCTATCACCGGACCAAGAACCGGGTCGACCGGGTGCTGCGCGCGGTCCCCGCCGGCGACAAGGCGATCGAGGCGGGCCGTCGGATCAAGGAAGGACTCAAGGAGCTCGTCTCACCCCGCACCTTCTTCGAGTACCTCGGCATCAAGTACTCGGGGCCGATCGACGGCCATGACATCGACGCGCTGGAGCGCACGCTTCGCCAGGCCGGCCGTCTTGGCGGCCCGGTCGTGGTCCACGTCATCACCCGCAAGGGCCATGGCTACGGGCCGGCTGAAGCCGATGAGATCGACCACCTGCACGGCGTGAGCGCCTTCGACGTCCTCACCGCCCAGCCGCTGAGCCGCAAGCGCACCTACACCGACGTCTTCGGTGACGCGCTGGTCGAGGAAGCGCAGGCGAACGCGCGAATCGTAGCCATCACCGCGGCGATGGGCAGCAGCGCCGGGCTCAGTCCATTCGCGGAGCGGTTTCCCGATCGCTTTTACGACGTCGGCATCGCCGAGCAGCACGCCGTCACCTTCTCGGCGGGACTGGCCATGGCAGGCCTGCGACCGGTGGTCGCCATCTATTCCACGTTCCTGCAGCGAGCGCTGGACCAGGTGATGATGGACGTCTGCCTGCACCGGCTGCCGGTGACCTTTGTCCTGGATCGCGCCGGCATCACGGGGGATGATGGTCCCTCGCACCACGGCATCTTCGACCTGACCTTCCTGCGGGCCATGCCCGGGCTCACGCTGGCCGCGGCCAGCGATCCGCAGGAGTTGCGTGACCTGCTGCATACGGCCCTCGCCCGCGACGATGATGGCCCCTTTGCCATTCGCTTCCCCAAGGGCGCCGCCCCGGAGACCGAGGCGCAGCCTGCCCGCCTCCTTCCGGTCGGGGAGTGGGAGGTTCGCCGCCAGGGAACCGCCGGGCTCCTGCTTGCCACCGGCAAGATGGTGGCGGTCGCCGTCGAGGCCGCAACGCTGCTCGACCAGGAAGGAACCCGGCTGACGGTGATCAATGCGCGCTACATCAAGCCGATGGATTCGAGGCTGGAGGGCTGGGCCCGCCGGCACCCCACCGTCCTGACCCTGGAAGACAACGTGATGACCGGCGGCTTCGGGTCGGCGGTCAGCGAGGTGCTGGCTCCGCTGGGGATTCCGGTCACCGTGCTGGCGCTGCCGGACAGTTTCATCCAACAGGGTGCCCAGGCGGAGCTGCTCCGCCAGCTCGAGCTCGACGCGACCGGCGTGGCAGCTCGCATCCGCCGGGCACTCGCCCCGCAGGACGCGCTCCGCGCTGACGCCGGCCAGCCCGGCAGCTAGACGACGCGGCTAGGCCAGCTGCGTTTCGTCGGCTTCTTCGGGGACGACGCGAAGCCGCGGCGTCGTGACCGCCGGCTCCGGTCGAAGCAGGGGCCCCTCCTGGAGAGCCTCCGGCATCGGCCTGGTGAGCGGGAGAACCAGGGTGAAGGTGCTGCCCGATCCCGGCGTCGAGTCGACCTCGATGTCGCCGCCGTGCTGGCGGGCCAGCTCACGAGAGAGGTAGAGGCCCAGCCCGGTTCCCCCGACGTGACTCGTCTCCGGGTTCTGCAGCCGTTCGAAACGATTGAAGAGGCGCGGCAGATCCTCCGGCCGGATGCCGACGCCAGGATCGGTCACGCTGATGCTGGCCGACGATCCGCTGGCTGACACGACGCAGCGGATGATGCCGCCGCTGGGCGAGTATTTCACGGCGTTCTCCAGCAGGTTGGTGACGATGGTGAGCAGGCGCTCTCCGTCGCCGAAGACCGGCACTTCGGTTGAGGGCGTCTCCAGCGTCAGCTGATGGCGGGCGTCGGCGATCGGGCGAACCACCGAGAGCGCCTCGTTCAAGATCTGCCGGAGGTCGAGGTGATCGCGCTTGAGCGACAGCTTCCCCTCCTCCAGCCGCGCGGCATCGAGCATCTGCGCCACCAGCAGGTTCATCTCCAGCGTCTTGGTTTTCAGCACCTCGACGGCCCGCACGCCGGCTTCCTTGAGCTGGCCAAGCGACCCCTGTTCCAGCATCGACAGATAGCCGTTGATGACGCCCAGCGGGCTGCGCAGCTCGTGCGAGGCCAGGTTGAGAAACTGCGACTTCATCTTGTCCAGCGCGGCGAGCCGCTCGGTGACGCGCGCCCGATCCAGGGCTGCGGTGATATTGACGGAGTAGGCGCGCAGCTGGCTGACTTCCTCGTCGCCGAAGAAGGGGGTGAAGGGGCCCGAGACCACGACCATCGCTCCCATCCCGGCGTCGATCGGCAGCGGGATCACGATCGCGTTGTTGCGGGCCGAGCCGGGGGTGGCCAGCAGCTGCGAGCGGCCTTCCTGGTCGACACGGGCCGCCAGTCCGGCTCCAGTCTGCGGACTCATGCCATGGAGCGCCATGATCTGCCCGTCGGCATCGACGATCGCGACGCTGTCGGCGCCCACGAGTCGCATGGCCCAGTCGGCGGCTCGGCGAGCGAGCGTCGGCCGGTCGGGACTGAACAGCACCAGGTCGTGAATCGCGTCCCGAAGGCGATCGACCTCGGCCTCACGCCAGATCCGGCGCAACCAGCGCGGCGGGGCAAAACCGACCAGGAGCAGGGGCAGGGCGACGATCGCGACGATCTCGAACAGCCAGGTTACCGTCGGGTTGCTGATCGCGGCCCCGCCGAGGCCAGCAACGAGCAGGATGATGACGATCGCCGCGTAGCCGCCACCGAGGGCGCGCAGCCGAGCGCGCTGAACGGCGGGCCGGCGACGAGAAGCCAGCCAGAAGCGGATGACGGGCTCCAGGACGCAGGCCGACCAGACGAGAATGACGGCCAGCAGCGCCGCCGACTGCAGCGGAGTCGGCCGCAGCTGGGAAGTGGTCGCCGGATAACCGACCACGAGGTAGGCGACCAGCGCGGCCGCGCAGGCGACGGCAGCCCCAACTCGAATCGG
>DATASI010000180.1:0-3137 GCA_036269255.1 Candidatus Dormiibacterota bacterium
TGCCGCTGCCAGAACAGCTATCAGTCACGAACCATCACCACCGAACCGCTGCCGCCTTCCAATCCTGGAGCGATCGCTCATGTCGTTCTTGATTTCGGTGGTGGCACCACGGTCAAGCTCGACGTCACCGTGCTGCAAACCCCCAACGGATGGTTCGCGAGCGACACGAGCTGCACCGGGCAGGACCCGGGCACGACCTCGATCTACGCCGCATCGCCTCCCCCCTGCTGACCGCGTGATCAGGTCGCATCGTGCCGGCCTCTGGCTGGTTGCCTACAGCTTCTTCGTCGTGATGCTCGGAACGACGCTCACCTCGCCGCTCTATCCGATCTACCAGCAGCGATTTGGTTTTTCTCCCCTCCTGATCACCGTCATCTTCGCCGTCTACGGCGTCAGCGTCATCGCCGGCCTGCTGCTCTTCGGGCGGATGTCGGACGTCATCGGCCGGCGCTGGATGCTTTTCCCCGGCGTGGTCCTGTCCGGGCTCAGCGCGATCGCCATCGCGACCGCCGCCGGACTGCTGCCGATCCTGGTTGCCCGCGTGCTTTCCGGATTGTCGGCGGCGATCTTCACTGGGAGCGCGACCGCGGCGATGCTGGATCTCTCGCCCCAGGACCAGCGAGTCCGCGCCACCACGCTGGCAGTGGCCGCCAACCTTGGCGGCCTCGGGGCTGGACAGCTGCTCTCCGGAGTGCTGGCTCAGTACGCCCCGCATCCATTGCAGCTGGTGTTCCTGGTCGACCTGGTCCTGGCCGTGATCGCAAGCGTGGCCATCGTCCTGACTCCGGAGACGGTCCAAAATCGGGAACGACGCTGGCGGTTTCAGCGGCTGACTGTCCCCGACTCGGTTCGCCCCAATTTCGTACCGGCAGCGATCAGCGGCTTCGCAGGCTTCGCCGTCTTCGGTGGTTACGGATCGACCGTACCCGGTTTTGTCGCCAGGCAGCTGCACCTGCCCAACCACGCCTTGCTCGGCCTGCTGCTGTTCCTCTTGCTGGGGCTGTCCGTCGTCGGCCAGCTCATGGTCACCCGGCTGCGCGCTCGGGTGGCGTTACCGCTGGGGGCCGCCGCCCTCATCCTTGGAGCCGCGCTGCTTGGATTGGCCGTGGTGCTGACGGCCTTCTGGCCGCTGGCCCTGAGCGTGATCGTCCTTGGTATTGCGCAGGGCCTGGTGATTGGCTCCGGCCTGGCCGGCATCAACCAGCGCGCGCCGCGGGAGCAGCGCGGCGAGGTCGCCTCGACCTACTTCATCGTGCTCTATGTCGGGCTGTCCGTTCCCGTCGTGGCGGTCGGCCTGGCCACGCAGGCGCTTGGGCCCCGTCCGGCCGAGCTGCTGCTGGCCGGCAGCGCGATTCTCGTCGTGGGCGCGGTGCTCCTCTGGTTGTTACTCCGGCCGGTGCCCCGCGACTAAGCGACCTCTAGCGGCTCCTCTTCGAACTCCTGCCCGTCGTTCAGCCGCCAGGCGCGGGCTTCCACCAGCGTCCCCTTCTGCACCGACGCTACGAGGTAGCTGTAAAAGCTCCATCCATGCTCGGCATCGAAACGCGAGGGCACGGCGGGATGATCCGGATGGCTATGCGCAAATCCGACGATTTCCAGCCCTGCGGATTCAGCATCCTTCTGCACCTGGAGTTGCTCGAGCGGATCGAGCGCGTACCGGTCATGGGGACGATCCGTGATGGTGTTGCGCATCGGCCGGAACTCGACGACGCGATGGAGGCCGTCGTCGACGCTGCCAATCAGCGCCCCACAGGCTTCATCCGGATAGCCGGCTTGCAGGTGCTGGCGCATCCGGTCCATCACAGAGGCCGGGATGCGCAGGCTCAAAACTTGCGGCGGTAGAGACCGGAGCTCAGATAGCGATCGCCGCCGTCGGGAAAGATCATCACGAAGACCCCCTCCGGTGTCCGGCGCGCGACTTCTCGGGCGGCGTAGACCGCAGCACCCGACGAATTGCCGACCAGCAGCCCCTCCGTCCGCGCCAGGTCATGCGCCAGCTCATAGGCGACCTCGGTTGGGACGCTGATCTTTTCGTCCTGGACGCTCGGGTCGTAAATGCCGGGAACGATCGAGCTCGGCATGTGCTTGAGCCCCTCGAGGCCGTGCAGTCCATCGGACGGTTCGGCCGCGATGACGCGGATGTCTCGGTTGTGCCGCTTCAGGAAGCGCCCCACGCCCATCAGCGTGCCGCTGGTCCCGATGCCGGCGATGAAGTGCGTCACTTCCCCGTGCGTCTGATCGAGGATCTCGGGGCCGGTCGTGTCGAAATGCGCCCGCCAGTTGAAAGGATTGTTGTACTGGTCGGGCATGAAGTAGGTGCCCGGCGAGGCTTCCTTCATGCGATGGGCTTCCCGAATCGCCCCGTCGGATCCTTCGAGCGCCGGCGTAAAGATGGCTTCGGCACCGAAGGCCTTGACGATCTCCCGCCGTTCCTCGTTGACGTTCTCTGGCATCACCAGCTTGACCTGGTATCCCTTGGCCGCGCCGATCAGCGCATAGGCGATCCCGGTGTTGCCCGAGGTCGAGTCCAGGATCACCTTCTCGACGGTCAGTTCCCCGGTCCGCTCCGCCTCCTCGATCATGCGCAGCGCCGGCCGGTCCTTGACCGAGCCGCCCGGGTTGAACCATTCCGCCTTGGCATAGAAGGTGATGTGGGGGAACTCCTTCTCGAGGTGGCGCACCCGGATCAGCGGCGTATTGCCGATCCGCTGGAGAATCGACTGTTCTGGCAGATTTTCGACAAGCGAAAGCGCGCGGTGAGGCACGATCAGATTCTATCCAGGGTTTTGGCGCCGGCTCAGATTCGAATTAGAGGTTTTCGAGCAAGAAGACGGGATGGTCGGCCGGGTCCGGCATGGCGGCGAACTCCTTGGCGACGAAGCCGCCGTACTTCTTCCCGTAGCGCTGGACGTAGGCGTCGACCATGGGCTTGCGCTCGGCCGGTGGAATCTCAGTCGCTCGCACCCTCGCATTCCGGCCACCCAGCTTGAGCTCGGCCTCACCGACCGCCCGCAAGTTTCGAGCCCACTGCGTGTTGCCGCGCGGGGCAACGATGTAGCGCCGGCCCTGAAAATCGAGCGGCAGAACCGGGAAGCGATAGGGCCGGCCACTCGTCCGGCCGCGCACCGTCAGGGTTG
>DATASI010000181.1:0-9187 GCA_036269255.1 Candidatus Dormiibacterota bacterium
CTGTTCGATCGGATCTGCCGCGAGAACGGGATCGATCATCTGCTAACCCAGCCGGCGTCACCGACCACCACGGGCAAGATCGAGCGCTTTCACCGGACCCTGCGAATCGAGTTCGACACCCGACGGGCGTTTGCCAACCTGGCGATCGCCCAGCAGGCGCTGGATGAGTGGGTGACCTACTACAACACGGAGCGCCCTCACCAGGCGGCGGCTGATCAACCTCCGGTCAGCCGCTTTCACGCTGCCGCTCCGCGCACGGTCAGCGAGCCTGAACCCCGCCCTGACCGTACCGGGGACCACTGGGTCACCCGCAAGGTGAGCACGGTGGGCGTAGTCTGCGTCGGCTACCAGCAGGTCTGCATCGGCCAGAGCTACGCCGGGAGCGCCTGCGATGTCCTGGTCACCGATGGGACCCTGCAGTACTGGGTGGGCAATGAGCTGGTGAAGACGGCCGCCCGAGAGACCAAGGGCGAGATCCGGAAGAAACACGCCGACGGAACGGCGCCGGTGAGAGGAAAATCGCATTGAGAGTGAGACACATCAACCGAACTAGCCTTGCGACAAATCAACCGAAGGCGTATAGGGGCGCAGCCCGCGCGCGACGAACATTCGTGCGCCAACCGGGCACTGCCCGAAATAGCACATCGCTCGCGACGCTTCCGAACCGCGAAATGCACCATTAGCGAAAACGAGCTTGACAAATAAGATTGCGCGTGTACTCTGGCTCAGTACCTCGGCGAAGGGCACGTAACGGGCAGCAACAAAAATAGGGGCAGGCACAGGCAGTGTGGCGAAGCCTGTGCGCACCGACTGGACTTGAGGGGAGGCCAGGGTGAGGGAAGGTCCTGCCGGCGTGGTATCGGCGAAAGTGCTGATACCCCACCTGCAGTCGCTCGCCCGCGAACGGGTCGACACCCTGCTGAACCGGGTCTGGCGCTACCGGGTCGGTCTGGTCGTTGCCCCTGCCGGCTCGGGCAAGAGCACGCTACTCGCGAGCTTCGCCTCGGCGCAGAAAGTCCCGGTCGCCTGGTATCGCGCCGAGAACTGGGACGCCAAGACGAGCACGTTTCTCAATCACCTCGAGTCGGCGTTCGGCGCGGCGCTGGGACCGCTGCCCAACGGGTGGGATTCAGTCGAGACCGCCGCCCGCGCGCTCGAGAGCTGGTCGGGCCGGCGCGCGCTGCTGGTCATCGACGACCTGCACGCCCTCGAAGACAGCCCAGCCGAGCAGAGCCTCGAGCGCCTGATCGACTATGCGCCGGCCAGCGTCACATTTCTGATCGGCTCTCGGGCGCTCCCCGGATTCAACCTCTCGAGGCTGCGCGTCTCCGGGTCGCTGCTCGAGATCGGCAGCGAGGATTTGCGCTTCCGCTCCTGGGAGGTCGAGCGGCTGTTCCGCGACTTCTACCGATCGCCGCTCCCGCCTGAGGAACTCGCCGAGCTGGCGCGGCGCACGGAGGGCTGGGCTGCCGGCCTCCAACTGTTCCATCTTGCGACCCAGGGGAAATCGGCCCAGGAACGCCGGCGCATCCTGAGTGCGCTTGGAAGCCGGTCGAAGCTGACCCGCGAGTATCTAACGCGCAATGTGCTCGACCAGCTGCCGGCAGACCTCCGCATTTTCCTGGTTCGGACCTGCGTCCTGGTCAGGCTTTCGGGGCCGATCTGTGATGAGTTTCTCAATCGGACGGGCAGTGATGAGGTGCTCGAGGAACTCGAGCGGCGCCAGATCTTTACGACCGCGACCGACGACAACGGCAGCTATCGATATCACGAGGTCTTGCGCTCGCATCTCGAGCACGTCTTAATGGAAGAGCTCGGTGAATTCCCGGCTCGCGCCGCGTACCGACGCGCCGGGGCGCTGCTCGAGCGGCACGGCGCCGTCGCCGAAGCGGTCCAAGCGTTCTCGCGAGGCGAGGACTGGGAAGCGGTCGACCGGCTCCTTCACAACCAGGGCGGCGAGCTGCTTCATGGGGCCGACACCTGGATCGACGCGCTTCCTCCGGCGCTGCTCCGTCAAGACCCGTGGTTGATGCTGGGCAGCGCCCGCCGTCACCGGGCCGAAGGACGCTGGCGCGAGGCCATCGAGGCCTATCAGCGGGCCGAGCATCTATTCGGCTCGAGTGATGCCGGCTTGATCTGCTCGACTGAGCGCAAGGCGCTCGCCGGTTGGTTGGACCCGGCGCCCATGTCGGGTAACGATTGGGCGGGCCTGCTCCGCCGGGCAGTGGCGCACGATCCGCTCGCTGCCAAACAATTCGCCGGCCAGCTGCCGGAGGCCACCGGCAAGCTGACGCTGGGCGTCGTCTGCCTGCTCGCCGGCCAGCTGGAGCAGGCGAGACGCTACCTCAACGCGGCGGCCGATAGCCCGGATGCCGCCAACGCGCTCGCCACGGCGGCGCGGCTTTCTGCCGGGATCGCGGCCTTGCTTGCCGGCGACCAGCAGGGTGTCTTTGACGTCGAGGACGCGGCCGAGGCCGCCGAGGCGCTCGGCTTCGGTTGGGTCGGGCGGCTCGCGCGGGCGGCGCTGGTCCTGACCAGCCGGCCCGGCAGTGCGCGTGAGGCGGAGCTGCTGATGGAGGCCTGCCGGCGTGATGGCGACCGCTGGGGTGGCGCGCTGATTGGCTTCATGCTCGGTTGGGCCGCGGTCTATGCCGGTGAAAAGGCCGCTCCATTCCTCGAACGGGCGACCGATGATTTCCGGCAGCTCGGCGCTGGGGTGCTCGAGGCCTGGTCCCGAGCGCTGCTCTCGCTCGCCCTGGCTCGAGCCGGCTCACCCGACTCGCGCGAGCTGGCGCTGCAGGCCGAAACCCTGGCCCGTTATAGCGGAACGCCTGGGGCCCGCTTCTTCCCCTACCTGGCCCTCGCCGAGCTGGAGCCCGAGCGCGCCGCAGAATATCGCGGACTGGCCCAGGGTGTCCAGGAGGAGTTCGGTCTTGCGCCGCTGGCCATGGTGGCGCCTTCGAGCCCGATCGAAAACGTGATTCCGCTCGGACACGCGCGATCCATTCCGTCGATTTCGATTCGCTGCTTTGGTGGCTTTAGCATCGTGATCAAAGGACGGCCCGTCGACCTCACCGCGATCAAGCCGCGAGCGCGGGCGGTTCTTCGCCTCCTTGCCGTGCACGCCGGCAACCCGGTGCACCGTGAGGTGCTGCAATCAGCGTTCTGGCCGGATGCCGATCTCGAAACCGGTGCCCGCAACCTGCACGTCGCCGTTTCCTCGCTGCGCTCCTGGCTGGAGCCGGGGGTCGGTCGAGGCGGCTCATCCGTGCTACTGCGTGAGGGCGACGCGTATCGCCTGGCCTTGCAATCGGATGCGGAGGTCGACCTGGTTCAGTTTTCCAGGGCTCTCGGCACGGCGAGAGTCGCCCGGCTCCGCGGCGAGAGCGAGGACGCGATCGGCTATTTCCGGCAGGCCCTCGAGCTTTACGCGGGCGAGGTCCTTCCCGAAGACGGCCCGGCCGAGTGGGCGATCGAGCCGCGCGAGCGTTTCCGCGCCGCCGCCCTCGAGGCGGTGCAAGGCCTCGCGGAGCTGCTCCTGAAGCGGGGCGATGCGACCGGCGCCGCCAACGCCTGCACGACGGGGCTCTGGATCGACCGTTTGCACGATCCCCTCTGGAAGCTCCTCATCGACGCGCGCGAACGAGCCGGCGACCCGATCGCCGCCAGCCGTGCCAAACGTGACTACGCGCGCGTGCTCGAGGAGCTGGGGCTGACCGCCACCGCCGGTTAGTCCTTGGTCTTGAACTCCACCTCGCTGATGGCGACGGATGAGGGCGACGCGCCGGCCGGCGGGTACGTGCTGGTGATGAAAATCTCGACGTAGGTGACCTGCTTGGCGTCGATGGTGTAGAACTGCGCATTCTTCGCCGCGCTCGGGTCCTCGTCCTTCAGTGTGAGGTCCGCAGTCGTTCCGTCCGAGCAGACAACATGCACGGTTTTGGGCCGTGGCTGATTGGGGAAGCTGTCCGCCGGTGTCGTCCCCGATGAACCGGAATCAAACCCGATTTTCGCGAGGTCGACGGGCGAGGTAAACAGCACCTTCAGGTACGGCTTGGTGTCGTTTGCCGAAGCCGCCCAGTAGGTGTTGATGAAGTGGTCGACGGCCAGCATCGGCGGGTGCCCCGTGATGGCGGTACTGGAGGTGGCGCCCGTGGCATAGACCGCGTCGTAGTGCGGAAAGAATTGAACGCGCAGCGGCGTGATGGTCTTGGAGACCTGGTTGATGACGCCGGTCCGGAATGATGGGATCAGGGCAAAGGCCAGCACCGCAACCACAACGATTGCGAGGAGCGCCAGCCGGATGATGCGGAACACGGCGCCGAGCACGTTGGGCGGACCGATCCGTCCGTGGCGGTAGCCGGCGGCATAGGTCTTGGGGCCGACGACCCGGTTCCAGAGCCGGCGGTACCAGGGCAGCTGCACCGCGATCGCCTCGTCCAGGGTGTTGCCGCAGCGGCGGCAGAAGTGTCGGGTTGGATCGTTGCCTTCACCGCATTGGCCGCAGATCAGGTCGCCCGGGCGACGACGGGTTGGCGCTTCCATGGTCCGCGCCGCGCGACGCGGGCGGGCCGCCGCGGGTGCGACCGAGGTCGGCCGGCGCGACATCGGTTCGTCTTCGTGGACCGGTATCGACGGGGGCGCGGGAGCGACGGGGGCGCCGACCCCGGCCAGGACCGGTTCGCGTTCGGGCACGCTCTGCCCCATCGGAGCTGACGCCTGGAGTGGAGCGGGGGCGAACCGCGTTGGCGCCGGCGTCACATGCGGAGCCGGTGGTACCGCTGGCGGGGCGGACGTGACGTTGACCGGACGGTATGCGGGTGGTGGAGGGGGCGCTGAGGACGCAACCGGTGCCGGTGCGCTCGGCGGAGGTGGCGGGGCGGCGGCCGGTTCGACCGGTTCGGCGGTTTGGGTGGTCGAGGCC
This sequence comes from Candidatus Dormiibacterota bacterium, assembly GCA_036269255.1. GTDB lineage: Bacteria > Chloroflexota > Dormibacteria > CF-121 > CF-121 > CF-13. The sequence goes on from DATASI010000181.1 coordinate 4,925, forward strand.
TGCGTCTCCTCGATGCCGACCGCGTGCTTGACGCGGTCCAGGAGTCCGACGTGCGTCGGCTCGGCGACAGGTGCCGGCGGCGGTGGCGGTGGCTCGGGCTCCGGCTGGGCGACGGCGACTCGTTCACCGGTCCATTCGAGGAACTTGCCGCACGACCCACAAAAGGTGTCGTTATCGTCGTTCTGGTGTCCGCAGTTCTTGCAGACGATCACCCGCTGGTCACCTCCACAGCATTCTTTACTTCGCTCCGTTTGACAAGCTCGACTTTGTGCGTGACGTGAGCTGGCTTGGCCGCCGCGACCAGCTGGTCGAGTCGCTTGAGGTTGATGCTGGCGGGATCATCAACGGTGACCCGCACCAGTACGGCAAAATTCGGCGAGCCGGGCAGTTGCCCGCCGGCCGCCTTGGAGGTAATCACTCCGCCGGTCTCATGCAGCTCGACGCTTCCTCCGGTGAGCGTTTCGATCTGCGCCTTCAGGCCGCTCGCCGTGCCGCGCATACGGTAGAAATCAAAGGCTTTGGCGACGAGCGCTCGCCGGCGATCCGCCGACCATGATTCGTCGAGGGCCATGCCAAACCAGCCTGCCAGCCACTCGAGGAAATCCTCCGGCGCCAGCCAGGGATCGAAGTACCAGGACAGGTTGTCGAGGGTGGCGAAAATCGGTGCCAGTGCCTCGTCGAACGCGGTGAGAAAACGCTGGCTGAAGCCATCCTCCTGGAAGAGCGAGGGGAGCGCCTCGATCAGCGGATGCGGGGTCTCGAGGTTTCGGACCAGGCCCCGCTTCCTCTCAGCGGCCTTTGCCGTTGCGATCATGCGCCTTCCACCATGATCTGGTGCTCATAACTGAACACCAGGGCGTGCGGCTCGATGACCAGGCGCTGGACCGCCTGCCCGCGCTGTCCGGTGATCGGGTCCGCTCCGAACAGGCGCGCGTCTTCGACCAGCTCGGTGCCGCGCAGGCCTTGCAGGACCGAGTAAACCTCGCCGACATGGACAGGCCGGCCAAATGGCCAGCCGCTCCGGTCGGGGCCTCCCGTGATCGGGTGGAAGTAATGGTAGAGCGCCTCGAGCGCATCCGCCTGCAGCCGGGAAGGGTTGGCGGTGCCTCGCGGCCGCAACTTGGCGACCACCGTCACGCCGCGATAGACCGGCGGCTCAACCGCGATTCGCGTACCGATGACGCGCGCATCATCGAGGCGGCGGCTGATCCGGGCCAGGGTCTCCTCCGCCGGCACCAGCTGTTCAAAGCGCAGCCGTCCGTCGCTGCTTCCTGCGGCGGGCACGACCAGGATGCGAACGCCGCCGGCGTCAGCGCCATCGCCGGCCGTCACGCACCGCACCCGTGCAACCTCCGGCGCCGCCTCACGGGCGAGGTGTTCGTAGTCCTCCATGGTCACCGCCCGGTCGCGGGTGCGGAGGACGATCGGGCCCCGGACCTTCGCGTTCTCGATTTCCTCGCCATCGACGCCACCCTCGGCGGCGCGGCGATTCTGGACTTTCGAGACATAAGGAATCGACGACTTCAGGATGGTGATCGCGTTGCGCGCCACGTTGCCGCGATTGCCGCCGCCGATCAGGTAAGACCGGATGCGCAAGCGCGCGCCCTTCGGCGGAACCGCTCCGTAAATTCGGAGGGCGCCGTCCGGCTCGCGGACGCCCGGGCCCAGCTGCACCTCACCGGAGACGGCGTCGAGGACAAAATGACGATGCTCAGCGGTGCTGTCAAAGAAATCTTGGACCTGGGCCCATTCCTGCCAGCCATCGGGGCTGCTCACTTCGAGGATGGCCGCTGAGCCGCCAGGAACGACGGGCCGCTGCTTCAAGCTGAATCGCTGGCCGGGAACGCCTTCCGAGACACCGAGGATCTCGTTCTCAATCAGATCGGCATTGACCGCTTCGGTCGTGCCCCCGATGGTGAAGACGGTCAGTCCCTTGATCGTGGGGGATGCGGAATAAGTCGGCTGGTCCTGTTCCGGCTTGAGCACTCGAGCGCGCAGCCAACCGGCGCGCTGCTGCTGGATGACCGAGACGGTATGACTCTTCGGAATGTGCAGGACGACGTCACCGTCGCGGTTGAGGCCACCCGTGCCATCGCGGTCCACCTCGCACGCCGTCCAGCCGTAACCATCCCAGGCTTCCCAGGTCAGCGGCGGATCTTCGGGATCGACGCCTACGCCCTCGACGTCGCATCTGAAGCGGAGCGTGACGGCGCAGGCTGGGACTGCCTCGGAGAGGCCGACCAGCAAGACATCATCCGGCTTCGGCACCTTGTCGAAGCAGTAGAACGCAGTGCCGGCTTCGAGGGCCTCGGTGTGGTCACGGACCTCGCGGTCACCGGCGAGCGTCGAGGCCAGCCGCGTCAGCGAACTGGGCACGATGGCGAGGTCGCCGACCGTCGTGAAAGCGATCGCCTCGTCGGCGTCCGTGCGCAGCGTGGCAACTTGCGTGCCGGGCCGGATGTGAATCGTGTCCGGCTGCGGGCCGGCCAGCCAGAACGTGATGGCGGCGCGCGCCGCGGTTGGCGGGAAGAGCCGAACGCCGATCAGTTCCAGGAACTTGATGTAGTTCCGCTCTGGCACCCGATTGAGCCGGTAGAGCAGCTGATCGGTCATCCAGGCGAAGGTTTCGATCAGGGTGACGCCGGGATCCGAAACGTTGTGGTCCGTCCACTCGGGGCACTTCTGCTGGACCAGGCGCTTGGCATCGTCCACCAGGTCCTGGAAGCGGCGATCGTCGAGATTCGGAACCGGAAGTGCCATGTTCAGTCGCCTCCCTCTGGTGTGGTTTGGGTCATGTTCCCTCCGCTGGAATCACATAGAACGGGAAGACCAGGTTTCGGGGATCGTTGGTCTCGCCGATCGAGTAGCGAATGTCGATATAGATGGTGCTCGCCTCGGCCGTGTCGAAACTGATGATCACGTCATTGACGTCGATCCGCGGCTCCCAGCGCCGCAGGGAGGCGCGAACCGCGGAGGCGACCTTTGCCGCCGTCTCGGCGTCCGCCGTTTCAAAGACATAGTCGTGAATCGCGCAGCCAAACTCCGGTCGCATCGGCCGCTCGCCGAACGCGGTACCCAGGACCAAGCGGATGCTCTCCTCGACCTCTTGTTCGCGGGAGACGAGCGCCATGCGCCCGGTTGGGTCGGTGCGGAGCGGAAACGCCCATCCCGAACCAATGAATTCTTCGCTCACAGGGCCATCACCTTCTCCTGCCCCGCGCTCGAGATCGTCAGCGGGGTTCCGGTCGGCACGCAAGTCCCGGTCACGGGTGGGATGGCGAGCAGTACCGGCATGCCGCCAGCGAGCACCTTGGAACTGCCGGCCATGATCATGCCGCTGACGCAGGGTCCGTTGGCCGCCGGTGGCGGCGGAAAGGCACAACCCGCAATCATGTACGCCGCCGGAATCGTGACCACCGGTTGGCTGCCCACGAGCACCTTGGGGCTCACGGTCGTGCATTGGGCTTGGCCGCCGTGCATGCACATCACCATGCCGCCCTGATTCACGATGGGGAAAGCCATCACATCACCTGCAGCGAGCCATTGTTGACGTCAACCATCGCGCCGCTCAGTTTGGTCTGGCCGGAGGCCTTCATTTCGAGCTGGGCCCCGCCATCGAGCGTAGCGCCCTGCTGAGCCTTGAGATCAAGGCTCGTTTGAGCTTCCAGGCTGATTCCCTGCTGAGCCGACAATTTGAGGTTTTGCTTGGATTCGAGCGTCATGTCCTGCTGCGATTCGATGTGGACCTTGCCCCCGGACGCAATATGAATTTCCGACGTCGTCAGATTGATCGAGATCTTGTACTTGTTGTCGCTGCTGATGATGGCGATGCCGGTCTTGCTCGAGTCGTCGAAGAAGATGAACTGGTGGCCGGTCCGCGAGATGAAGCCGCGACGCAGGACCTTGCCGTTATTGATGAGCCCGCTACCGAGTTTCGGCTTGTCCTGTCCGTTGTACAGACTGCCGATCACGTAGGGCCGGCGGACATCGCCATGCTCGAAGGCGACCAGCACCTCGTCGTTGACCTCGGGCAGGAAGACGGCGCCGCTGTCGGGGCCGGCGCCAAGCTGGGTCACTCGGGCCCAGTGGCTTTCGTAGTTGTCATCGAGCCAGGGGAACTTGACCTTGACCCGTGCCTGGTTGTTCGGGTCGTTGTTGTCCGTCACGATCGCCATCATCACGCCCACGAATGGGGCGCCGCCCGCGGAGGCGTGCCCGTTGGAGGCGCCCAGGGAAGCCAGGCCCAGCAGGGAGCGGTCCTGC
>DATASI010000182.1:0-57017 GCA_036269255.1 Candidatus Dormiibacterota bacterium
AAGACGAGCACAGTCCCGAGCAGCAGCAGTGTGAAGCAGGCTGCGACGAAGGTCCACGCCTGCCATTTCATGGCGGCGAGTCTAGCCAATCCAGCCGCTAGGAGAGCAGCTCGTCGATCGAGATGGCACCCGGACCGGTCAGGGCGAGGGTGAGCGCGGCGGCGCCCAGCATCAGCGGAAATTCGTAACCACCCTGGCCGTAGAACCCGTTCTTCCAGTGCGCCTTTCTGATCGCCACGCCCATGTTGAAGGCCAGGGCCAGCGCAACAGGGCGGGTCATGAAGCCGGCGGCAAGCGCGAGTCCGCCGCCCAGCTCGGTGATCGCCGAGGCCTTCGCGGCGAGCTCCGGATAGGGGACGCCCATCTTCTCGAGTCCCGCGACAAAGCCGGGGCCGCTGCGTTCCACCGCGGCCGGATAATTGGGTCCCATCGTCCGGGCGAGCAGCGGATGAGCTTGCTTGCCAGGTCCGCCGAAGAGCTTGGGATAACCGTGGGCGGCGAGCGTCACGCCGGCCACCACTCTCAGGATGAGCAGTCCAAGGTCCTTGATCATGTGGGTCGTTGCCACTAGCCTATCCAAGATTGGTGGGCGGATGGCGCAGCATAAGGGGATGGCCACTCAAGGCGCGAGCCGTCCGCTCATGGTGAGCACCGTCGACTACCACACCGCCGGCGAGCCGTTTCGGATCGTCACCGGCGGCATCCCGGCGCTTCACGGACCGACCATGCTGGAAAAGCGTCGCTATGCTCGCGAGCACCTCGATCATCTCCGGCAGCTGCTCGTTTTCGAACCGCGAGGCCACGCCGACATGTACGGCGGCTTCGTCACCGAGCCGGAAGATGGCGGTGCGCAGCTCGGCGTCGTCTTCTTCCACAACGCCGGCTACAGCACCGCGTGCGGCCACGGGACCATCGCGCTGGTCACCTGGGCGATCGATGCCTCCATCGTCGAAGCGGACGGCCGCACCGTCGACGTGACCGTCGATGTTCCCTCGGGCCGGCTGAAGACCACGGCCCTCATCGAGGATGGACGAGCCCGCTCGGTTCGCTTCCGCAATATTCCGAGCTTCGTTCTGATCGACGCCCTGCCGGTTCGGGTGGCCGGACGCAGGGTGGAGGTCGCCGTCGCCTACGGCGGCGCTTTCTATGCGATCGTTCCGGCTGACCGGTTCGAGCTGCCGATCGAGCCGGCGTTCGTCCCGCGTTTCATCGAGTTGGGTCGTGAAATCAAAGCGGCGATCGAGGCGGACCGGCCGATCGCGCACCCGCTGCAGCCTGACCTGGAAGGCATCTACGGCGTCATGTTCACGGCAGGCAACCGTAACGTCACCGTCTTCGCCGACGGGGAAGTGGACCGCTCGCCCTGTGGCAGCGGAACCTCGGCGCGGCTGGCCCTGATGGACCAGCGCGGTGAGCTGGCTCGGGGCCAGACGCTCATGCACGAGAGCGTCATCGGCAGTCGCTTCGCTTCGCGAGTGGTCGCTGAAGCCCGCGTGGGGGAAAATCCCGCCGTGATTACGGAGGTCGAGGGCAGCGCCCATCTCACGGGCTATCACCAGTTCGTGCTCGCCGCCGACGACCCGATCGGCACCGGCTTCCTGATTCGCTGAGGTCAGCGCGTGGCGATGATCTTGAGAGCGTCGACGATGAACTGCACGGCGATCGCCGAGAGCAGCAATCCCAGCACCCGTGTCAGCAGCTGGATGATCGACGGGCGTACGAACGTGGCGATGCGGTCGGCGAGCGTCAGGCCGACGGCGATGACGACGACGACGGCGCCGATAGCCAGCACAATCGCGAGCAGGTCGCCCGGTCCCTGGTAGCGGCGCGTCAGCACCATCACCGCGGCGATCGCTCCCGGGCCAGCCAGCAGGGGCGTGGCCAGCGGAACCAGCGCGATGTTGGCGCTCTCCGGTTGCGCCATCTCCTCCCCGCGAAGCATCTGCAGCGCCACCAGGAGCAGCAACATGCCGCCTGCAATCTCGAGGCTCTGCACCGAGACGTGCAGGTAATCGAGCACCAACCGGCCGAAGAGCGCGAAGAGCACGATCACGCCACCGGCCGCGAGCGCGGCTTCGATGGCGGCTCGACGGCGTTCCGCGACGGTCCGCCGTGCCGTCAGCGCAATGAAGATTGGGGCGCTACCCAGGGGATCCATGATGACGACCAGGGTGACGAAAGCCTCGGCAAAGGCTCGCCAGTTCATGCCGACAGCCTAATGGCAGATCGGCCTAGCATCGAGTGGTGGCGCAATCGGCCAAGGACCTGCTCTGGAAGATCGCCGAAAGCGACGAGGTCGAGATCGAGACGCGCCGCGATGCCAGATCGCCGGTTCACCGCACCACGGTCTGGATCGTCCCGACGGAAGACGGCGTGTTCATCCGCTCCTATAAGGGAAAACGCGGGCGCTGGTACCAGGAGGCGCTCGCCAATCCGAGGGTCATCATCCGTGTCGGCCGCCGCAAAGTCGCGGCGCGCGCCAAGCCGGAGCACGACCCCAAGGTGAACCGTGCCGTCAATGCGGCGTACCGCGAGAAATACGGCGAGCGATGGCCCGAAGAGACGGATGCGATGTTGCGCCGCTCCGTGGTGCCGACAACCCTGCGCCTGATCCCCGTCGAGGCGAAATAAAAAAGTCCCGGGTGGGTGGCCCGGGACGTTGGGAAGGGAGGGAGCCTGCGGTTAGCGCGGAGCGCGGCTGAGGCGCGCCGGCGCGAGCTCTGGTGAATGACGCGCCGCTCGAACGGCCCCGCCGATCCCGCCGTACACAGTGCCGGCATAGACACCGCAGGCGAGGAAGATCGCGGGTTCGAGCCCGAGCATGACGATGCCCACCAGCCACGCGATGCCGCCACCGAGCAGGCTGCCGAGGGCGGCGCCACCAAAGGCGCCTCGAAGCATCCGGTCGTTCATGAGTCCACCTCCGTCGATTGCGTGAGTTCTGATGGACTCATGATGCGCGCGTCAACCTTTCAATTAGGTGACGCGCAACGATCGCTAGTGAGCCTCTTCCAGCCGGAAGCCGGAGCCACGGACGGTCACGATGCGCACGCCGGCGTTGGCCAGCTTGGCTCGCAGCCGGCTCATCTTGACGTCGATGACATTGGAACCGAGCGGCTCGGTCTCGTCGCGCCAGGCATGTTCGGCGATCGCTTTGCGGTCGACAACCGACGGGAAGCGGCGCATCAGTAATTCCGTGATGTGAAACTCGGCAGGGGTCAGGTTCAGCAAGCGACCGTCAACCGTTACCTGACGCCGCGCCGGGTCGAGGGACAACCTGCCTCGCGTGAGGACCGGTGAATCGACACCGCGAGGTCGCCGCTGCAACGCGCGAACGCGCGCCAGCAGCTCCCCGAAATCGAACGGCTTGACCAGATAATCATCGGCGCCGGCGTCGAGGCCTTGAATGCGGTCGGGTGGCGCGTCACGTGCCGTCAGCATCAGAATCGCGGTGGGTTTGTCGTGGGTGCGCGCCCAGGAGGCGACCTCGACGCCCTGCAGGCCCGGCATCCGCCAATCGAGGATCGCGACGTCGTAGTCGTAGAACTTCAGCTGGTCGACGGCATCATCGCCGCGATCGACGGCATCGACGAGATAACCGGCATCCTCGAGGCCCTGCACCAGCACCTCACGCAGGCCACGATCGTCTTCGGCGACTAGGACTCGCACGGATCAGGCCGCCCGCGCCAGGTTGATGGCGAACTCCATGATGGCGTTGTCCTGCACGCTGACGAAGCCGCCGATGCTCGGTGGCGTCATCCCAAACTCACCGAAGGGAAAGGTAATCGAACCGGCGAGCTGGACCTGCGAACCACTCAGCCTGGCCTGGATCGGGATGGTCACGGTCTTCGTCACGCCGTGAATGGTGAGCGCGCCGGTGGCCGACACCGTGGCCACCTGACCGTTGGCGGTACCGGCTGGAACGGCGATCGGCGTCGCCAGGACGAAGGTGGCCGTCGGGTACTGATTGCTTTGCAATCCCATCGTATGAATCCGCTGATCGCGCATCGACCGGTCGCTGGTCAGGGTATTGACGTCAACGGTCAGCGACGCTGCTGAAACGGTGTAGGCCGAGGGCGAGCCGGTAATCGTCACCGTGCCGTGCACCGATGACGTGCGGCCGACGGCGTCGCTGGGGGCGCCGACGAACGCCAGCGTTTCGCGAACCCGATAACCGGCCTGCGACCCGGACGCCACCGACCAGGTGCCGTCGGCCGAGGAACTGCTGGATGCGACCGCGGCTGGCGTCGCCGTCGCCGAGCTCAGCGCGAGCTTCTGGGGAGCCGAGCTGGGGAAGACGACGAAATAGAGGATGCCAAGCGCGATCGCGGCCAGAGCCAGGCCGGCGGCGCCGCCAAGCGCGAAGAGCATGTGGCGGTTCTGCAAATGCATCGGGCTAGATGATCCGGCGGATCACCTTTCATTTTCATGAAGATTCTTATTTAGTTCATGAGCCAACGGTAAGAACCGCCGCCCCTCGGAAGTGTCCGTGCGCGAGGTCGTCAAGGGCCCGGTTGGCATCCGAGAGCGGGTAGGGATTGACGTCGGTCCGAACCGGAACGCGTGGGGCGATCTGGAGGAACTCCTCTCCGTCTTTCCGGGTGAGGTTCGCGACCGAGCGGATTTGCCGCTCCTGCCACAGCCAGTCGTAGGGGAACGATGGAATGTCGCTCATATGAATCCCGGCGCAGACGACGGTGCCCCCCGGGTCGAGAACCTTGAGCGCGGCCGGGACCAGGGCACCGACCGGCGCGAAGATCAGCGCCGCGTCGAGCGGCTCTGGTGGATTGGTTAGCGAATCACCGGCCCATTCGGCGCCGAGACTTCTGGCGAACTCCTGGGTCTTGACGTCACCGGGCGAGGTGAAAGCAAAGACCCGACGGCCCTGGTAGCGCGCCACCTGGGCAATGATGTGCGCGGAAGCGCCGAACCCGTAGAGGCCGATCCGCTCGGCGTCACCCGCGAGACGAAGGGCGCGGTAGCCGATCAGCCCGGCGCAGAGCAATGGCGCTGCCTGGAGATCCTGGTAGGTCTCGGGAATGGTGAGGCAGAACCGCTGGTCGGCGACCATGTACTCTGCGTAACCACCGTCGGTCTGGTAGCCGGTGAAGCGCGCGTGTTCGCAAAGGTTCTCCTGTCCGCGACGGCAGAAGCGACAGGTTTCGTCGACGTAGCCGAGCCAGGGAACGCCGACCCGCTGTCCAACCGAGAACCGATCCACGTTCGGTCCGGTGCGCTCGACCCGGCCGACCACCTGGTGACCGATCACCAGCGGCAATTTGGGTTTGGTGAGCTCGCCGCTGGTGATGTGCAGGTCAGTGCGGCAGACGCCGCAGACCAGGACACGAATCAGGAGTTGGCCCTCGCGGGCTTGCGGAACGGGAAGATCCTCCTCGCGCAGCGGCTCTCGCGGCGCGAGGAGGACCATCGCCCTCACGGGCTAGGCTCGAACGCCGCTCTTGAGAGTCGCCTTCAGACTGATGGGCGTCGCCGCGAGCGCCTTTGACACCGGGCAATTCTGCTTGGCGTCTTCGGCGAGTTTGGTGAACGTCGCTTCATCAATGCCCGGCACCACGCCATCGGTCGTCAGCTCGATGCGGGAAATCCCCCAGCCCTTGTCGCCGCGATCGAAGTGGACAATCGCCGAGGTGTTGATCTCTTGCGGGGCATGGCCCGCCTGGCTCAACCCGTTCGCGAAGGCCATCGAGAAACAACCGGCGTGCGCGGCGCCGATCAACTCCTCGGGATTCGTGCCGCTCCCGTTCTCCATGCGGCTGGCAAACGAGTAAGACCCCTGAAATGCGCCGCTCCCCAACCGCATGGTTCCCGACCCATCTTTCAACGAACCGCGCCACTGTGCCTCGGCCTTGCGCTCAGGCATGGTTGCCACCTCCAGGTGAGTTTGTTGTCCCTTGGCTGATGCTAGTGGACCATTGCCGACTGCGCTGCCAGGATCTCGATCGTCTGCAGGCGATGCGCCTGTGTTGGGCCCTCGATCGCGGCGAGCAGCGTCGTCACGCCGGCCGACGACCATGCGGCGAGCCGCTCGCCCACGTAGTCGGGCGGTCCGGCGATGGCAACGCTGTCGATCAGCTCGGCCGGGACCTGTCGCATCGCTTCGATTTTCTTGCCGGTGAGATACAGCTCCTGAATGGCTCGCGCGGCATCGGCAAAACCGTAACGCCGGGCGACTTCGTTGTAGAAGTTCTTTTCTCTGGAGCCCATGCCACCCACATAGAGGGCAGCCCAGGGTCGAAGTGCATCGCGCGCTTTCGCGCGGTCATCCGCGATCAGGATCTGGACGTGCGGCGCGATCTCGAGGGTGTCGAGGGAGCGGCCCGACTGCCGAGCGCCTTCTTCCAGATAGGGCCGAAAGACGTCCATGTGATCGGGAGAGAAGAGCGTTGGAATCCAGCCATCAGCAAGCTCCCCGGTCAGCCGTAATCCGCCCGGTGTCAGGGTGGCGAAAAAGATCGGGACCTCAGCCCGCAGCGGCCGAGCCAGCAGCTTGAGGCCCTGGTCGAGGTGAAAGATCTCACCATCGAATCGAAGCCGTTCCTGGCGAAGGATTTGCCGCACGATGGCCACCGTTTCTCGGAGCCTCAGCAGTGGACGGTCAAACGGCATGCCGTGCCAGCCTGCGATCACCTGATGGCCGCTGGTGCCGAGCCCGAGGATGAAGCGGCCGTTTGAGAGCAGGTCGAGGGTGGCGGCAGTTTGTGCGAGAAGCGCCGGCGTCCGGCTGAAGACGTTGACGATGCCGGTGCCGAGCTGGATTCGCTCGGTGCGCGTGGCCAACGCGCCGAGGACCGAGATCGCGTCTGTGCCCCACGCCTCCGGAACCCACACCGACGCAAAGTCGAGCGCCTCCGCACGCTGCGTCAGCTCGATTGCCTCGGAAAACGACAGGCCGCCATGATAGGGAAGGATGAGCCCGAGCTTCATGTGGTCCCAGTATGTCATCGGCATTGATGAACTCGAATGCCGAGCGGTTGCGGCCTGATCCGTAACAATCAAAGAAGGCCGAAAGGCCGAGGAGGAATTGCATGGCAAGAGACATCACCACGATTACTGCCGCATTGGCCGGAACCATCGACATCGGCGGCGACCTGCCTGTCAATCGTTTCGGGTTCGGCGCGATGCGGCTCACGGGTGAGGGGATCTGGGGCGAACCGGCGGATCGTGAGGAATGCAAGCGGGTCCTTCGCCGCGCGATCGAGCTCGGGATCAACTTCATCGATACTGCCGATTCCTACGGCCCGGAGGTCAGCGAGCGCCTGATCGCCGAGACGCTGTATCCCTACCCTGATGACCTCGTCATCGCGACAAAGGGCGGCTTGCTTCGGCCGGGCCCCGGGCGCTGGGAACCCGATGGGCGGCCCCAGCACCTGCGGGAGGCCTGCGAGGGCAGCCTTCGACGACTTCGAGTCGATGAGATCGATGTCTACCAGTTCCACCGGCCGGATCCCAAGGTTCCTTTCGAAGAATCGGTCGGCGCGCTGGTCGAGCTCAAGGACGAGGGCAAAATCCGGCACATCGGGCTCTCGAACGTCACCGTCGAGCAGCTGCAGAAAGCGGAAAAACTCACCCCGATCGTTTCGATCCAGAACCGGTACAACCTCTTCGATCGCGAATCCGAGCCGGTGCTGGAGGAGTGTTCGTTGCAGGAACTGGCCTTCCTGCCGTGGCGGCCGGTGGGTGGCGGGGAGATGGGCGGCGAGGCCGTCTTGCGCCAGATCGCCTCGAAATACCAGGCCACCGCGGAGCAGCTGGCCCTGGCCTGGCTGCTGCAGCACTCGCCTGTCATGCTGCCCATCCCCGGGACCTCAAAGGTGGCGCATCTCGAAGAGAACCTGGCGGCGGTCGCACTGGAGGTTGCTCCCGCCGACCTGGCGGAACTCGACAAGCTTGCCCCCGAGCCCTGAGATCGCGGACGACCAGGAGGGCCTGCGCCGAGACGACTATGACGCCCTCGATGAGGCGCTGATGGAGACCTTTCCGGCGAGCGACCCGATCGCGGTCCAGGATCCGGCCGACGCGGCATCGGTCCGCGAGGCGGCCCGGTTAAGCGACTCTTAGACGATCCTTAGCTGACCTTCATCCGGCGTTCAGGGCCCCATGCGACCATGGAACGGGACCGCGGGCGATCGCCCGTTGTTCAGTCCTGCGAACTTTCGGTTCAATCCAACGTGAGCAGCATCATGGCCCGACGCGAGCTTCCTGAGCGGCGAGGCAGCCGTGCCATCCAGCCGGCGCCGCGCCGGTTGTTCTTGAGCGCGTCCGACATCGTGGTGATCGTGGCGATCAACGCGCTGCTGGTCGTCGGGATGTGGATCCGGCACGGCGGGCTGAACCAGCTGGGAAGCGCGTCGGCGAAGTTCACCGCCGCCGGGCAGATCACCGCACTGATCGGCACGTACGGCGCACTGGTCCAGATCTTCATGATGTCGCGCAGCCCCTGGCTCGAACGACGCTTCGGCATGGACGGCCTCGCGGTCTGGCATCGCTGGCTGGGATTCAGCGTTGTGACCCTGATCAGCGCGCATGTGGCGTTCAGCACCATCGGCTATGCGCTCGGCGACGGCAAGTCGATCATGAACGAGGGATGGACGCTGATCACAACTTATCCCTACGTGCTGATGGCGACGGTCGCGACCGGGCTGCTGATCATGGTGGCGGTGACGTCACTGCGGGCAGCCCGGCACCGGATGTCGTGGGAAACCTGGCGCTTTCTGCATCTCTATGCCTATCTCGCGATCGCGCTCGCCTTCGGGCACGAGCTCGCGGTCGGCACCGATTTCAGTGATGACGGCGTCGCGCGCGCGTACTGGATCGCGCTGTACGTCGCCCTCGGACTCGCCATCCTGGTCTTTCGGGTCGGCGCCCCGCTCTGGTTGAGCCTACGGCACGATCTGCGGATCGCGGAGATCGCGCCCGAGGCCCCGGGCGTCGTCTCCCTGTACATCACCGGAAAGGACCTCGATCAATTGCGCGCTCAGGCCGGGCAGTACTTTCGATGGCGATTTCTCACCCGGACCGGTTGGTGGCGCACCCATCCGTTCTCGTTGTCCGCTCCGGCAAGCGCGCGCGCCCTGCGCATCACGGTCAAGGGCGTCGGTGATGACAGCCGGGCGCTGCACGGGTTGCACCCGGGAACGGCGGTCGCGATCGAAGGTCCCTACGGCCTATTTACCGCACAGCGGCAGCGCCGGGCCAGGGTCCTGTTGATTGCCGGGGGCATCGGGATTACGCCGCTGCGCGCCCTGATCGAGGAGATCCGCAGCAAACGCGATGCCATCACCCTGATCTATCGCGCGAGGAGCTGGGAGGACGTGGTCTTCAAAGACGAGCTGGAGCAGCTGATGCGTGAGCGGCGCGGCACCATCCACTATCTGATCGGCCAGCGCGGCAGTGCCGAGCTGCCGGTCGATCCGCTCTCCGCCCAGACGATTCGCCGCCTGGTGCCCGACGCCGCGTCTCGCGACGTTTTCGTCTGCGGACCGCCGTCAATGATGGAGCGGGTGGCCGGCATCCTGGGGTCGATCGGCGTTCCGCAAGACCAGATTCATTTCGAGCGCTTCGCGCTGATTTAAAGGAGGAGCATGCCAACCCGCGCCGCCGTCGCCATCATCGCGACCGTCATAGGAGTCTTTCTGCTGTTCAGCTTCAAGACGCCGGCCCAGGCGCGCCCCAAGACACCCTCGGCCGACGTGGCCCAGGCGAGCCCATCGCCGGGCGCCTCACCCTCGGGCAGCCCATCGGCGTCGGCGACGACGTCACCCAGCAGTAGCTCCGCCTACAAAGATGGGACCTACACCGGGCAGGACGTTCAGAACCAGTTCGGCGACACCCAGGTCAAAATCACGATCTCGGGCGGGAAGATCACCGACGTGCAGGCGATTCAATTGCCGTACGACCGCCAGCGCTCCGCCGAGATCAGTCAGTTTGCCGCCCCGCAGTTGCACGACGAGGTGCTGCAGGCGCAGAGCGCGCAAATCGATCTCCTCTCCGGTGCCACCTTTACCAGCGACGCCTATGCGCAGTCGGTGCAGTCGGCGCTCGACCAGGCGCATCGGTAAGCATGGCGATTCAATCGCTGCCGGCACGCGATCGCCGGCTGCGGGTCGAGCCGGTGATGGGGACGGTGATTTCGATCGATCTCCGTGACGAAGGCGTTCCGGAGCAGGCGATCGACGACGCCATCGAATGGTTGCATGCCGTGGACCGGCGGTTCAGCCCGTATATCCACGAGAGTGAGCTCAGTCGCCTCGGCCGGGGCGAGATCACCGTCGACGAGTGCCACCCCGATCTGCGAACGATCCTCGATCTCTGCGAGGAGCTTCGTCTGGAAAGCGAGGGCGCCTTCAACGCCTGGATGGCGCGAGCCGATGGCCGTCTCGATCCCTCCGGGGTCGTCAAGGGATGGGCGGTCGAGCGGGCCGCGCGGATCGTGGCAGAAGCCGGGGGATGGAACTTTGCCATCAGCGCCGGCGGCGACGTGATCGCCCGAGGCGCGCCCGAGGCCGGACGCAAATGGCAGGTCGGCATCCGCCATCCACATGACCCGAACGCCGTGGCCGCCACGGTTGCCGTGACGGACCTGGCGATCGCGACCAGCGGCAGCTATGAACGCGGCGATCACATCCTCGACGGGCGAACCGGCGAGCCGGCTCGTGAGCTCCTCAGCCTGACGGTTGCCGGGCCGAGCATGATGCTCGCGGATGCCGCCGCCACCGCGGGATTCGCGATGGGTGAGCGGGGGATCGCCTGGGTCGCGAGGCGCGACGGATACGACGCCTATGGGATCACGGTCGACGGGCGGGTGCGCTACAGCGACGGATTCGCGCGCCTGATGGCCTAACGTCAATCGGCGCGCATGGGGAGACGCTGGTCGCCAGAATCAGTCGAGGCCCTCGGCGCGGGGCGACCGCTCGTCCACGACCAGCTCGTCGAACGACTGCCACGGCACGCCCCACTCGAACCATCCATGGACCCACGGTTGGAGCAAGAAGGCCGCGCCGCCGTACAGCATGGGCACAAGGGCGCACTCTTCCTGGACCAGCCGCTTGTCGGCCTGGTGGAAGAGCCCAAGACGCGTCGGCCCATTGGTTGCGCGGACCGCTTGCTCGATGAGCGCGTCGAGCTCCTCCGATGTCCAGTGCCCGAGATTCGATGAGCTCTTGCTGAAATAGACCCCGCGCAGGTAATACTCCGGGTCCGGGTAAGCCGCGACCCAGTGCCCGATCATCGCGTGCGCCCACTCGGGGGCCCGCTCGTGCTCCGACGTACTGGCTTGAACGAGCTGCACCTCGACGCCCAGGACTTCACGCCAGCCCATCACGAGGGGGGACCAGAATTCGGCCATCCCGACGCCGTAAAAGGAGACGACCAGCGGTCCGCGATCCGATGACTTCGCCAGCTCGGTCCGGGCACGGTCCGGATCGAAGGGCAGCGCGATGTCCGGTGTGTGCCCGATGATGCCAGGCGGGGGAAAGCCGCCGGACGCAAGGACGTCCGTCTGGAGGACGTGCGGTTTCAGGCGCTGCCGATCCGTCGCATAGGCGATCGCGCGCCGGAAAGGCAGATCTCGAATCATCGTCTCGCCGGTGAACGCAAGAAAGGTCGATCGGGTGGTCGGCGGAGTCGCAACCTTGAAACGTGGATCGGAGAAGGCGGCCTGTGCCGCCGCGCCGGGCAACCAGCTGAGAAGGTCCAGCCTGCCCTCGTACATGGCTTTGATCGCGTCGGGTCCAGATTCGACAAATTCGATGGCGCCCACGTTTCCGCTACGCCAGCGTTTGAACGATGGGTCGCGTTCGATGACGACATGCTGGGGCGTGGCTTCCCGAACGAGGAACGGTCCGCTCGACGCCTGTTTTGACGACGCGGCATAGGCGGGCCAGCCGAAGAGGTGCAGCAGGTAGGGCGCCTGTTCTTGAAGACGGAATTCGACTGTCTGCCGGTCGAGCGCCCGCACACCGACGTCACTGAAGTCCTCCATCTGGCCCTCGACATAGCGATCGGCATTTTCGAGCATCAACGTATTGGCCCTCGCAAGGAATTCATTTGCCGGGGTCATCAGCGCTTTGAGCGTGTTGACGACGTCCTCGGCGGTCACCGGTGTGCCATCCGACCTCGATGCCCCTTCCCGTAGATGGATGCGGTAGGTGCGACCGTCGTCACTGACCTCCCAACGGTCGGCAAGCGCCGGAATCACATAGACGCCCTGCCGAACGTCGACCAGCCGGTCGTAGAGTTGTTGGTGGAGCCGGACGTTCGAGGTATAGAGGGCGTTTAGTGGATCGAGTTCCCAGGGGACGAGGCCGGGGGCGATCCGGAGGCCGGCATTAGCGACCGGATCGGGTCGGGTGACCGGCTGCCACTGCGCAAAAGCGCGTTGCCACGTCTCATTGGCCTCCCGATATCGCATGCCAAGGTGCAGGGCAGTCGCCAGCTGGAAGAGCGTCTCGGCAGCCTCCTGGCGCCGGTCCGCGGCTTCGAGCAGGGGGACGAGCGAGCGAAAGTGCTCAGCGGCCTCATCCAGCGACCACTCAGCAAGCGCTCCGTCGCCGGCGAGCTTTAAATACTCCGCTGCCTTCTCGCGATCGTCGCTGCCCAGCCAGTGGTGAGCCAGCAGGCCGTAGACCCGTTCGAGCCGGTCGTGATAGTACGTCTCGTACCATTCCGCCGCGCGTCGGTGCAGCGCCGCGCGTTTCGTGGCGACCAGCGTCTTGTAGGCCGCCTCTTGAATGAGCGCATGCTTGTACCGGTACACTGACCGATCGCCGCCGGCCTCCTCGCGCAGCAGGTCGAGCCGCAGCAGGTGGTGGATGGCCGCCCGCACGCGGGGTAGGTCGAGCGCCGTAACCGCCTGGACAAGCTCGATGCTGAAGGTTCGCCCCAGCACCGCCGCCGAGGTCAGCACATCACGCCAGTCCGGCTCGAGGCGGTCGATCCGAGCGATGATGACGGCTTCCAGGCTTTGGGGAAGCTGCACCGTCGATCCACCGACGACGTTCCAGTGGCCGTTCTCCGGGACGAGCACCCCGCTGTCGATCAGCGAGCGAAGCAACTGCTCGAGGTAGAAGGGGTTGCCCTCCGCATAGGCAAGCAACTGGTCGACGACCGACTGCGGCAGATGGCGGTTGCCGGCGAGCGATCGCAGCAAGGCTGACTCGGAGTCGGTGGTCAGCGGCTGCAAATGCAGCTCACGGAACAGGTGCCGATACTCGCGAGCGGCCTTTTCCTTGAGCCGCCACGACGGATGGTCGGTCTCCGGCCGCTGGCTGACGGCCAGCATCACCGGCGCCGTTTCCACCAGGCCCAGCAGGCGCTCGGTCAACGCCAGCGAGGTGGCGTCGGCCCAGTGCAGGTCGTCCAGGGCGATAACCACCGGGCGTTCCGTCGCGAGCCGCTCGAGCATCTCACTGAAGACTTCGAAGGTTCGGTATTGCAGCGATTCCGGCGACAGCTTCTTGAGCTGTTCAGCGGCATCCGGTTCGAGGGTGACGCCCAGAACGGCGGCCAGGTACGGATAGGCTTGTGCCCCGCGCCCGGGGAAGGCCTCGTCCGTCATCTTGCGCAGCTTTACCCGTACCCGAAGCTCCGGCTCGGTCGGGCCAATCCCGAGCCAGTTGCGCAACAGGTCGCGATATGGCCAGTAGGGGAGAGCCTCACCGTACGAAACGCATCGCCCCTCAAGCCAGGCGTACGTTCCGGCTTCCGTCGCCTGCCGTCTCAGCTCGGCGGCCAGGCGGCTCTTGCCAATGCCGGGCTCGCCCACGATGAACAGCACGGCGCCCCTGCCGCCGGCGAGGCGATCGACCAGGTCGGAAACGGTTCGTAGCTCGGCATCGCGGCCCAGCAAAGGTCCCGATACGGCTTCCGCCTCGTGCGTCTGACTCGGACCGAGCAGCTCGAACGCCGTGACGGCCTGGGCCTTTCCCTTCAGCTCGAGACGTCGCGGCTCTGACCACCGGAACTCGTGTGCGACCTGCCTCTGGGTCGCCTCTGAAACGACGATGCCATTGCGGGGCGCCGCCGCTTGCAGTCTGGCAGTGGTATTGATGGTGTCGCCAACGACGCCGTATTCGACCGCCGAGCCCGTCCCCACCAGGCCGACCACGACGTCGCCGGTGTGGATGCCGATCCGCATGGCAAAGTCGCTAACACCCCATCCACGGCGCACCTGCTCGCCGTAGTCCCTGGCGGAACCGATGATGTCGAGCGCCGCCCGAACCGCCCGCTCGGGATCGTCTTCATGGGCGATGGGAGCGCCGAAGAGCGCCAGGAGGCCGTCGCCCAACAGGTTGTTGACGCTGCCACCGTAGGCTTCGACGGCCCGGATGGCCCGCCCAATCGCCTCCCCGATCACCAGCTTCGCCTCCTCCGGGCCCAGGGCTTCGGCGACGGGCGTCGACCCAACGACGTCGGCAAAGAGGGCGGTGACAATCCGGCGCTCGTCGGGAGCGTCAGTCATGTCGGGATTGAAGCACAGGCAGGACTCAGGCGTTTGCCCAGACGGCCGGGACTAAACTGCCGCCATGGCATCTGCAGAGAATCGGGCGCCCATCCCCATGACCGCGGCCGGGATCGAGGCGCTGAAGGTTGAGCTGGAAGAACTGAAAGCGCGGCGCCCCTCCATGGTCAATGAGGTCGCCAATGCGCGATCGCAGGGCGACCTGAGCGAGAACTTTGCCTACCACGATGCGCGCCAGCATTTGGGCATGCTCGATGGACGCATCCAAACGATCGAGAACAGCCTGCGCCGGGCGGAGCTGGTGGTGGAGGTGGGCAGGCAGGACGCCGTCGGTATCGGTTCCCGGGTGGTGGTGCGCGATGAGTTTGGCGAGTCGACCTATCAGGTGGTGGGACCCACCGAGGGCAACATGGCCAAAGGCCTGCTCTCGGTCGCCTCGCCGCTCGGCAGCGCCCTCGTCGACCGGCGCCCCGGCGACACGGTCTCGTTCGCGACGCCAGGCGGTCCGCGCCAGGCGACCCTCGTCAGCATCGGGTAGCCGGTGAGTACGCCTCAGGGCGGGATCTTCGCGCTCGGCACATCGTCGCACGCCTACCTCGAGTTTGACCTCCGTCAAGGCGGCGATCCACGGGCCCTGGTCAGCGCGCTGGCGGATGTCCGCGAGCCGCGTACCACCATCGGTGGGGTGAACCTGGTCTCCGGCTTCCGGCCGGAGCTCTGGCGGCGACTCGCACCGGATGCCGGACCCGCTGATCTGGCCGGCTTCAACGGCAACGTCGTCGGCCGCGATGGCTATGTCATGCCCGCCACGCAGCACGACGCCGTGCTCTGGTTATCCGGGGGCACGTACGACGTCGTCTTCGACGAGTCACGGCAGGCGATCAGTGCCCTCTCCACGGTGGCGACGATCGCCGACGAAACGTCCAGCTGGCCGTACCGTCGCTATCGCGACCTGACGGGCTTTGTCGATGGCAGCAAAAATCCGAGCCTGCTCGAGGCGGCCGGCGTTGCCCTCATTCCTGAAGGGTCGCCCGGCGCAGGCGGAAGCATCCTGCTGCTGCAGCAATGGGCCCACGATGCCACGGCGTGGGAGGCCCTCGCGGAGAAGGGGCAGGAGCAGGTGATCGGGCGAACCAAGCCCGACAGCGTCGAGCTTGACCCGCAGCCGCGCGATTCCCACGTCGCCCGGACCGATCAGGACGTTTTCGGGAAGATCTTTCGCCGCAACATGCCCTACGGCACGGTCACCGAGCACGGCACGATGTTCGTCGGCTTCGCCTCCGAGCAGCGCCCGCTCCGGACGATGCTGGAGAGCATGGCGGGCGTCACCGATGGGGTGCGCGACGCGCTCACCCGCTACACCCGGCCTTTGACCGGCGCCTATTACTTCGTCCCGTCGACGGAGGCCATCCGACGCTTCGCCAGCCCCCAGCCCGATTAGCTCGGTATGGAGCTTTCAGAAAATGCGTTGGCGTTATCGGAGACCCACTGGCGAAACGATCGCGGCGGCGACCCGAGGATGTCGAACGCCGTCGACGTGATGAAGGCCGGCACTCCCATGGTTGCGTCCCACGCGGCCAAGAGCATGTCGACGGCCGGGCGCGGCCAGCTTCCCTCGGTCTCGCGTCGAAACTCGTCCGGCGTCAACTCCTGAAACTCGATCGGCCGCCCCAGGACGTCACCGATGATGCTCACCTGCTCTGCCTGACTCAGTGACTCGGGGCCGGTGAGCACGTAGTCGCCGCCGGCGTATCCGTCCTGAGACAGGATCAGCGCTGCGACGGCTGCCACGTCGCGCTCATCGACCGGTGCCGTTTCGGCAGCGCCATATGGCCAGCGGACGACTCCGCCGGCGCGAATCACGGGCGCCCACCAGAACAACGCGTTCGACGCGAACATCCCCGGCCGGATGATGGTCGACTCGAGCCCGGCGGCCGCGATGAGCCGCTCAATTTCGGCGTAGAGCACCGCCATTGGATTCGGTTGCTGGAAGAAAGGGTGCGGGGTCTGGTGTGGGGCGGACAGAAAGACGACGCGCCTGACGTAGGTTGCGAGACGCTCGACAACTGCCGCGGCAGTCGTCGGCGGGGCGGTCCAGACGAGGAAGACGGTGCTGACACCCTGGAGTCCAGCGTCGAGCGATTCTGGGACGGTGAGGTCGCCGGTGACGACTTCGACGTTTTCCGACAGCGTCGCCGCCGCCTCCGAGCGATGCGTGAGAGCGCGGACGGGCACGCCCGCCTCGTTGAGGAGGTCGATCACGACCCGCCCGACCCGGCCGGTCGCCCCGGTGACCAGCACCGGAGGCAATTGCGTCCCTGTCATGTGGATCTCGATGGCGCCCGTTGGAGGGCGATGGGACGGCGCGCTTCCAGGAGGTCGCGGTCCCAGCGGCCGAGCCGCGCCGCCATCTCGTAAACATGTTCGTAGAACGTCAAGAGCGTCGCCTCGGGATCTTCGCCGGCTCGGACGGCATCGTAGGGAAGGATTGGCTGGCCGAGCCTGCCGTCGTAATAGGCGCCCTCGGGCTGAAGGGGCTCCTCTCTGAAGCCGGCCGGCTCAGGATAGGCATAGGCGTAGAACGCCGCCTGGCCAAGCCGTACGCCCGCGGCGGTGGGATTCCCCGGCCAGAATCCGCAGGAGAAGTTTTCCTGATCCTCTGACACCTGCATGAATCGCGGCACGCCCTGCAGCAGTGGCGCCCGCCGTCCGGAAAAGCGGGTATGCGCGAGGTCGAAGCTGCCCCAGAAGAAGTGAATCGGACTGCTCTTGCCGGCAAAGCCGGAGCGAAAGCGCTCGAGAACGCGCTCGGTCTGCAGCAGCACCTGCGCCCAACGACCGACGTACTCGGGGTCGTAGCTTGCATGGACGCGATCGAGCTCACAGGAAATCGGATCCGGTACCTCGGTGGGCATCGTGTTGATCTTGACCTCGATGCCGGCGGCGGCCAGGACGTCCATGAAATCGACATAGAAGTCGGCGACCGGCCGCGAGGTCAGCGCCAGCGCCTTTACCTGCCCATCGCTGGTCTGGAGAAACAAATTGTGGTCGATGAAGTCGAAGGTGATTTCGAATGAGCGCCCGCGATAGGGGATCGGGCCGGTGGTCATGCCGCGCGCGGTCAGGCGAAAGGCGACCTGCCAGTACTCGTTCAGAAACGGGCAGAGAGCCAGCTTGACCTTGCCGACGATCTGGGTCCAGAGGTGGAGCGTGTCGCAGGTCTCGCTCCATTCGTCGTAGGGCAAGGCCGGCCAGGGTTCGCGCATGTGAGCTCCGAGCCTACCGCTTTGGCCGTGTTGGCTGGGCGGCCTGCCGGCCCGACGCCCAGAGGTAGAAACTGGCCAGACTGCGATTCGGTCGCCATTTCTCGCCGATCACCTCGGCTTCGTTTGGGGTCGGAAGGTGGTCGAGGCGGTAGAGCCGCTGGATCGCGCTCCGGATCCCGAGGTCACCAACGGGGAGCACGTCCGGCCGCTCGAGGTTGATCAGCAGAAACATATCCGCGGTCCAGCGCCCGAGTCCCTTGCTCGCCGTGATCTGGGTGCGAACCTCATCATCGGAGAGCGCCTGCAGCCGGTCGACTTGCAACTTACCGGACGTAATCTGCTCGGCGAGCGACCTCAGATACTCGACCTTCATCCGCGACAGCCCCACTTCCTTGAGCGAGGCGGGGTCCTCGGCGAGGAGCTGCTCGGGCGTTGGCATGCGGCCGCCGTATCGGTCGGTAAGACGGCCTGCGATCGCTCGCGCGGCGTAGCCCGAGATCTGCTGGCCGATGATGGAATAGACGAGCACGCTGAACGCATCGCCCAGGGGACGGGCCCGTCGCCATTCTTTAGGATCAATCGGTTCAGTCGAATCGATCAAGCGCGCGAGCCGTCGATCGCTCGCCTTCAACGCCGCCAGGCCAGCGTGCTCTCTGGACGGTCGGGAGATGGCGGGCACGATCAGCGCCACCAGGGAATTCGTGCCGCCTGGACGGCGGAATTGATCGGCTGCTCGAGGTCGGTCTCGAGGCGCCCAAGGTTCAGCACCCATTCGCTCGCCATCACCACCGCGAGCGCGCCGCGACCCACCTGGTCGCTGTTACGCCATCGTCGCAGGCAATCAACGGCGGCTTCCCGTAGCCGCCCCTCCGAAACGCCCGGCCAGCTGGAAGCCGAGCCGGCGAGCGCCAGTCGATCCGCGTAGCCGTCCAGGGTTTCGACCACGATATGAACCTGTCCGCCGACCGTATCGGCGCCCTGAGGGCAGGTCTGGGCCTGGTAGCCCATGCCGGCGAGGATTTCCAGCAGGTCCGCGCCGAGCAGGATGTGATTCCCCGCCGACAGCAGGAATCCCGCCGTTTCAGGCGAGAGTGGGGACGCCGCCTTCTCATTGACGAAGGCGTCGAACGCCTCGCCGGCGCGCTCCTGGGCGAGCAGCGCGGTGCGTCGCGCGGGATCGATCTTTGCCGGTGGCTGCCATCCGAGCATCTGATCGAAGGCATGATCGAGATACAGCGCAGCCGCCTGGTAGAACCCGGCGAACGCTCGGCCGAGGTCCCGGCGCACCCCGCGTGGCCACAGCGTGAGTCCGATGGCGGCGCCGATGAGGGCCCCGATGGCGACGTCTTCGAAGCGCACCAGTCCGACCCGCCACCCGGCCGGCGTGATCAGGTTGAAGACGATGATCAGCAGCACGCTGAAGGCCGCCTGGCTCGCGGCGAAGCCGACCGCGGTGGAGGCATAGGCGGCAATGAAGAACGCGAACGGCAATGCGGCCGAAAGGAGCACGGGATTTGCGCCGGTGACCGCAGCAAACAGGCCACCGAGCACCACGCCGACCAGGTTGCCCACCAGGGCCTCCACCATAGTGCGGCCGGTGCCAAGTGCATTCGAGCGGAGCACCTGCATCGCGCCAAGCACGACCCAGAATCCGCGCTGAAGGCCCAGGCTGTCGGCGACCAGCACCGCGACCGCGAGCGCGGCGGCCACACGCAGACTGCCGTGCAGCAGTGTGGAGGACGGATCGAGATGGGTTCGAACCGTAGAGAGGAGGCGTGCCAGCGTCGGTGCCTCATCGTCTGGCGGTGGCGTGGAGGTGATGCCACTGAACTCGTGATCCGGACGGCGCCCGGCGGCAATGATGGCGTTGCGCGCAAGCGCGATCGTCAAGTAGGAAATGACGCGCAACGTGTGGTCGGCGTCGAGCCCGTCGAGAACCTGCTCCGCCGGCTGCCCGCCGCGCAACGCCTCGGCCGCCCATCGGTCCAGGGCGCTCCGGTGCGCCTGGCGTGCCTGGTCGACGGTTCGAACATCTGGCGGAGTCCCTCCGGTGAGCACATCGGCACTCCCGCGCAGCGCGTTGACGACCGACTGTTTCAGCCGGTCGCTTTCCACGAGCTGCGGGCGGGCCAACGGCCGCTGTTGATGAAACGGCCGCTCGATCACATCGACGATCCGCTGCAATTCGGTCAAGAGCTGCACGAAGGCTCGGTCCCGGCGCGACGGGCCCGCCGGTCGTTTTGCCGTGGCGGTGTATTCCCGACGGGCCTCCTGTTCGGCCTCACGTGCGGCCTTCCGCATCCGTGCCAGGTCGGGGTTCGCCTCGCTCGGGTCATAGCAGTCGACCAGGTCGGCCACTGCCAGGCATGCCCTCGCGGCTTTCTTGTGCAGCGTTATGTGCTCGAACCGCGGCCAGAGCGTAACGGCCGCAATCGTCGACAGGATACCCGCGATCAGCAATCCGCCGAGCCGTCCGGGAATCGCCGTCGGCGGCGCGGGAATCGAAACCGCGACGACAAAGGCGAGCAGCATCCCGGTCTGGGCCGCGGCGATGTAGCCGCCGAAGACGCGCGTGAAGGAGATCACGAGCGCGACCACCAACGTGACCGTGGCCGCGACCAGCGGGTTGAGCGAGACCGCCGTACCGAGCGCCACGAACACCGCGGCAACGGCGGTGAACGTGAGGTAAGCCAGGGCGCGTGCCGGCCGAGGTCCTCCGAAGTCGGAGACGATCAGGAGCGCGAAACAGCCAAAGACGATGAAGATGATGTTCTGAACGTCGTGGAGGACGAGCATCCCGAAGGCAAAGGCGAGCGGAATCACGATCGCGGCGCGGGCGGCGCGCCGGAGAGCGGCGAACCCTGGATCCGGCGGCGGCTTCATCAGAACAATTGTGTCCGGATGATGCGCCACAAGAATCCGGGCTGGTCGATGGAATAGGTCGTTTGCAGCGGCATCTGCGTGGTGTGCTCGCCCACCTGGATCGTCAAGCTGCCGGCGTGCGAGCCGGACGGCGAAGGCGCCCTGAGTGTCGGCGCATCGATGTGAAGATGGAGCGTCATGCCGTCGTAGACGACGAGGTTGACGTCCTGCTGCGAAAAGACATAGGCGTTATCGCCCCAGGGCGCCTGGTATTCGACGAGCGTCTGCAGCGTCGACACCAGCGTGCGGTAATGGAGCCTCGGGCTGATCGCCTCGATCAGGCTTCTGGCTGCGGTGAAGGCGTCGTCGAGCGTCGGCAAACCCATCACGACGCCGAAGATTCGTGCCGGTTGCTCGTCCGCCGTGACATCCGCGGCGAACACCAGGCAGGCGCCGGCGGCTGACGTCGACCCCGTCTTGACGCCGATGATGCCGTTTTGGCCGAGGTCCGCGTTGACATTGAAGACATGGCCGGCGACGGGGAGCGTCGCGTCTGGCATGGCGACAATCTGCGCAAATACCGGATCGTGCATCGCTACCTCGGCGATGGCGATCAGATCGCGCGGCGATCCGGTCGTGCCGCTGGAGACGCCGGTCACGTCCGCATAGTGCGTCTGTCCCAGGCCCAGTTTGGCCGCCTGCGCATTCATCTTGGCAACAAACGCGACGGTCGACCCGGCATCCCAGTTGGCGAGCAGATCGGCGACGTTGTTGCCCGAAGGGATCAACAGGGCCTGGAGTGCCTGATACTCGGTGAGCTGCTCGCCCGTGACAACCGGAAACACCGATTGCCCATCGGCTTTCTCGCTCTGATAGGTGGCAACATCGGCCGGTGTGACCGGTACCAGCGGGCCCTGCTGTGCGAGCTGGAGCGGAGCATCCTGCAGCAGCAGCAAGGCGGTCATGATTTTCGCCGTGCTGGCCAGCGGCTGCGGAGTTTGCAGGCCGAAGCTGCCAACGGTTCCGAGATTCTCGATCGCTACCGCGGCGCTGCCGCGCTGCGGCCAGGGGAACGCCGGGGGTGTGGGGCCGAGCTGCGAGCTGCTGGGCTGAAGAATGGTCGGCGTGATCATGGGCGGTGGTCGAACGATCTGAAAGGCGAAGAGCGCCGAGAGCAGCGCGATGCCCAGCCCCGCCGCCAGCGCGGGCCAGAACTGCTCGCGCCCTGCCAGCCGGCCGGCCATGGCCTTCATCTGCGCCTAGCATCGCGCAGGCTGCGCGATCCGACAAGGGAGGGCACCGTCACTCGATTGGCTCGGGTCGCGCCAGCCGGGAGTTCGTTAAAGTCAGGCAATGGTCTCAACCGGCGTTGTTCCCGTCCTGATCACCACCTTTCTGGCTTCCGCCGTCGAGGCGATCGAGATGGTCACGATCGTCGTGGGCGTAGGCGCCACCCGAGGCTGGCGATCGACGATCATCGGCACGGCGAGCGGCTTCGGCGTGCTGGCCGTAGTGATTGCCATCCTGGGCGCGGCGCTCAAGGCGGTACCCATCGGCCCCCTACGCCTGGTGGTCGGCGCCTTGCTCCTGATCTTTGGTCTGCAGTGGTTCCGTAAAGGGATCGTGAGGGTCGCGGCCCGCGGGTTTGCCGGGATCGCCGGCGACGATCAGGAGGAGGCTGCCGAGTGGACCGGTCCGGGCATGGATTGGACAGCCTGGTTTCTCGCCTTCAAGGGCGTGGTTCTCGAGGGGCTCGAAGTGGCTTTCATCGTCGTTGCCTTTGGCGCCGGTGCCAACCAGCTTGGTCCCGCGATCATTGGCGGCGTCGGCGCAATCATCGTGATCGGCGGGATCGGGCTGGCGCTGCATCAGACGGTGAGGAGGATCCCGCGCAGCTTCCTGCAGTTGATCGTGGGCACGCTGCTGACGACCTTCGGGACTTTCTGGTCGCTGGAAGGGCTGGGCGTCGACTGGCCCGGCAGCGATGCCGCCATCCTCGGACTCCTGATTCTCTACGCCGCGACGGCGGCGATCTACATCACGCTGGAGCGCCGCCGGGCGTTCGGACTGCGGGCGGTCGCCTGATATGGATCGACCTTTGTCCTGGATCCTTGCTCCCTTCCGCTTCCTCTATCACTTCATCGTCGGTGACGATTGGACGGTGGCAGCGGCGGTCTTCATTGGCCTTGCGATCTGCGGCGTGCTCAACGCCAATCACATCATCGCCTGGTGGCTGATTCCCCTGCTTGCCATTGCGATGACGGGCGTCAGCCTCCGGCGCCACCGCGCCCGCTGATGAGTGTCATCGGCGTCGTGGGACTGGGGACGATGGGCCAGAACCTGGCCCGCAACTTCGCGCACAAGGGGTTCAGCGTCTCGGTTTACAACCGCACAACCTCCCGCGTCGACGCCTTCATGAAACAGTTCGGGAGCGAAGGAGCGTTCACGCCGGCCTCCTCACCCGATGAGCTGGTGCAGCAGCTGGAACCGCCTCGCGTCGTGCTGATGATGGTGACGGCCGGTCCCGCGGTCGATGAGACGATCGACCATCTGGCCCCGTCGCTCAAGACGGGAGACATCCTGATCGACGGCGGGAACTCGTACTACCTGGACACCGTCCGCCGCGGAAAAGCGCTCGAGGCGAAGGGGCTTCGATTCATCGGTGCCGGCGTGTCCGGTGGGGAAGAAGGAGCGCTGAACGGCCCCAGCATCATGCCGGGCGGCCAGTGGGAGGCATACGAGCGCGTCGAGCCGATGCTGACGAAGATCAGCGCGCACGTCGACGGCGAGCCCTGCTGCACCTACATCGGGCCTGGTGGCGCAGGCCACTACGTCAAGATGGTCCACAACGGCATCGAGTACGCGGACATCCAGCTGATCGCCGAAGCCTACGACCTCCTTTCGCACGCCCTCGGACTCGATGCGGTCGAACTCGCAAAAGTCTTTGCCCGCTGGAACCAGGGCGACCTGGACTCATACCTGATCCAGATCACGGCCGAGGTGCTGGCCAAACGCGATCGCGCGACCGGCAAAGCGCTGGTCGATGTCATCCTCGACGAGGCACAGCAAAAAGGAACCGGCAAGTGGGCCTCGCAATCGGCGCTCGACCTCGGCATCCCGCTGACCGCGATCACCGAAGCGGTGTTTGCCCGCTTCCTCTCGGCGTTGAAAGCCGATCGACAGCTCGCCTCAACCATGCTTCCCGGACCGAACGGCGCGGTCCGTTCTGAGGCGCCCGAGTCACTGATCGACGATGTGCGGAGCGCACTCTATGCCTCGAAAGTGGTGGCCTACGCGCAGGGATTCGAACAGATGCAGGCGGCATCGAATGAGAACGGATGGAATTTGCAGCTGGGGTCGATTGCCCGCATCTGGCGCGGCGGCTGCATCATCCGCGCCCGCTTTCTGAACCGCATCACCGATGCGTACGGCGCCGATCCGAAGGTCAAGAACTTGCTGCTCGTCCCCTATTTCAGGGATGCGATGGCGGAGGCCCAGGTTGCCTGGCGCCGCGTGATCAGCGTGGCGGTCGAGCGGGGCATTCCCGTTCCCGCCTTCAGTTCCTCGCTGGCCTATTACGACGCCTACCGGCGGGAGCGCTTACCGGCGAATCTCGTCCAGGGACTGCGCGATTACTTCGGGGCGCACACCTACCGGCGCATCGACCGCGGGGGATCGTTTCATACCCGCTGGGCGCAGGACGGGGAAGAGGTCCCGGTGCAGCACTAGGCGATCACCCGCTGCTTTGCCTCGGTGCTCTGGACATAGAGGTTGCGGCCGCGACGCATGCCGGCCAGCGTGACCGCGATCGGCGCCACGAAGAGAAGGCCGGCGCCGATGATGCGTGCCGGCGAAAAGGCGTTGCCCTGCAGGAGCACGCCGAACAGCACCGCCCATGCCGGTTCGGTCAGCAGTACAACCGCCGCCGGGGTTGCCGGGAGCTTTTCCTGGGCCCAGGCCTGTACCAGGAAGCCGATGGCGGTCGCGAAGATGGCGGTGAAGGCGACGGCCGGCCGGATGGACGACGGAGGCAGGGCCATGCCACCGCCCGGCGGCGTCAGCGCCACGACGATAAACACCGCGGCGGCGCCGATCATCAAGCCCAGCGTGAGGGAGCCGGTCGGGTGCTGCGGCGCGCGAGCCGAGAGCATGATGATCTGCCCCGCAAACCCGAGGGCGCTGATGCCCACCAGCAGATCGCCGATCGCCAGCTGACGCGGCATTCCGCCGACCAGCAGGACCAGGCCAAGGAGGGCGACCAGCAGGCCGGCAAGCGTTGGGCGTGAGACCCCCATCCGCCACAGCAACCACTCGATCAGAGGGACGAACACTACGGAAAGGCCGGTGATCAATCCGGTGTCACTGGCGAGCGTCAGTCGCAACCCCATGGTCTGCACGATGAAGGCGCCGCCCATCAGCAGGCCGATCGGGATGCCGGCGCGAACCCCGGGCCACTCGATCCGGCGGACCATCGGCAGGAAGAGGAGGGTCGCGAGCAGGAAGCGGTAGGCGAAAAAGCCGGCGACCGGGTAGGCGCTGACCGCATCCTTGACCGTCACAAAGGTGCCGCCCCAGATCGCCGTGACGGCAATCAGCGACAGCAATCGAACCGGGATGCCCGAGCGCTGCATCAGGCTGCCCTTCGACGGAAGCGCCGGACCCGCTGCCGGTTGCCGCAGGTTGCCGACTCGCACCACTGCCGGCTGCGATTCTTCGAGCGATCGATGAACAGCCATCGACACTGATCGTTGCCACAGCGTTTGATGCGGTCGGCCTCTCCTCGCAGCTCGACCAGTGCGATCAGGAGGGCGTCGATCAACCCATCGCAGCCGGGGCGCAGCGGGACCAGGCGGCCCTCGGCATCCAGCTGGAAGCGAGCGCCGTGGAGGAGCTGGCTGACGCGACGCGCGTTGGCCCGCTGGTTGGTGGCAAACAGCTGGGCGGCCTCGCGAATTTCTCGCAACGAGGCAAGCTGGCGGCTGTGGGGCCGCTCGGCGAGCCGAAGTCCGTGCCGGCCCAGGTACGCCATCGCCTCTTGCGGCGTCTCGAGGTGATCGTGCGCCGGAAGCCACTTCGCGCCGTTGCCATCACCCGGTTCACGAGCCTCCGGCTGGTGATAGCTGTTGGCGACGGCGAGCAGCGCGTCGACCGACACCGCGCCTGTAATGGTCATAATGCACTTTGCATATTACCAGGCCGCCGGCGCCGCCCAGGGCCCACCTTTGAAAGACTTAGGGCATGCGGGAGGTGCGTCCGGCATTTCTGTTCGATCTCGACGGCACATTGGTCGACAGCGTCTATCAGCATGTGCTCGCCTGGCACGAGGTGCTGGGCGAGGCCGGCATCAATCTCTCGGTCTGGCGCATCCATCGCCGCATCGGCATGAGCGGCGGTCTCTTCGTCAACGCGCTGATGCGGGAGACCGGCAAACACCTCAGCGCCGACCAGGCCAAGCAACTCCGTGACAAACATGCGCAGGCGTTCGTGCGCCGGAGCCGCGAGGTCCACCCGCTGCCCGGCGCCCACGACCTGCTGAGCACGCTGACCCGCCTCGATGTCCCCTGGGCCATCGCCACCAGCGGCAGCCCGACGACGGCAGGCCCGACCATCGCGATGCTTCGGGTGGAGCCGAAGGCCGTGATCACCCGAGAAGACGTCAGGCATGCCAAGCCGGACCCCGATCTCTTCCTGGCGGCCGCGGATCGGCTGGGCGTCGACATTGGCCAGTGCATCGTGGTTGGTGACAGCGTTTGGGACCTGCTGGCAGCGCAGCGGGCCCGCTCGCTCGGTGTCGGCCTGCTCTCGGGCGGCTACGGGCGCGAGGAGTTGCAGCAGGCCGGCGCCTATCGCGTCTACGAGGATCCGCGAGACCTGCACGAGCATCTCGACGAGGTCGGCGTGCGAGATTCACCGAGCTGAGCTCCCACTCCGACCCTGCCCCGCAAGCGGGGGAGGGAGAGACGCCGCGCGTTTCGCCCCTCATTTACCTCGGCCCATTCGCCACCATGGCCGACCGGTTCGCGGTGGCGCCGCTGCTGATCCCGATCTCGGTGAGCCTTCACGTCTCTCTCGCCGCCGCCTCAGGAGCGGCAAGCCTCTATTACCTGGCCTACGGCGTGTTCCCTGCCGGCTATGGCATGCTCGCCGATCGCTACGGCCGCGTTCGGATCATGCGTGTCGCACTGGCCGGGACGGCGGTGGCCGACCTGCTCTCATCGTTCTCTCCCAACCTCGTTTTCCTCCTGATTGCGCGCTTTGTCACCGGTGCCCTTGCCTGCGGCGTGTTGCCGACCGTCCTGGTGTACGTCGGCGATCGGTTCGCGTTCCGGGTGCGGCAGGCTGCGGTCGCGAATGTCCAGACCTTTGTCGCGATGGGCACGGCGGTCGGGACGCTCGGCGCCGGCCTGACCGCCCATTTCCTGAGCTGGCGCATCTTCTTTTTCTTCCCGGGCGCCGCCGCCGCGCTGCTCGCCATCTTTCTCGGTCGTGTACCTGAGTCGCTAAGCAACCGATCAACGCAGAACCCGCTGGCGCAGGTGGCCCTGGTGCTCCGCAACCGCTGGTCCCTTTTGGTTCTGGGACTTGGCATCCTGGTCGGCGCCGTCATGTTCGGCTTTGTTACGTTTCTGGCGCCGTCACTCGAAGCGAACGGAGAATCGGCGGCGGTCGCGGGCACTGTCGTGGCCAGCTACGGGCTCTCCGTGCTCCTGTGCAGCCGGCTGCTTCACCTGGTCGCTCGGGTGGTTTCGGTTCCCCTCATCCTGGCGGGTGGCGCGGCGCTGCTGTTGCTCGGCTATGTGGCCGCGTCGGTAGCGCAGAGCCTGCTGGTTATCCTGCTGACGAGCGTGCTCGCCGGCGCCGCCTATGCCTTCATGCAGTCGACGTTCCAGACGTGGGCGACGGACGTCGTGCCGGAGGCTCGGGCAACCTCCACGGCGCTGTTCGCCAGCACGATCTTCGCCGGCGCGGCGCTTGCGACCGCCACGGTGGCGGGACTCGCCGCGGCGCACCAGTATTCCACCCTGTTCTTGATCGCGGCCCTGGTCACCCTACCGGTGTTGATCGCGGGCAGCATCGGCCGCTGGCGCTATCCGGGGTCAGAAATCCTCGACGATCCTCAGCGGGGCAGCCAAATCGGCTGATGGCGCTGGGCTTCGATCGCCCAGCGAAGCGTCTCGACCACGCCGCTCAGATGCTCCCGCATCGCGTCCTCGCTCCCATTCGGGTCGCGGGCGGCAAGCGCCTCCAGGATGCGCTCGTGTTCGCGCAGCGATTGCTCCGTTCGTCCGGGCCGGAGAATCGTCCGGTACTGGAACCGCAGGCTCTGCGACTTCAGATTCGCGAGCAGCCGCGCCGCCGTTTCGTGGTCGGCGATCCGCCAGATCCGCTGGTGGAATTCGGCGTTGAGCTCCGAATACCCCATGGGATTGCCTTCGTCGAGCCGCCGCCGCATCTCATCGATCGAGCGGCGGAGATCGCGCAGGTCGACGGCGCTGGCGCGCTGCGCGGCGTGCCGGACGATCAGCTGCTCGAGCACGACTCGGACCTCTTCGATTTCGAGCGCCTCGCGGTCTGAAACCAGCCGGACGCGAGCCCCCCGATTGGGCTCGAGGACGACAAGGCCTTCCTGGTCCAGCCGGACGAACGCGGCGCGAATGGCGCTCCGGCCGGCGCTCAGGCGCCGTGCCAGGTCGGCCTCGATCAGGCGTTCGTTGGGGTGGAAGCGCCCGCTGACGATCTCGTTACGCAACTGCTGATAGCAGTCACCGCGGCGTTCTGACGTCGCTTCCGAAGTACCTGGCTGCGCTACCGATGTTTCCACTTGTCGCCTGCCCCAGAATTATGCAGAATATTGTCCACAATCGGGGAGACAATTATTAGAGATCCTCAAGGGAGGGGAATCGTGATGACAAAAATGCGGTGGCCTCGTTTCCTCGCGGTACCCGCCGTTGCCCTGGTGCTGGCGGCATGTGGTACCGGCAACAACGCGACCGGCGGAGGGCTTGGTTCTGGCGATCTTCTCGTCGGGGTCCTCGCGCCGTTCAGCGGGGCGGACGCAAACCTCGGTCCCGCCTACTACGCGGCCTGCCTGGCGGCAGCGCCGGAGATCAACAACAACGGCGGTGTGGGCGGACGGCACGTGACCTGCCAGAAATTCGACACTCGAGGTGAGCCGGCGGACGCGGCACCTGCAGCCAACCAGATGATCGCCAGCAACTCGAACTTGATGGCGGTTGTCGGCTGCACGTCGGACGAAGCCTCGGCGGTGGCGAAGATCGTCGACAAGGCGCATATCCCGATGTTCTGCATGACCGGGCAGTCGGAGTTCAACAAAACGAAATTGCCCTATTTCCACCGCCTGGTCCCGGCGGACATCTTTGATGCCTATGCCATGGTCGGCTGGATCATCTACGGTCCCAGCCACCCGACCTGGAACAAGGTGGCGCTCGTCTTCGGCGACGACATCGGCTCCCAGGCCTTCGTCACACCCGCGACCAACGCCCTCAAGCACTTCGGCAAGACGGTCCAGAATTTCCCGATTCACCTGGGCGCGTCCTCCTTCCGGACCGAGGTCCAGGGCATGCTGAACTTCAAGCCAGACGTGATCCTGACCGAGGCCCTGGGATCGGCCGGCACCTACCTCGGCGAGGTGAAGGTTCAGAATGGCGGACAGACGATTCCCTTCATCGGGACCTCGGCGACAATCGACCCAGCCTGGTTCGCGGACGTGAAGTCCACCATCGGGGTGAACGACGTGGTCCAGTACTACCGGGGCGTCGATCTCGGATACACCTTCTCGGGAACCGCGTATGACGAGTTCAAGGCAAATCTCCAGACCGCATCCTCGACCTTTGCGGACGCCTCGAAGTACGGGCAGCGCGGATCGACGCTGCACCTCTACGACGGCATCGTCATGACCGCCCTCGCCATGGTCGCGACCAACAGCAAGGATCCGACCGTCTACAACCCGAAGATCAAGGAGATCGCAAATGGCACCTCCGGTGCCACGGACGTCCACACCTACAAGGAGGGACTCGACGCGCTACACGCTGGAAAGTCAATCCGCTACGTGGGCGCCGCCGGCGTGAACAACTTCGATCAGTACAACAACTCGCAGTCGGGTTACATCCTGGTCAAGTACGACGCGCAGGGCAACGAGGTCCAGCTTGCCACGCTGACGCCCGACCAGACCAAGAAGCTGAGCGACGCAGGAGGCATCTAGGGTAACGATCGTTTCGCGGGAAGGGTGCCGGACGCCGTGAGCCTACTGATCGCGGCGTTCGGCTTCGGGCTCGTCAGCATGTCGGTGATCGCGCTCGCCGCGGTCGGCTTCACGATGCAGTTCGGCATTACGAACATGATCAACCTCGCGTACGGTGAAGTCATGATCACCTCCGCGTTTGTTGCGTATTACCTCAACCGGATGGGCATAAGCATCTGGATCGCCATGCTGGCTGGCGCCGTGTTCGGCGCGGCCTTCTCCTTCCTGATCAACCGGTTCATCTACACGCCGTTCCAGCGAAAGAACACCGGACTGCTTGGCATGGTGATCGTATCGCTCGCCGTCTCCTTGATGATCGCCAACATCATGCTGCCCATCGTTGGCTACTTCAGCGTCTCCTATCGCGAGCGGTTCAGCCGCTTGCTGCGGGTTGGAGACCTCGCGTTGACCGTCAACCAGATCACGATCATGGTCCTCGCGGTCGTGGTCATGCTGGCCGTCCATGCGCTCCTACGGTATACCCGGCTCGGGAAGGCCATGCGTGCGACCGCGGCGAACCCGACGCTCGCCCGCAACTGCGGGGTTAAGACGCAACGCGTGATCGACATCGTCTGGCTGATTACCGGCGCGCTGTGCGGGTTGGCCGGCGTCGTGGCCGCGCTCGACGCCGACTCGTTCACGATTTCAAGCGGTGCTGTCTTTCTGATCACGGCCCTGGCCGCTGCCGTGCTTGGCGGCGCCGGCCAGCCGTACGGGGCGATGATCGGCGCGGTCGTCATCGGTCTCGTCACGGAGTTGAGCGCGGCGGTCTGGTCCCCGGACTACAAGCAAGTCGTCGCCTTTGCGATCCTGGTGCTGGTGATGGTGCTGCGCCCGCAAGGGCTGCTTGCGCGCCGCGGGGCGCTGGCGGCGGCCGGATGAACACCTATTACCTCGCGAACGTGCTCATCTTCGCCGGCGTGGATATCATCGCCTGTCTCGCGCTCAACCTCCAGTTCGGCGTCTCCGGCATCGTCAACTTCAGCTTCATCATCTTCCAGGCGGCTGGGGCCTACGCGGCAGCGATCCTCTCGCTGCCACCGCATACGTCGCCGGACTACAGCTTCGAGATCTACCTGGGTGGGTACCAGTTGCCCTTCCCCCTGCCGTGGATCGGTGGCGCGGTGGTTGGCGGGCTGCTGGCCATCCCGATAGGCTTGGTTGCGCTCCGGAAGCTGCGCGCCGATTACCAGGCGATCGCGCTGCTGGTCACTTCGATCATCGCCAACACGGTGATCAACAATGCGCGGCCGCTGCTCAATGGCGCGGCCGGGCTTGCGAATGTGCCGCAGCCGCTGGACGGCCTGGTCGACACCAGTACCAGCGGCTACCAGTACCTCTACATCGGCCTGACCGCCGTCTGCGTCGCACTGGTCTGGTTCGTCTCGGCCCGCATCGTCAACTCGCCCTACGGCCGCACGCTGCGGGCGATGCGTGACCACGAGCTCGCCGCCACCGCCCTGGGGAAGAACCCGGTGGCCCTGAAAATGACGATCT
Source organism: Candidatus Dormiibacterota bacterium (assembly GCA_036269255.1). GTDB lineage: Bacteria > Chloroflexota > Dormibacteria > CF-121 > CF-121 > CF-13. The sequence goes on from DATASI010000182.1 coordinate 31,367, forward strand.
TCGTCGTCGGCGGCGCGATCGCCGGGTTGTCAGGTGCCATCCTCGTCGGCTTCCTGCAGATCTGGGCGCCCTCGACCTGGCTGTATCCGGAGACGATCATCCTGTTCGCCGCCGTCATCGTCGGCGGAAGAGGCAACAACCTCGGGGCCATCTTCGGCGCCCTCCTGGTCCCAGTGGGATTCGAGGAATCAACGCGGCTCTTGGGAGGCCTCAACATCGGCAATCCAAACCTGATCCCCGGCCTGGAATGGGTTTGCATCGGTCTCCTTATCCTTGGTTTCCTCTGGTTCAGGCCCAAGGGGGTCCTGCCTGAGCCGCGGCGCGTCTTCCCCGGCGGACCAGTTAAAGAAGAAACACGGTGGGTCGGGAGCGCCGGTGCCGGTTAGCGAACCGATGCTGGTCGCTCGAGACGTCCACCGGCACTTCGAGGGCATGCACGCGGTAGACGGGGTGTCGATCGAGGTCATGCCCGGACGGATCACCGGGCTGATCGGACCGAATGGCGCCGGCAAGTCGACCTTCATGGCCGTGCTCGCCGGAACGCTGCCAGCGTCGGCGGGCAGCGTCATCTTCCAGGGTGAGGCCATCACACGGATGCCCGCATACCAGCGGGCTCGCCGCGGACTGGTGCGGACGTTTCAGCTTCCTTCCGAATTTGCGCAGCTCACGGTGCTGGAGAACCTCCTCGTCGCCGCCCCCGACAATCGGGGCGAATCCTTGCTTGGCGCGCTGCTCGGCAAGCGGTACTGGATGCCGGACGAAACGCGGCTGGTGGCGCAGGCACGCGGCTTGCTCAAGCGTTTCGGCATGCTGGCCAAGGAATCGGATTACGCCGGGACGCTGAGCGGCGGGCAAAAGCGGCTGGTCGAGATCATGCGGGCGCTGATGCTGCGGCCCCGGCTGCTGCTGCTCGACGAACCGATGTCCGGTGTGCACCCGTCGATTGTCAACGAGATCGCCGGCTATCTCGAGACGCTGCGCGACGATGGGCTGACGATCTTGATGGTGGAGCACGAGCTGCACATGGTCGAGCGGCTGTGTGATCCGGTCATCGTGATGGCGCAGGGCAAAGTGATCGGGCAGGGCGGCATGGCGCTGCTGCGCAAGCAGCCCGAAATCGTCGAGGCCTACCTTGTCGGCTAACGGGTCGATAATGGCGTCTCGGGATGACGCCGCGCCATTGGGCCGGCCGGCGCCGGCGCTGCGGGCGGAGGCCGTCACCTCCGGCTATGGCGGCGTTCCGGTTGTCCGCGACGTCTCGATCGCGGTCGGGCCAGGCGAGATCGTCGCCATCATCGGGCCGAACGGCGCGGGCAAGAGCACGCTGCTCAAGACCCTGGTCGGCATCCTGCATGTCGACAGCGGCCGGGTCTTCGTCGGCAGCGATGACGTCACCAATCATGCGCCCGAGGACCTCGCAAGGCGAGGCGTCGGCTACGTGCCCCAGGTCAATGACATCTTCGAGCCGCTGACGGTTCACGAAAACCTCGAGATGGGAGGCTACCTGCTCGCCGCATCGAAGATCGGGGATCGCATCGAGGAGGTCATCCGGGTCTTCCCGGCGCTGGCGCCGATGCTCAAGCGGCGCGCCGATAAGCTGAGCGGCGGGGAGCGGAAGATGCTGGCCATCGCGCGGGTGCTGATGCTCGACCCGGCGATCTTGATCCTCGACGAGCCGACCGCCAACCTCTCGCCGAAGCTGGCGGACAGCCTGCTTCGCGATCACGTTCGGCGACTGGCCAATCTGGACAAAGCGGTGTTGCTGGTGGAACAGCGGGCGCGTGCAGCGCTGCAGATCGCCGCCTGGACCATGGTGCTGGTGTCGGGGGCGACCAGGCTGGAAGGGCGCCCCGGCGAACTCCTCGAGCGCCAGGACTTCGAGGAATTGTTCTTGGGAGCCGGAACCGGCCCGACGCCGCCGGCCCCCACCGTTCCCTCACCCCGAGGGGAAGATCAGGAGGTACACAAGGGATGAGACTGTTGATGTTCCGGCACGGTAGTGAGCGGCGACTGGGCGTGTTGCGCGAAGGGAGTCAGGATGAGGTTATCGATCTCGCCGACCTTAGCCGGTCAGATGGCGGGACCCCGCCCGACCTCCTGACCTTGATCGAGCAAGGCCCTTCGGCGCTCAGTCAACTGCGCCAACGGCTGAGCTCGTCAAAGGCCGCCACCCGCCGCCTGGCGGAGCTGACCCTGTTGTCCCCGCTCGATCCGCCCCGAGGCAACGTCCTTGCCATCGGGCGCAACTACCAGGAGCACGCCAAAGAGAGCGCGCGCGCATGGGGAGAAGAGATCAAACCTCCAACGGTCTTCACGAAAGCGCAAACGTCGGTCGCGGGCCCATATGAGGACATTCCGATCGACCCAGGAGTCAGCGAGAAGATCGACTGGGAGGCGGAACTGGGCGTCGTGATCGGGAAGGCCGGGATCAACATCAAGCCTGAAGACGCCATGAGCCACGTCTTTGGCTACACGGTGATCAACGACGTCAGCGCGCGAGACATCCAGAACGGCTGGGGCGGCCAGTTCTTCAAGGGCAAGAGCCTGGACAAGTACTGCCCGATGGGCCCGTGGGTGGTGACCGCCGATGAGATTCCCGATCCGCAGAACCTGCGGCTCACCCTGAAGGTCAATGGCGTCACCAAGCAGGCCGGGAATACGAGGAACATGATCAATTCGGTCGAGCAGCTGATCGTGTGGCTGTCGATCGGCATGACGCTACTGCCCGGCAACGTGATCGCGACCGGGACCCCGGACGGTGTCGGCTTCGCGCGCACCCCGCCGGAGTTCCTGAAGCCGGGCGACGTCATGGAGACAGAGGTTGAAGGCGTCGGGTTGCTGCGCAACAAGATGGTCAGCGCCAAGGTCCCGGCGGCGCGCTAGCGAAGCCCGCTCGGCCTGCTAGAGCAGCTGGCCGATTCCGAGCAGATTGCCCTCGCTGTCTTTGAACCAGGCGGCGCGCGCGTAACCGAGGTCCGCGATCGCGTCCACCGTTTTCAAGCGCGGAGAATCGTAGTGCTCGAAGCGAAGGCCTCGCGCGCTCAGGTCGGTGACGACGCGCCGAATGTCATCGACCATGAAGGCCAGCTGCGTATGTGATCCAGAAGCGCTGCCGGCGCTGCGGAACAGCCGAAAGCGCGTGCCATCCGGCATCTGGAATCGAATCCCGACCGGCCCCTCACTCGTCGGGGTCAGTCCGAGGCGGTCAACGTAAAAGGCTCGGGCTCGATCGAGATCTTGAGCAGGAAGGGTCGCCTCGGCGGTCGCATCCTTGAGCATCAGCACCTCCCTCCCGGCCAATCATACGGCTGGGGGCGCGTCATAATCTGAGTGTGGCGCGAGCAGTCTGGACCGGCACGATGGGCTTCGGGCTGGTCAGCGTACCAGTCCGGCTCTACCCGGCGACCAGGCGCAAAGACGTCCGTTTCCACGAGATCGATCGGAGCAGCGGCCGCCGCATCCACCATCAGCGCGTCGTCGAAGAGCCGACCCCCATCCCGGCCCCCACACTGAGAGGAAGGGAAAGTCTTGCGAGCGGCCTCCCAACCATCCCCGTAAGTCACGCGCGTAGCCTGCCGCTGCCGTTGGAACCCGGCAGCGGGCCGCCGGTCAGGATGGTCGCCTCCCCCGATGTTCTCAAGGGATTCGAAGTTGCGAAGGATCGCTATATCGCGGTCGGACGGGAGGAACTCGAGGAGCTCGCCCCAGAGCGAAGCCGGAGCATTGACGTCGAGCAGTTCGTCGACGCCTCATCGCTGGACCCCATCTATTTCGATACCTCGTATTACGTCGTCCCCGAACGAGACCACGAGCGTGCCTTCGGGTTGCTGGTCGATGCCATGCAGGAAACGCGTCGGGTGGCGATCAGCTGGTTCGTCCTCAGGCGCAAACGCTACCTGGCTGCGCTGCGGCCGCACGGCCGGCTGATGGTGCTCTCGACGATGTTCCACGCTGATGAGATCCTGCCAATCGCCGAGCTCGAGCCGGCGCCGCCACGTGACCTGCGCAAGAAGGAGCGCGAAATGGCGGCACTCCTGCTGAATACGCTCTCCGGGCCGTTCGAACCGGAGCGCTACCCCGATGCCTATCGCCAGCGCCTGACCGCGTTGATCGAGGGACGAGCGGAGGAGGCCAGGCCGGCACCGTCCGAAGTCTTGACCGGGACAGGCGTGCAGGATCTGATGGCGGCATTGCAAGCCAGCGTCGAACGGGCGAGAGCCGCGAAGAAGGGAACCAGGACGACGGCCCGTCGCAAGCGGAAATCCGCCTGACGGCGTGTAACCGGACGGCGTAGGCTCAGCCAGAGGTGGCTGGCTCGGTCAGGATCGCGGCGCTCGCGACGGCCACACCCGTGGTGGAGGCGAGCCTGGATCAGGTTTGGGCGGCGCTTGGCGAGGCGCGCGGCCGCCGGATGCCTCGCCTGTCGGCGACGGAAGGCGCGCGAGTTCGGCATCTGGCCGAGCCGCTGAGCTCGTTGGTGGCGACCCGGACGCAGACGCAGCAAACCGACGCCTACCTGCTCCATGCGCGGGCCCTGGCGCGCAAGGTCTGCTGCGACGCGCTCGACCGAAGCCGAATTGCACGGGAACGGATCGGCCTCGTGGTTGGCGTCTCGTGCACGGGCGTCGTGCTGCCCTCGCTCGACGCCGAGCTGATTCCCGTGCTCGGCCTCGACCGGGCCGTTGCCCGGCTCCCGATCACCGAGCTCGGGTGCGGGGGCGGCGTCGCGGGGCTTGCGCGTGGCGTTGACTACCTGCGGGCCTATCCCGATCAGGCGGTCCTCCTGTTTGCCGTGGAGCTCCCGTCGTTGACGTTTCAGCCGGCCGATCATTCGATCGATAACCTGATCGCGGCCATGGTTTTTGGCGACGGGGCCGGTGCCATGGTGCTCGAGTCCGCCGACGCGGCGTCTGGGTGGATGGTGGACCATTGCGGGACGCACCTGATTCCCGAAGCAGCCGGGCGGCTCGGTTTCGAATTGCGCGACGGCGGCCTGCGGGTGGTGCTGAGCCGTGATCTTCCGGATGTCGTCGAAGCCAACCTGCGCCAGGCGGTCGACTCGTTCCTCGACGGCACCGGAACCCGCCGCCAAGACCTTGCCCTGCTGGCGCTCCATCCGGGTGGCCCGCGGATTTTCGAAGCGGTCGCGCGTGCCCTCGATGTCGACCCCGGAATGCTCGCGCCCTCGCGGCGAGTCTTCGAGCGTTACGGCAATGCGTCGAGCGCTGGGATCTTCTTCGTCCTCGAGGAGCTGCTCACCACCCGGCCTGACGGCAAGGTGCTCGCGATCGCGTTCGGGCCGGGCCTGTCGATTGAAATGGCGCTGATGCGCGTGACGCCGTAGCGCCCGGCGAGCGCGTATGCCGAATACGCAATTGCCAAGGCGGCCATCCTTTTTGTCAAACTGATCGGCATGTGTCGAAGCATCAAGGTCCTCCGTCGCGCCGATAGCCAGCCGAGCGAACAGGAAATCCACGAGGCGGCGCTGCAGTTCGTCCGAAAGATCAGTGGCTACCGTGTTCCATCGCAAGCCAACACCGTGGTCTTCGAGGCGGCCGTCCGTGATGTCACGGCCAGCTCGCAGCGCTTGCTCGAGGAGCTGACTACGCGGCCGGGAGGCGCAGCGCGAAGCTCGAGCCCTTCCCCGGGTCGCTCCGCTCGAGCAACAACGACCCGCCCATCTGCTCGGCGAGCCCGCGGCTGACGTAAAGGCCCAGCCCGGTCCCCGGCTTTTCCAGCACGCGGCGGTCGGTGCCGCGTGTGAAACGAGAAAAGATTCGCGATCGGTCTTCCGGTGACACCCCGATGCCGCTGTCCTTGACCGTCACCGCGATCTGATCTCCCTCCCGGGTCGCCGAAACCTCGATCTTCGGCTCCGCATCGACGTAAGTCAATGCATTGTTGAGCAAGTTGTCGAGAATCTTTCCCACCTGTGTTGCGTCGGCAACCGCCTCCAGTCCGGGCGCGACCTGCACCTCGAGCCTGGCCTTGGCCAGTTCCGCCCGAGGCCGTGCCCGATTCACGGCATCCTCGACCGCAGCGCTGATCGAGACCTTGTCTTTCTTCGGGGTCAGGACCTTGCCCTCGAGCCGCGCCACAGTCAGCAGCTCCTCGGCCAGCGCCTTGGCTTCTTCGGACTTACGCTGGGCGATGGCCAGCACGTCACGCAAAGCCTTCGGCAACTCGCCGAACCCACCTTCGAGGGCCATCCCGATGTAGCCGCTTGTCACGGTCAGCGGCGCGCGCAACTCGTGGACCGCAAAGCTCATGAACTCGCTCTTGGCCCGCTCGGCTTCTTTGGCCTGGTCGATCAGCCGCGCGTTGCGAAGGAGCAGCGCGCCCAGCGCCGAGAACTGCTGGAGCGATTGGATCGCGGCTGGATCGAATGGCCGGTCGTCGCGCCGGCCGATCGCCAGCAGGCCGATCGTCTCGCCGCCGACGATCAGCGGAGCGACCAGGAAGCGGCCATACGGCTGGACAATCGGTTCGAGGCCCTGGGGCGTTCCGGTGTACTCGGGGGCCGAGAGCTCGACGGGCCGTCCGCGACGAATCCCCGCCAGCACCTTGGGCGCCAGCGGCCAGCGGCTCCCGACGCCGGAGCCGCTGATGGTGGCCTCGATCACCATCTCGCTGCCATCCACGCGGGCGAGTGAAGCGCCATCCGCGCCCACCGAGTCGCACGCCCCCTGCAGCAGATGGATCAGCACCTCGTTGAGCTGCGTCTGGCTGGCCACTTCCTCGGCGGCCTCCACCGCGATCCGCAATCGCGACGCCGTCTGATCGGCGCGCTTGCGCGCCGCCAGCACCTCGTCATAGAGGCGCGCGTTGCGCAGGGCAAGGCCCGAGATGGCGCCGACCAGCGTCAAGGTCGAGCGATCGTGCGGGCCGAATGGCCGGTCCTCGTAGCGGCTGAGAACCAGCAGTCCGACGGCCTTTCCCCCGTGGACCAGCGGCAGCGCGGCGACCTGCTTGACATCCGTCAGCGCCGCCCGGAACTCCGGCGCGGCGTTCTCCAGCGCCAGCTGTCCACCGTACGCCGGCTCCAGCGTGTCGATCGCCTTCTTGACCAGCGGCTGCCCGGCGAAATAGTCGACCGAATAGCGCTGGCCAACCCAGGTGACGCTTCCCGCGCGCCCGATGGTGGCCTCGATCACCACCTCGTTCTCGATCAGGCTGGAGAGCGTGGCGCGATCCGCCTGCAGCGCGTGGACGCCGCGCTCGAGGATGCGCGTGATGACCTGGCGCGGCTCCAGCGAGCCGGCGACATCCAGGGCAATCTGGACCAGTTCATCAAGGTCCTCGTCCGGCTCGGCGGGCCGGGGGGAGCGGGCTATCGCCGTAGTGCGCTCCGGGGGCATAACGACGCCATACTGGCCGAAAGATTACCGCAGGTGGCGAGGGTCTGCCATATGCGGGGCTAGCGGCCGACCTCCTGTCAGCCTCGCCATAGAGAGGAACCTTTCGGTCGTTCGCTGAGTAATAGGAGCAATGAAAGAAGCATCGCTCCTGGTCCTCGCCGTGGTGCTGGCCGCCTGCTCCCCACAAGCGACGGGATCGACCAGGAGCTCGATCAGCACTGCGCCGGCGACCGCCACGCAGGCGGCCTCGTCGCAACCGTCGATTACGTCGACCGGCTGCGGATCTACGGCCGTCCTCGCGGGCGGGATTCCGCAATGGCTCAATGATGCCGGCGGCCACAACAACCCGCTTGGTGTTCCATATGTGATCGCACAGCCGCCGCTGGCGGCGGGGTTTCTATTCGGTTACCCGCTTCACGCCGGGCATCCGAACAATCCGTCGAACAAGATCCTCTGGGTGGTCCGAACGGCGCGCAATGGCCCACTGACAATCGACGCGCATCCCCTTACCGCGACATCGCCGGTCGTCCATCAAGTGTTTCCTGACAACGCCGGACCAGGGGAGATCTATCCCAGCGGTGTCGATGTGCCGACAGCCGGCTGCTGGCAGCTCGACCTGCGCTGGGCCGGCAGCCATACCGAGGTCGAACTGAGCTACGTCTCGCCGTAGCTAAGCCGCGTCAGCGCAGGGGCGCGTGCCTGTCAGGGCCGAGGTTGCGTACCGCTTCGCCAACGCCGCGATAGAAGGTCGGATAGGCATAGATCATGTGCCGGAGTTCGTCGGTCGGAACCTGGTTCTTGATCGCCAGCTCGAAGACGCCGAGGACGTCGCCGCCACGCGGCCCCATCGCCGTCGCTCCGACCAGCACGCCCCGGTCGGCATCCTCGACAACCTTGATGAAGCCGTCGTTGCCGGGGCCGTGGATCCATCCCCGCGACGTGACCGATGTCTTCTGGATCCCGGTCCGCACCTTGATGCCTTTCTTCCTGGCTTGCTCCTCGGTGAGCCCGGCGGCCCCCACCTCGGGATCGGTGAAGGTCACGCGCGGCTTGGCGCGGTAGTCGGCGGCCGGTCCGCGCGTCTCCAGGACTTCGTTGACCACGATGTCGGCGTGATAGATCGCCATATGCGTGAAGCCACCGTTGGGAGTCACATCGCCCACCGCCCAGGTGCGCTCGGCAACGCGCAGGTAGGGATCCGCCTCCAGAAAACGCGCCGACGGATCGAGTCCGATCGTCTCCAGGCCGATGTCTTTGAGATTCGTGCTCCGTCCGGTTGCCACCAGCAACTTCTCGCCTCGAACGTCTTCGCCGCTGTCCAGCTCGACGACGACCGCGCCACCGTCAGCGTGGACTGAGCGCGCGTGCACTCCGAGATAGAGCTGGATGCCGTCCCGCCGGAGCACATCGCCAAGAACGGCACCGGCTTCCGGCTCCTCCATCGCCAGGACGTGGCTCATGCCCTCGATGATGCTGACCTTGACACCAAACCGGGCGAACGCCTGCGACAGCTCCAATCCAATCGCGCCACCTCCGAGCACCACCAGCGAGCCGGGTAGCTCTTCGACCTTGACGGCTTCGCGGTTCGTCCAGTACGGAACATCCGCGAGGCCCGCAATCGGTGGGATCGCCGGCGCGGTTCCGGTGGCGATCACCACCGCTCGTCTTGCCTCGAAGGTCGTGCCGTCAACCGCGACCTTGCCGACTCCGGCCAGGCGGCCGAAGCCGCGGATGAGGCGCCCGCCTTTCTTTTCGAAGCGTTCCACCGCGGCGCGATCGTCCCAGTTGTCGGTGGCGACCTCGCGTATCCGTCGCGCCACCGGGCTCCAGTCCGGTGAGACTGTCGACGACCCGGCCAATTCCGGGATCCGCCGCCCCTCGGCGAGCGTCTCGGCGGCGCGGTACATCATCTTGGTCGGCACGCACCCGTAATAGGGACACTCGCCGCCGACCAGGTGGTGCTCGATGCCGACCACCTTGAGCCCGTTGCTTGCCAGGCATTCGGCGACCTCTTCGCCGCCCACGCCCATGCCGAGCACGATGGCGTCGACCTGTTCGGTCATCTCAATTTGCCGCCGGCGCCGGTGGCTTGTTCGCGGCGGCCAGCGCTTCCTGCAGGGCCTCCTCGATGGTCAGCCTTTGCCCTTCGGCCAAGGCGCGCGCGGCCTCCGCCTCGGACAGTCCCTCACGGCCCGTCCGTCCTTCTTGTTTGCTCAGGAGTGCGCCGAGGCTGGCCCCGGTCGCTGCCTGGAGGGTCTTGCCGGCGCTGGCCAGCCGTGCTCCCCTGTACGGGTCGCCGTCGCGCCGAATCACCTCGGCCAGGTTGTCCAGTTGCAACACGATGCCGGACAGGTCGTTGGCCTCCTGGAACAGCGTGACCGCCTCCATGAAGCTGCGCCGCGCGCCATCGACATCACCGAGCTTCAGCAGCACCTGTCCGGTGCTGTGCAGGCACCAGGCGAGGCCGAATCGGTCATCCAGCTTTCGAAACAACGCCTCCGATTCCTTCATCAACGTCCGCGCCTCCAGGTCGCGGTGCTGGAAGTGATAGGTGTTCGCAGTCGTCCACAGGGTTCGAGCGACGCCGCCCTGGTCGTTGAGGCTCCGGTAAATGGGCAGCGCTTCTTCGAGCAACCGGCGCGAGCGTTCGACGTCGGTCACGGTGATGGTGGATGGGAAGGCGGCATTGTAGAGGGCGTGGGCGAGCGCCGCCGGATTGTCCATCCGCCGGGTCAGCTCCAGACACTGGTCGTACAGTGTCTGGGCGGTTTCCATGTCGGCCTGCCAGTAGGCCAGGCTGCCGGCGGCTTCAAGTGCCTCCAGGCGTTCCATCGAGAAGGCGTCGCCGCCGCGAACGCCGAGCACGATGGTCAGCCGGGCACGGCCCTCATCGATGTGCCCGCGCATCTGCCAGAAGCGCCACAGGCAGGCGGCGAGCTGCATGGCGTTTCTCGAGTCACCCGACGTGATCGTCCAGTCGAGAGCGGCGCGAAAGTTGTCTTGCTCAATCGCCAGCCGATCCAGCCAGGCTTTGCGCTCGCTGCCAAAGAGGTGGGGCTGGGCCTCCCGCGCGAGCGCAAGATAGGCCTTGACGTGGCGGTCCTTGATGCTCGCAGCTTCGCCTCCGACCTCGAGCCGGTCGGCTGCGAACTCTCGGATCGTTTGCAGCATCAGGAAACGCGGCTCGTCGAACTCGGGGACGCGCCGGAGCAAGCTTTGATCAGCCAGCTGATCAAGGCGGTCGAGCACCTCGCCGCCGATTTCCATCGTCGGGCCGCAGACCTGCTCAGCCTGCAGCAGACTGGCCCCGCGGCCGAAGACGGAAAATCGTTCAAACACGCGGCGGCCGGCGTCGTCCAACAGGTCGTGACTCCATTGAATCGCTCCACGCAGCGTTTGTTGCCGGGTTGGAAGATCGCGAGCGCCGGTGCCGAGCGCGGTCAACGTTTTTTCCAGCCGGCCCAGCAACGCCTGCGGCGAAAAGAGCCTGACCCGCGCGGCAGCAAGCTCGATCGCAAGCGGCAGGCCATCGACCCGCTCGCAGATCCCCGCGATCGCGGGCGCGTTCGCGTTGGTTGCCTGGAAATCTGGCTTGGCGGCAACGGCGCGCTCGATGAACAGCCGGACAGCCTCGAATTGGGATAGCGCTGCCGCTGTCGGTTGGGTCCCGGTGTCTGGCAGGCCGAGCGGGGGAACGGGAAACTCCTGCTCGCCGTAAACACGAAGCACGGCCCGGCTGCTGACGACGAGTCGCAAATCGGGACTGGCCTCCAACAACGTGGTCGTGACCGGCGCGGCGGCAAGCAGCTGCTCGAAGTTGTCCAGCACCAGCAGGGTCCGCTTGTCGTGCAGGTAATCGAGCAGGACGTCGATCGGCCGCCGAGTGCCGGTCGACTGTACCGCGAGCGCCTGCGCGATCGCGGAGGGCACCAGCTCAGGATCTGTGACGGCTGCCAGTGGGACGAAGAAGACGCCGTCGGGGAACTGGTCAAGCACGTCGGTCGCGAGCTGCAGGCTCAAGCGCGTCTTTCCCGTCCCGCCGGGGCCCGTCAGCGTCAACAGCCGGCTGCGACCCAGCAGCGCCTTCGCCTCGCGGACCTGGTCGTCGCGCCCGATGAAGCTGGTCATCTGCGTCGGCAAATTGTTGGGGGTCGCCTCCAGTGTTCGCAGCGCCGGAAACTCGCTGGGCAAGCCCTCGATGGTGAGCTGGAAGAGACGTTCGGGCCGGGCCAGGTCCTTGAGCCGGTGCACGCCGAGGTCCTTGATCGACAGGCCTGCCGGTAACGCACTCCCGACCAGCGTTCGGGTCGTTTCCGACAGGAGGACCTGGCCGCCGTTCGCCGCGCCCGCCACCCTGGCGGCTCGATGAACGTCGATCCCCAGATACTCGTTGCCAACCAGCGTCGCCTCGCCGGTATGCAGCCCGACGCGGACCAGGACCTTTGATCCCGCCGGCCAATCATGCTCGGCGAGCAGCTTCTGCACGGCGGCGGCCCCGGCGCAAGCCCTGACCGCGCTGTCGAAGACGACGAAGAACGAGTCGCCCTCCGTGCGCAGCTCATGGCCGCCGTTGGCCGCCAGCGCCTGGCGCTGGATCGCATGATGCGCGAGCAAGGCGTCGGGGTACTCGGAGCCGAGTTGCTGGATGAGCCTGGTCGAGCCCGCGATGTCGCTGAAGAAGAAGGTGATGGTGCCGGTTGGCAGCTCGCTCATGCTGGCATCGCCGCCGCCGTCAGGACCGGCGCCAGGATGTCCTCCATCTGGCGTGGATACTCTCCCCCACGGAAATCAAGGAGCGGATGTGGGGCCATGAGATGTTCCAGCATGGCGCCGTCTTTGCGGACGTAGACCGCGGGATAGGGATTGCCCTGCCCATTCGATTCCAGGGTCACCGCGATCGCGTTGGGACCTCCGGCATCGAGAAAGTGGGCGAGCGGCCAGATTCCTGCATCGGTGATGCCGCGGTCTCGGTCGAGGTTGACCACGCGCGCGAGGTAGGAGCGCTGGTGCCAGAGCTCAGGACCCTCGCTGAGCTCGTTGAGCAGGTGGGAGACCAACCGATCGGGTGCGATCGCCGACGCTTGCAGCTGTTTGCCGAATCGCGTCTTGGCAAGATGGCGTGCCAGGACGCGCGCGTTGTAGCGATGACCCTGTACCGCGCCGGAATTGCTGGGAATCCCGTGCTTCTTCAGTCCGGCCGACCCCTGGGTAATGGTGCCGGCAAAGAAGATGCCGGGAACCGTTGCACTTTCCCAGAAGGCGGTTTGCGCCGGAAGCCGGCTCTGGCCAAAGGTCGCCACCCCAAGCTTGGGAAGGTCGCCCAGCGGACAGGTAAAACCGGTGGCGGCAATGACGTCGTCGACCTCGACCGTAAGCGCCGACCCGTCGGGATTCCGGGTCCGGACGGCAAAACCATTCCCGGACCGGTCCACGCCTTCGATCGTCGTGTCGAGGATGATCACCCCGCCGGCGAGGGCCGCATCTTCATAGGGCTGCACGTAGCGGGCGCGCACGCCGACCAGGGTATGGGTGTTGACCGACAGCTTGGTCGGGCTCGGCGAGGCCAGGATCAGCTGTCGCGCCCAGGGCAGCAGCCCGGTCGCGATCTCGAAGCCCGAGTTCTGCTTGCCGATGATGAAGACGCGCCGGTCCCGATAGGTCTCCACCGGACGGAAATCCCCGTAATGGGGCAGCCCCTCCAGACCCTGGATCGCGGGCCGGTACGGCTGCGCCACGCCCACGGCGAAGACCAGCGCGGGAGCACGGTATTCCCCGTCCGATGTGCCGACAACGAAGTCATCCTTGTCTTTGCCCGTCGATTGCCACTCGCACTCGAATCGAACCTCCGTCCCCGTCCGCTCGGCGAAGGTTTCGAGACCGCGCTGCATTTCGGGTCGCGAGGGGAAGTATGAGGTGCCGTCCATCAGCGCCGGCATCACCGCCCGGTGATCCGCTTCCTCGCCAATCAGGCTGTTCCAGTCGTAACGCTCATACGCCCGCGCGTTGTGGTCGAGACCACTGAACGGCTTGGTCCAGCTCAGCATTCGCTGGAAGATGGGCCAGCGGCGGAACATTCCGCCTGGCGCCTCGTCTTGCGAAAGGAGGGCGTGCTCGATCCCCAGCCGGGTCAACGAGTAGCTGAGCTGGAGGCCCCCGGGTCCGCTCCCAACGACAATCAGCGGATAACGGCCCGGCGGAAAGGGCTTGCCGGCCTGCCCAGTCACCGGACTCGCGTCAGCTCACCCATTTCGTGGTGTGCTTCAGCTTTCGAGCCTCGCGCTGCAGCAGGCGGTACATGATGCGTGGGTGCTTCAAAAGGAATGCCTCGAGCTGGGCGCAGGGAAGGATAAGGCAGCGAAGCGGCTGGGTTGCCACGATATCGGCCACCGGCTGATCGCCGACCAGGCACGAGATTTCACCGAAGAAGTCGCCGGCCTTGAGCGGCGCCCGGTCCACGCCGTCCACCCGGATGACGGCGGCCCCTTCGACGATCACGTAAAAACCGGATCCCGTGACCCCCTGCCGGAGGATGCGCTCGCCCTGACCGAACCAGGCTTCGTCGAAGGTATGGGCGATGGCCTCGAGCTCCGGCCCGCTGAGATCGGCAAACAGCGCGAAGCCGGCGATGGTCTCGACGACGTCGCTATGGACCGCCATCAGGCTGTGTCTCTCGCGGCCTGAGTTGGTGCGCCGGACTGAGCGCTTTCACCCGCAATCGATCGTCGTGGGTTTCGGATCCCAACGGCATTGACCAGCGCTCCGGCGAGCAATAGCGCGGCACCGACCATGACCGCCAGGTGGAAGGCGTCGGTTGAGGCGGTCCTCACCAGCGCGGCCAACGACGGAATCCCAGACGGGTTCAGCGGGCTGACGCGCTGCCTGAAGCTGGGTGAATTGACATCGATGCCAACCAGCCCGGCGTGAGCCGCGATCGCCGCGTAGAAGCTGTTGGTGATGAGGATGAAGATCAGCGCTCCGGCGAGCTGGGGCCCGACGCGCGAGATCGCATTGTTGATGGCCGAGGCCAAGCCGGAGTTATGCGCCGGCACCGACGTCATGAGGGCCGTCGTCAGCGGGGCGACCGTGATCATGATTCCGATCCCGAACAGCAGCAATCCGGGCAGGAAGTCGGTCAGATAGGAGAGCGGAGGCACGAACGTCGAAGGGTTGCTCAGCTGCAGATGCCAGGCGGCGCTGGTCGCGGGCGTTCGGGTGTACCAGAGCACGCCAAGCGCCATGATCAGCGGGCCTACAGCCATGAACCAGCGTGGACCGATGCGGCTGGCGAGTCCGCCGAAGCGTGACGAACCGAAAATCAGGAAGAGACTTCCGGGAAGGCCCATCAATCCGGCGGCCGCCGCCGTGTAGCCGAGCGTCCCCTGGACGAAGAGCCCGAGGTAGTAGAAGGTCACATAGAGTGCGCCATAGATCAGGAAGGTGGAGATGTTGGTGACCGTGAAATTTCGCGATTTGAACAGCCGGGGAGGGATCAGCGGATGCGGTGCCCGCAGCATCCAGATCGGCAGAATCGCGGTGAAGATCGCGCCGACGGCGAGCCCGATGAACCCGAGCGGGTCCTGCCAGTTTCGTTGTGCCCCGAAGATCGCGCCGAACGACAGGCCGCCCACTGCCAGCGCGACGATCGCGGCGCCCAACCAGTCGAAATGCGGGCTCGCCTCTTCGTCTCGGCTCTCCGGGACATGCGCCGAGGTCGCCCAGAGCGCAATCGCAATCAGCGGGATATTGATGAGAAAAGCCGCGCGCCAGGAAATCGAATCGACCAGCAGGCCGCCGACCAGGGGCCCCAGAATCGTGGTTGCCCCGGACGCTCCGGCCCAGACGCCGAAGGCTCGGCCCTGTGCTTCGCCCTCGAAGTTGGAGGTGATCAAGGCCAGCGACCCGGGCACCAAGAATGCTCCGGCCGCGCCCTGGAGGATGCGAAACAGCACCAGGAGCTCCATGTTTGGCGCCAGCCCGCAAAGAACGGACGTCAGGCCAAAACCGGCCAGGCCGAGCATGAAGGTTCGCTTCCGGCCGTAGTAATCGGTCAGGGCGCCGGCCAGGATCAGCAGCGCGGAGAGGGTGAGGAGGTAGGCGTTGTAGACGTAGGACTGGCCCTCGAGCGTGCCCATGAACAGCCGTGGAAGATCGCGCCCGATCCGTGGCAGGGCGACATTGACGACCGTCGAATCGAGGAACACGATGCCGGACCCGAGCACGGCGGCAATCAGGATCCAGCGGCGCCGTTCAGCCATGGTCCCCTCCTGCGGATACGGACTGCGCCGATTCTAGGCCGCGATCGGTTGCGACTTGCTCTCCAATCGGAATTTTGTCCAGTCGCACGGCGCCCCAAGCTTGCGTCAGGTGTGGATCGACGCGCAGCCTCCCATCGACGATGTCGAGACCCATCACGGTGCGCAAGGCCATCAGGGGCGCGCCCGCCGCCCAGGCCTGGGGCCGAGACGCCGTCGGGTACTCGACCGGTGCGCCGGTCTCCTCCCGCGAAAAACCGGCGAACACCTCTGGCAGTCGGTAGTCGAAGGCCTCAGCGGCCTGGACCAGCATCAACGCGAGGTGCGAGGCGTGATCGCGCTGTCCATACCTGCGCATGCCCTCGGCGATGAACGCTGTGTCGTGCGGCCAGACGGTGCCGTTGTGGTATTCGATCGGGTTGTATCCGGCATCATCGGCAGACATGGTGCGAATACCCCAGCCGGTGAACATCTCGGATGACATCAGGCGGTGGGTCAGCAGGGCGGCTCGGTCCTCGGGAACGATGCCAGACCAGAGCAGGTGTCCAACGTTGGATGTCATGGCGTCGACCTGGCGCTTGTCGCCGTCGAGTGCGAGCGCATAATACCCGCGCGTATCGATCCAGAAATCGCGATTGAACCGCTCGCGCAGCGCGGCCGCATCGCGTTCCAGCCGCTGTGCCAGGTCCTGGTCGGCCCATACTTCACGAGCCAGTCGCGCCATCCGCACTCGGGCGTCGTATGCATAGCCCTGGATCTCGCAGGTGGCGACCGGTCCTATCGCCACCCTGCCGTCGTGGAAGAGGATCGAGTTCCACGAGTCCTTCCAGCACTGATTGGCCAGCCCCTTGGGCGATCGGGTCTCGTATTCGAGGTAACCGTCGTGATCGCGGTCGCCGTCGCCCTCGATCCAGGCCAGGGCTTTCATGGCGGCGGGCTTCAGGCTTCGCACGAAGTCTGAATCGCCGGCCCAGCGCTGGTACTCATCGAGCAGGATCAGGAACAGTGGCGTTGCGTCGTGCGTGCCGTAGTAGGGGCCATGGGGACGCTCGCCGAGGGCGGTCAGCTCGCCCAGTCGCAGCTCGTGGAGGATCTTTCCCGGCTCCGCGTCGCGAAAGTCATCGCGCTCTTGCGCCTGCCACGCCGTCAAAGCCTCGAGCGTCGTGCGCGCCAGGTGTGGCTGGAACGGCAGAGCCTGGTAGGCCGTGATCAGGCTGTCTCGGCCGAAGAGGGCCATGAACCAGGGCAGACCGGCCGCCGGCAGCGAAAAGGAGAGCGTCTTCAGCGGCCGGAACCGAAGAGCCGCGAGGTCGATCAGGCTGCATCGGTAGGTATGTGCCAGGACGTCGTTGTCGGTGGTGAGCGTCGGTGCCTGCGCCATCCACTGTTCAAAGCTGGTTGGCATGTCTGGTTTGGGATTACCGAATGTTCGATCGCCGTGTTCGAGGTGATTGACCTCTCCGTCTCGCACCGGCATCACGTCGATACAGGTCTGCCAGCGGCCACGGGGTTCCAGCTGCAGCTCGACGTGGGCGCGATCGGGCGTGACCGAGAACATGTGACTGAATTGGATGATTGTCGAGCGGCGGAAGTCGCCGCGTGAGTACATCAGCGTTGCCCCGCGTTCGGCAACTTCCGTTTCGAGTTCCCCTCGTTTGGGCGTGTGGTCCTTGACTTCAAACAGGTCGGCGAAGTCACTGCCGTACTCGATATCGATCGTCAGATGCTGTGGCTGGTCGCTGTGGTTTTGAACCGTAAGGTCTTCGTGGACGCCGCGCGCGACAAAGCGGTCGCGCCGGATTGAAATCGGCGGGTTCTCGCCGACGCTGACACTCCCGAGCGTGGCGAATATCGCCGCCGAATAGTAATCGACTGTGCGGCTGGTCAGGACGTGGGTCGGGTGGCCGTTGACCAGCAGGCGCCATCTCGAAAGATGGCGCATGTCGGCGTGGAAAAAGCCGTTTGGCATCGGGCTGGGCTCGACGTCGCCGGCGGGGTCCGAGACAAAGAAAGTATTCCCGTCCAGCACGGTCAGGTCGCCCGCCATCGAGGTCCCCTCCCTTCGGTGATCCGCCTGCCGCTAGAGTACTCGCCGAGGAAAGGAGGTTTTATGGCCGTCAATATTCGGGAACGGCAGGCACCGATTCGGGAACGCTACAAGGCGAATCGTGATGCCGCGCACATTATTTTGAAGGTGCATAGCGGCAACAGCGATCTCAAGGACCCGTTGCACTGCCTGGTCGTGCCGGACGCCGCACCCGCGCATGCCTGGCCCTCCGGCGCTCATCCCGCCGTGGGCGGCGCCGGCGACGTTCCCTGTTCCGGCGACCTCTTGCTCGGCGCCCTGGCGGCTTGCCAGGAAACGACAATCCGAATGGTGGCGGCCAACATGGGGATCCAGCTTGAGTCCCTGGACATCAGGGTCGAAGGCGACTGGGATGCTCGGGGCACCCTGGCCATGGGCGATTACCCGATCGGGCTTACCGCGGTTCGATGCGCGACGGCGGTCAAGGTTGCCGGCGACGTGAACGGCGACCGGGCGGCCCGGCTGCTTCGCAGCGCGGAAAAATACTGTGTCGTCTTGAACACGCTCCGCGGCGGTGTCCAGGTGGAGTCGAGCTTCGACCTCCAGCAGGAGCCAGCGACGAACCGCCCGCGTTAGGCTTCCGGCTCGCCTGGTGCCACGAGCCTGGATTCATAGGCCGCGACCACGGCCTGTGCACGGTTATCGACCTGGAGCTTCTCCAGGACGTGCGCAACGTGGGTTTTGACGGTCGCCTCGCTGACGCTGAGGCGCTCGGCGATCTCGGTGTTTCCAAGCCCGCGCGCCATTAGCCGGAGGACGTCAAGCTCGCGAGGCGTGAGCTCGGACAGGTCGCGGCTGAGCCCGCTTGGTGAGTCTCGCGTCGCGTAGCGCTCGATCAACCGTCGAGTGATCGACGGCGCCAGCAGGGCGTCTCCGGCGTTGACCAACCGAACCGAGGCGATCAACTGCTCGGGCGTCACATCCTTCAGTAAAAAGCCGCAGGCGCCGGCGCGCAGCGCGGCATAGACGTACTCATCCAGGTCGAAGGTCGTCAGCATCACGATCCGGCATGCACTCGAGCCGTTTCCCAGGATTCGGCGCGTCGCCTCCAGGCCGTCGAGCCTGGGCATGCGGATGTCCATCAAGATGACGTCGGGCCGGTGGCGGCGGGTCATTGCGACCGCCTCCTCGCCATCCTGTGCCTCGGCGACGACCTCGAAATCGGGTTGCGATTCGAGGATCAGGCGAAACCCGGCACGAACCAATGACTGGTCGTCGGCGATCAGGACCCTGGTGCTCACTCGGGCAAGCTCAGCGGCAAATGGGCGCGCACCGCATACCCCTGGGTCGGGCGCTTCCCCGCGTCGATTGTGCCGCCGAAGAGCGCCACGCGCTCGCGCATCCCGACCAGGCCGCGCCCGATGCCGTCGGCCGGGGAGGCGACCATCCCTTGATCGGCAATCTCGATGTCGAGCGCATCGGGCAAATACCGAACGAGGACATTGGTCTGCGCACCCCCCGCGTACTTCAAGGCGTTGGTGAGCGCCTCCTGGACGATCCGATACGCGGCGACATCGACGCCCGGCGCCAGTGGCCTCGCCTCCCCTTGCACCTCGAGGCTGACCGGCAGTCCCGCATCTTTGACCCGCTCGACCAGTGACGTGAGGTCACCCATGCTGGGCTGCGGGACCAACGGTGGCTCGCTGCCGTTCGCACCAAGCACGCCAAGCAACCGGCGAAGCTCGTCCATCGCCTCGTGACCAACCGTCTCCACGTTCTCGAGTGACTCGCGCGCCGCATCCGGCTTCTCGGCCAGTACCTTGCGGGCGGCGCCGGCCTGCACCACCATCACGCTGACGCTGTGGGCGACGACATCGTGCAACTCGCGCGCGATGTGCTGGCGCTCGGCCTCGGCTGCGGCTTTGATCGCCGCCTCGCGCTCCGAGTTCAGCCGGGCGCTCAGCCTCCGCTCCTCGTTGAGCTGCTTCTGGCGTGCTCCAATCTCGCGTCCGGCCAGGTACGCGGCACCTAATAGCAGAAAGGGCAGCACGGCGCCGGGGACCGGCAATGTCGACGTCGGGCCGTGGCCAAACTCAATCGCGATAAAGAGCGATGCGACGGCGACGGCTGCAAGCGCCAGGTTTTGATGCCGCGAGTGCAGCCCGACCGACACGCAGGCGACGAGGCCACCGATTAGCGCGGCCAGGACGGTGGCATTGCCGGCTAGACCGTAGCCCGCTACATCGAGGGCCAGGACGGCGACGGGATAGCGTCTCCGTACCAGCAACGGGATCGTGTTGAGCAGGACGGCAGGCGAAGTAGGCTGGGAGTCCTGCGTGGTGCTTTCGACCACCGCCCAAATCGACAGGCCCACGGCCAGGACAACGTCAATCCAGTGAATATCGAGGCGGCGCGCGATCATGGTGATCTGCCGCACGCTTAGGACTCTACCGATCAGCGCCTGAACTCGCATCATTCTCCGGGATGAGCCCCGCTCGCCCGCCTGGGTGAGTCGCTCCCTGATCACCCCGCTGATCGAGATCAATTCACGCGTGGGGCCGACGACGGCGAACCACGCGTGCCCGCATGCTGCGGCCATCAAGGGCCACGCCGGCCACAAGGAGCGTGCCGATGGACGCCATCGTCCAACTCACCGACGTCAGCAAGGTCTACAACGACGGCCGACAGTTCGCGGCGCTCGATGACATCTCGATCGCGCTCAGGCCCGGCGAAGCGGCGGCGATCATGGGGCCTTCAGGGAGCGGCAAATCGACCTTGCTCAACCTGATCGGCGGACTCGACCGGCCCACCCGCGGAACCGTGACCGTGGACGGCGCCAACCTCGGCCGGCTGAGCGAGGGCGGACTGGCGCGCTTTCGGCGCCAACGCGTCGGTATCGTCTTCCAGTTCTTCAACCTGCTCAACAATCTGACCGCGCTGGACAACGTCCTGATTCCGGCTCAGCTTGCTGGAGCCCACGGCAACCAGGCCCGCCGGCGTGCGGAAGAACTGCTCGAACGGCTGGGCGTGGCGGCGCTTAGAAACAGCTACCCGGCCAGACTGAGCGGGGGAGAGCGCCAGCGGGTCGCAATCGCGCGGGCCCTCATCAACAATCCGCCCCTGCTGCTCGCCGACGAACCGACGGGCGCTCTCGACACGCACAACGGCGACGAGGTCATGGCGATTTTTGCCGATCTCAATCGCAGCGGGCAGACCATTGTGCTCGTCACCCACGACGAGCGCCTGGCGCGTGCCAATGCCACGCGGGTTCTTCAGCTGGTCGATGGGGCCATCGCGGTCGACCGCGGCGACTCCACGCTCGGCGTGGTGCAGGCCAAATGAGCGCCGTCATTCGCAAGAGCCTTGCCGACCTCCGGCGCCGCAAGGTACAGACCGCCGTCATTGCCTTCGTGCTCTTTCTCTCAAGCCTCGCCGGCATCCTGGCGCTGACGCTCCTGGTCGAGTCCGACGCGCCGTTCGACCACGCCTTCGCGCAGGCGCAGGGCGCTCATCTGACGATGAGCTTTGCGGGATCGGCCGTCACCCAAGCCAAGGTTCGCGCCACCGGCTCGACGGCGGGCGTCAGCGCGTACGCCGGGCCGTGGGCGGTTTTTCCCTGGGCCGTCGACATGGGCGGAGGCCGGATCGAGCTTCATCCGCTCGCCGGTCGCGACGGCCCGGGCGGCTCCGTCGACCGTCTGACGATGATTGCCGGCCGTTGGTCGCAGAAGACCAACGAGGTCGTGATTTCGCGGCAGCTGGCTGATGATTCCGGGCTCAACATCGGGGACACGGTTGCGGCAAGCAGTGACAACCCGTTGCCCCCCATGACCGTGGTCGGGATCGCCGCTGGCGTCGGTGATGACCTGGCTGCCTGGATCCTCCCCGCAGGCATTCCGACGGCCGCCACAGACAAACTGCCGCTGATGTACCAGATGGCTTATCGGCTCACGCACGCCGCCACGGTAAACGAGGTCACGACCGTGGCGAACGCCATCACGGCTTCGCTTCCGCAGGGCGCCGTCATGGACAGCAGCAACTACCTGGACCTCAAACTCAACGCGGATCGGACGACCGCCGTGATGATTCCGTTCCTGCTCGCCTTCAGCGGCTTCGCCATGCTCGCATCGACACTCATCATCGGCAACCTCGTGAGCGGAGCCGTCATCGCGGGGACGCGCGATATCGGGGTGATGAAGTCAGTTGGCTTCACCCCAGCGCAAGTTGTTGCCGTTTTTGCCGGCCAGATGCTGATCCCGGCGCTGGTTGGCTGTTTCGTCGGTGTGCCGGTCGCGATTCTCGCCAGCCAACCGTTTCTCGCCGATACCGCGCACGCCTTCAACCTGCCGCAGACCTTCGGCGTCGCGCCAATTCCGGATGCCCTGGCCGTCGCAGCGATTCTCGGGGTCGTCGTGGCGACGGCGGTGCTGGCATCTTTGCGTGGGGGGCGGATGTCGGCGGCATCGGCGATCGCAAGCGGGAGCGCGCCCACGTCCGGGCGTGGTTATCGTGTTGCGAGACTGGCCGCGGCGATCCATCTGCCTCGGCCACTGACACTTGGCGCCGCCGAGGCCTTCGCCAGGCCAGTGCGATCGGCAATGACCATGTTGGCGATTGTGATCGGGGTCGCCACCATCAGCTTCAGTCTCGGGTTGACCCGATCGCTTTCGGACGTCAAGGCGGGTATCACACGCGATCAACAGGTCCAGGTCACGCTCTATCACCAGGGCTGGCCCGCCAAAGGAGCGACAACGGCCACGGCCCAGCCTGCATCACCAGGACCAACGACAACCAGCGAGTTGAGTGACCAACAGGTGTCGACCCTGATTGCGGCGCAACCTGGAACCACGCGCTTCACGGCCGAGCGGCAGGACGATGTCACGATCGCCGGAGTCGCGCATCCGGTGCCCATCACGGCCTACCGAGGAGACTCCTCATGGCTCGGCTACGCCATCATCAGCGGCCGCTGGTTCAACGGCGTCGGCGAGGCGGTCGCCCCGACCGCCTTCTTCACGACCACGGGCCACCACATCGGTGATCATCTCAGCGTCAGCCTGAATGGGCAGAACATTCGACTAGTCCTGGTCGGTGAAATCTTCGATACCCAGGGCGATGGCATGCTGCTCCGGACGAGCCTCGCCACGTTGCCGGGCAATCGTCAGCCAGACCTTTATGAGATCGCCGTAAAACCCGGCACGGACATCGATCGCTACGCCGCGGCTTTGGCCGATCCGACCCATGGACTGGATGCGCGGACGAACCGTGAAAACGGGACGGACACGGCCTTCCTCCTGATCACTGGCACGCTCGCAGGGCTGGCGTTGATCCTCACGCTGATCGCGCTCGCCGGTGTCTTCAACACCGTGATTTTGAATACCCGAGAGAAGGCTCGCGAAATCGCCATTGTGAAAGCGGTGGGAATGACGCCCGCACAGGTGGTGGTGATGGTGCTGACCTCGGTAGCGGTGCTGGGGGTGATCGCGGCAGTCGTCGGCATCCCGGCCGGGATGCTGCTGCATCGCTACATCCTGACCGTCATGGGTCAGATCGCGTCGGCCACGAATGTCCCGAACCAGTACTTCAACGTCTACGATCCCATTGCCTTGATCGGGTTGGCGGCCGCCGCGGTGCTCATTGCCATGGTGGGCGCGATGATTCCGGCGCAATGGGCCGGGCGGTCGGGCGTGACAGAGGTGCTGCAAACGGAATAGCGGCGATGGGGTGGGGTGGGGAATTCCCCACCCATCGCTCAGGGAAGTTGGACCAGGTGCCAGTGCGCGCCGCCGTCGGTCGTTCGCAACAGGATGTTGGTGTTGTCGGGCCCGGTGATCGCCTCGGCCCAGCCGTGCTGTGCGTCGGTAAAGCTCAGTTGAAGAATGGTCGGCGCGCTCTTGTCGTAAAAGACCTGCCAGTTCTTGCCACCATCGGTGGTCCTGGCCACGCCGGGAGCGGCCTGCGCGACCGGTTCGCCGGCCGACCGCTGGTTGGTCGTCGTGAACCACCAGTGCTTTGGGTCGAGGTAGAAGTTTTGCCACTCATTTCCGGTTGGCTCCAGTCCGTTCGCTCGCAGCGGTTGCGGATCGCTCCAGCTGGAACCGGAGTTCGAACTCGAATAAAGGTAGTGGTGGTCAATCGAGAAGGTGTTGATGTCCGTCCGCAGTCCGAAGAAGACCGGGAGCAAAGCCTGACCGTTGCCCAGCAGGATCGGGTACCCCAGGACGGCTTTCTCGCCGGTCATTGCCGCCGGGACCTGAACCGTGACGTCGTGCCAGGTCCTTCCGCCGTCGGTCGTCTCCAACAGCCCGCCGGAACCGCCGGTTCCCTCGAGACCGGTGGCCAGCCAGCCACGATTGGCGTCGGCGAATTCGAAGTTGGTCTCACCAACCCCCGAGGTATGACCCCAGATCCCGCCTGAGAGCGCCATGCCGGTGAGCTGAGGGAGGTCAGCGACTTTCGTCCAGGTCGCGCCGGCGTCATTGGTCCGGAATAGGGTTGCGGCGTTCACGGGTTGTCCGACTCGATCCAGTTGGGTCAACACCCAGCCATCGGCACCGTTGAAGTAGACGTCGGCGAACATCCCGAACACCTGATCGGGATGCTGCGCCCAGTGCGCGCCGCCATCGCTCGTCGAGGAGAAGCTGTAGATCCGGCTCGGGGCAATGGTGCAGCTCTTCGCGGTTGGCCCGCAGGGCATCGTGTCCTGGAAGGCCCAGATGACGCCGATCCGCCCGTTGTCGCTCCAGCTCATGCCTTCGTAGATGCCGTCGAAGTGCAGCCGATCCTGCCAGCTGAGACCCCCGTCTGAGGTTTGATACAGGGCGTTCTGCGTCGGCTGTGAAAGGCGCGTCGGGCTGCCGGAATCGATGCCACGCACGACGATCCAGTTCCCGCCCCCCTGGGTTCCAATCGAAAGTGCGGTCGTGCGCTGCACCGGCCCGGGTCCCTGCGCGGGTTGCGGATGGGCGCGGAGGTACGCGACGCTCCCGGCGAGCCCGATGCCGACGACGGCCACCGCGGCGGCGGCGAGCAGCTGCCCGGGTAGCGTCAGCGCCGGAGCGTGCGCGGGCTCCTCCTGAACCGCGCGCAGGATCCGGTTTTCGAGAGCAGCGATCTGCTGGTTGCGGTCATGCTCTTCGAGGTACCGAGATAAGCGAGCTTCGAGCGGGTCTTTGTCAATCATGGGTTAGCTCCTGTCGCAGGGATGTCAAGGCGCGAGCGAGGTGAGAGCGGGCGGTGCCAGGCCGGCAACCCATCAAGCGGGCGCACTCGTCAAGGGAGTAGCCGTCTCGATAGTGCAGCCGGATCACCGCCCGCTGATGCCGGGACAATCGCCGAAAGGCACGATCCAGATCGGGGTCGGCAGTGGCCAGGTCGCGGGGGTCGCGATCCTGCTCGGTCACGGGCAGCAGGCCGAACCGCCGGCGTTTGGCGCGAAGGCAGCGGCGAACGCAGATTTGCTTAAGCCAGGCCCCGCGGCGATCGGGATCCCGGAGCGACGTCCACGATCGCCAGGCAAGCATCATCGTGTCCTGCACCGCGTCTTCCGCTTCCTGTTGGTCACCGAGGATCGACCGCGCCAGACCCAACAGCCGCCGGCTGTGCGACCGGACCGCCTCATCGAACGCCGTATGGTCGTCGACGGCCGCCCCCGAGACCATGGCCACATACAGTAGAGGCCTCGCGTCTCCAATTGGTTTACGCTGCTTTGGGCGAGGTATGGGGGAAAAGTTCGTCTCGCGTGGCTTTTTCGGCAAACGCCGTCACCCGGAAGAGGCAGGCCGCCTTCCGCCGGGCCAGTATCAGGTCGACGACTGGCCGGTGCTGTCAGCAGGAGCGACGCCGCGGATCAAGCCAGAGCAGTGGAGCTTCACCATCGAAGGGCTGGTCGGCCAGCCGAAACGCTGGACCTGGGATGAGTTTCTCGCGCTGCCGTCCAAAACCTACACGGTTGACATCAGCTGCGTCACGAAGTGGACGAAGCTCGACATGACCTGGCAGGGCGTCAGTGTCGACAC
>DATASI010000183.1:0-10096 GCA_036269255.1 Candidatus Dormiibacterota bacterium
CGTCTTTCAGGCCTTCGACCGCGGGTCCCATTCCGCCAGTGACACCATTCGGCCGTTCTTCATCACGATGGCACCGGTATGGGCGGTAGCGATCGCCGGCGCGATCGCCCTTCTCCGACCGCGACCCCGATAACCCGAGGCCGTCGGAACTCTTGTGATCTTTGCTGAGCCGCTTACCTGGTCCCTCACGGTCGTCGAGGTGGGGGCGGTGACACCACGAATGCGCGCCATCACCTTGACGTCGCCTGACCTGGCCGCGTCCATCTGGTTGCCGGGCCAGGATGTTGCCCTGGCGTTTACCTCGAGAGACGGCACCACGGTGCGACGCCGTTACAGCATCCGCCGCTTTTTTCCGCAGAAGCAGCGGCTGCAGATCAACGTCGTGATGCACGGCGACGGGCCGGGAATGCGCTGGGCGCAAACGGTGCAGCCCGGCATGCCCATCGAGGCCATCGGTCCTCGCGGCAAGATCACGCTGGCGGCAGGCGCCCAGTGGCACCTGTTTGCCGGCGACGCGACCGCGATGCCTGCCGCGTTCGCGATGATGGAGGCGCTTGCGGCGGACATGCCTGCCCAGGGCTTCTTCCTCGTCGATGACGCCGCCGAGCGGCAAGCCATTGCCGGCAAAACGATCCAGTGGAGCTACGGTGCAGACCAGCTCGTTTCCATGGTCATGGAGGCCGAACTGCCGGCTGGCCAGGGGCATGCCTACCTCGCCGGCGAGGTCGCGCTGGTGTCGTCACTCAAGGCGGCGCTGACGGCCCGCGGCTTGAGTCGCGAGCAGATTTCCGCCAAGGCATACTGGAATCAAGGGCTGGCAAACGCCGACCGCGGCGAGCCCGAACACAAAGTGACGTAAGGAGGTTCAGGCATGGCAACGCAAAAACAAAAGTCTGCGGCGCGCAAGAAGTCGCCGGGCTTGAGCACGCAGCAGGAGAACCGGATGGCTTCGCAGACGTTCGCCTTTCCCAAGGAGCGCAAGGAGCCGCTCAATGATGCTCGCCATGTCCGCAACGCGATTGCCCGCTTCGACCAGGTCGAGGGTGTCAGCGATAGCGAGCGGGATGCGGCGTGGCGCCGGATCAAGGCCGCGGCGAAGAAATTCGGCGTCGAGGTCAAGGAGAAGAGCTGGCGCGAGCTGATGAAGGGCGGAAAAGCCGGCAGGCGTTAGGCGCGGACCCGCGTCTGCTGCTCGCTGAGTTCCCAGAGCCGGCGGGCCGCCTCGCGGTCCTGAGCGGCGGGCGCCGGGGTGATCGCTCGCATGTCGTAGACGTAGGCGCCATTGATTCGCCCGGCGGCCTCGGCGTCGGCCAGCCAGACCAGGGTTTCGGCGCCCTTCTGCGGGCTCCGCGCAAATGGCCTCGAGAGCGCCATCCCGACGCGCATCACGGGACCGTTGTTCCGATTGAAGCCGGTGGCCACAAAGCCAGGATGAAAGCTGTTTGCGGTCACGCCCGTCCCGGACAAGCGCGCAGCGAGCTCAACGGTAAACAGGATGTTGGCGAGCTTGGTTTCGCCATACCGTCCGAAGCCCATCCCGCTCCAGGACCGCTCGCCGGCGAGGTCATCAAAAGGAATCCGCGCTCCCTTGTGCGCATCCGATGACGTCGTGATGATGCGAGCCGGCGCGCTGGCTTTCAGCCGGTCGAGCAGGAGGGTGGTCAACAGAAAGGGAGCCAGGTGGTTGACCGCCCAGGTCAATTCGATCCCGTCGGGACTCAGCTGGCGGCGGCGATAGATTGCTCCCGCGTTGTTGATCAGCACCTGAATGCGCGGGTACTTGGCCAACGCCTGCTCGGCAAGCCGGCGGACCGAGGCCTGCGAGGACAGGTCAGCGAAGAGCACGTCGACCGCAACCGGTTTAGGGCTGCCGCGATCGATGGCCCGGACCGCCTCAGCGGCGCGCGACTCGGTGCGCGCGACCAGGGTCAGCAGCGCGCCACGCCGAACCAGCTCGGTTGAGGCGGCCAGCCCGATGCCGCTGGTTCCACCCGTGATCAGGACGCGCTTTCCCGCCACGCCGCTCCACGCTGCGGGTGGCAAATTTGGAATCAACGCCTCCATGCTAGTGATGATGATGGCAAGATTGACGAAGGATGAGTGAGACGGTCTACCTGTCGCGTCTGCGCATCGAGCGCGTCAAGGGCTCACTCCGTCGCGCCTTTCTCCCGGCGGAGTCGGCGCCGGTCGAGTTCGGCGTGCACGACGAAGTCGCTGAGCACTACCACGCAACCCCAGGCGCATTCGAACCGCACGCGACCACGCTCGACTACGTCATCGCCGCCGCGGCCGGGTGACTGACCGGCACCCTGGGTGGCGCGCTGGAGGCGCGCGGGATTGCCGCTGATGAGGGCCGCCTTCTTTCGGATGTCGAGGGGGACGTCGAGGTCGAGGATGGCGTCCTCGTCATCAAGCGGATTCGTGTCCGCTATCGGCTCAAGGACTGCCCCGAGGACAAACGCGACGCGGCTACCCGCGCCCACGAGCACCACCACCGCCGCTGTCCGGTCTACCGCAGCATCGGTGGGTGCATCGAGATCACAACCGCTCTCGAATTCGTGTAAGCGACCCGGTTAAATCGGTTCGCTGCGATCCTCGATCTCCCAGGCATGGTCAAGCACATGCCAGGCGATCCGCCGTGCGGCATAGCGCTGCCGCCAGCCCTTTCCGACCGGCGCTTTGCCACCGGATGGTTTTTCCAATGCGTCAACCAGAGCCTTGCGGAACAACTTGATCCGCGCAGCGTCGTGCCGATCGGGCACGGTCAAACGCAAGCCGAGCTTGCGAGCATAAGCGCTTTCGGCGCCCAGGACGTGGTCGACGATCTTGTCGCGGTCGCGCCCACCCCCACGAGGGCCTTTGCGCAGCGCGGCCGGAGCGCCTTTGACCACCTGGTCGAACTGGGCCCAGGCTGCTTCGACCAGCGCGCCGATCCGCTTGGCTTGGGCCGCAGACAACGCTGTCGTGTCGCGCTTCGCCATCTCGTGCGGGACGCCGAAGTCCGTATTGGCGGAGCCGCGGACTCGCTCGACGACGCGGAACGACGTGATGGACTTCAGATCAAAGGCTTGCCGGGCTCGCTTTGCTACGGGTGCATAACGGTCCGCGTAGGCGGCGAGCGCCTCGAGAGCACCGGTCTCATCCTTGGCCGATCGGCACCAACCTGGCCAGTCACAGGAGCAGGCGAAAACGCGTTTGTCGCCGGCCTCGATGTAAACGTCAGTGATGGAGTCGCGCCTCGCTCACGGTCCGAGCAACGATACCAGCGTCTTCGGCACCCGGGCGGCCGCCGAAGCCTTCGTCAAGAGGCCTTAGAGGCGGACGGCTCGAGGGCTAAACTTCGACTAAACCGGATGCCAGAGGACTCCCTTTCCATCGTCGACAACCGAACCGGGCGTCAGTACCAGCTGGCGATTCGCGATGGCGCGATTTCGGCCACCGACCTACAAAAGATCGCCAGCGACGGCGCGGGCACGGGCCTGATGAGCTACGATCCGGCCTTCCTCAACACGGCAAGCTGCCGCAGCGCGATCACCTACATCGATGGCGAGCGCGGCATCCTTCGCTACCGGGGCTATCCCATCGAGGAACTTGCCGAGCACTCGACTTTCCTGGACGTCGCCTATCTGTTGATCCACGGCGAACTGCCGAGTGACTCCCAAAAAGACGAGTGGGTCGATCAGATCACGCATCACACGCTCTTGCACGAAAACATCAAGAAGTTGATCGACGGATTCCACCACGACGCGCATCCGATGGGCGTCCTGATCGGCGTCGTCGGCGCGCTGTCGACCTTCTATCCGGATGCAAAGGAGATCTCGAAAGCGGAAAGCCGCCGGCTCCAGACCCTTCGGCTGATCGCCAAGATGCCGACCATCGCCGCCTTTGCCTACCGCCACGCCATCGGCATGCCCTACGCCTATCCGGACAACGACCTGTCTTACGCCGCCAACTTTCTCAACATGATGTGGAAGGCAACCGAGCTCAAGTACAAGCCGAATTCCGTGCTCGAGCACGCTCTCGATGTGCTGCTCATCCTGCACGCCGACCACGAACAGAACTGTTCGACCAACGTCATGCGCGCGGTTGGCAGCGCCCATTCCGATCCCTTCAGCGCCACCGCGGCAGCGGCCGCCGCGCTCTACGGGCCACTACATGGCGGCGCCAATGAGCAGGTTTTACGGATGCTTCGCGAAATCGGATCGGTAAGCCGCGTCCCGGAATATGTCAAGCGCGTGCACAGTGGCGAGATGCGGCTGATGGGGTTCGGGCACCGGGTCTACAAAAACTTCGACCCGCGCGCCACCATCATCAAGCAGGTCGCCGACGAAGTACTCGAGGTCACCGGTAAGAGCCCGCTGCTCGAGATCGCGACCGAGCTGGAGCGCGTCGCCCTCGACGACGATTACTTCATCAAGCACCGGCTCTACCCCAACGTCGACTTCTATTCAGGAATCATCTACGCCGCCATCGGCTTCCCGGTCGAGATGTTCCCGGTCCTGTTCGCCATCGGCCGCACACCCGGCTGGCTGGCGCAGTGGCAGGAAGGCTTGCTGGACCCCGAGCAGAAGATCGCCCGGCCGAGACAGGTCTACACCGGCCCGGCCGAGCGGCATATGCCGGGCGTCCGACAGAAAGTCGCCTCCCGCTGACGGGCGGGGACATGGAAGTTTCGCCGGGGCGCATCGCCTCACTCCCGCCGTGGTGGGCCGTTTTTGTGATGGGGCTGGTCCTCTGGGGTGCCGCCATCGGATCGACATTCCTGACGAAAGACGTGATCACCCTGGAGACGATCGTGATGATCGGAAGCTTCCTGGTCCCGGTGACGGCGGTCGTCTGGTATCTCGATCACGAGCAAAGCGCCGCGCTGACGACCAGGCGGATCCTGGGCGCCTTCGCGATCGCCGGCACCGTTAGCCTGCTTGCCTCGTCACTGCTCGAGCATTACC
This sequence comes from Candidatus Dormiibacterota bacterium, assembly GCA_036269255.1. Taxonomy (GTDB): domain Bacteria; phylum Chloroflexota; class Dormibacteria; order CF-121; family CF-121; genus CF-13. Next base: position 4,950 of record DATASI010000183.1, read on the forward strand.
TCGTGGGCTACGGCACCGTGTCCAATTTCAAAATCGGCCTGATCGAGGAGTTCACCAAGGCGGCGTTGATTGTCGCGGTCGCGTGGGGCATCCGAGTTTTCCCGCTTCGAGACGGGATGGCCCTTGGCGCAGCGGTCGGGTTCGGCTTCGCCGCCCTGGAAAGCAGCGGCTACGCGCTGGCGTCCTTCTATCCGATCGGCGGCCGGCGGTTCACCCACGCCCTGGACAATGTCCTGCTCACCGAGCTCGCCCGCGGCGTGCTCGCACCTTTCGGGCATGGCATGTGGACGGCCCTCGTCGGCGGCGTCATCTTTGCGGCGGTCGCACGTCGCAAGTGGCTGCTTGGCACCGCCGCGATCGTGGCCGCATATCTCCTGGTCTCCGCCCTGCATGGAGCCTTTGACTCCATCGATGGGGTCAAGGGCTACGTCATCATCTCGCTGATCGGCCTGGTCCCGCTGGTCGTGCTATGGCGCAACGGGCGTCCCCCAGCGCCACGGGCGCAACCGTCGGAAGAAGTTACGGCAACAGTCGGAACCAGCGCAGGCTGAAGAGCCCGCCGATCACCAGGATCAGGGTTCCCAGGGCCAGCACCGGAACCGTGAGGTCGACTTTGGAGGTGACCCAGCCGATGTGGCTGCCGAGGTCGCTGTAGATCTTGCTGAGCTGCGCTTCGTCGGACGCGTAGTAATAGTGGCCGCCGGTCGCGCTCGCGACCGATTGCAGGGCCTGTTCGTCAACGCCGTCTACCGCGATCCCCTGCACCAGGACCGTCTGGTTCTTGGAGCCGATGCCGATGGTGTCGACCTGGATATGCGCTCGTGCCGCATCCGCGGCGGCGGTGGAATTGTCGACGCCGGTGTTGGACGATCCATCGGTCAGCAGGATGACCCTGGCGTAGTTTTGCGACTTGGGGCCGTTCGGATCAACGATGTTCGCCAGCTGCGCGACCGACGCCTCGATCGCACTGCCAATCGCGGTCCCGCCTCCCGGGGAGAGCGTGCCCAGAGCATCTTTGACCGACCCCTTATCGCTGGTGAGCGGCGCGATCACCTGCGCCTGGGCATTGAAAATGACCAGCCCCACCTGGGCGTTGCTCGGCAGCTTGTCGATCAACGTCCGTCCCGCACTGATCGCCGCATCGATTCGCGTCGGCTGGACGTCAGTCGCCGCCATCGAGCCCGAGACATCGACGGCGAGCATCACGCTGGTCTGCCCCTTCGGGATCCGGATCACCGCCTGAGGACGGGCCATCGAGACCAGCAGGCCGGCCAGGCCGGCGATGAAGAGGATCGCCGGGAGATGCCGGCGAAAGCCCGGCCCCTTCCCCACCACCTGGTTGAGCAGCGCCAGGTTGGTGAAGCGCACCGCGTACGCCTGGCGGCGCTTCTGAGTGGTCAGGTACAGGCCGATCAGCAGCGGCACCGCCAGCAAGCCGAGCAGTAACCACGGAGAGAGGAAGCTCATCGGGTCAGCGCCGCCGTCGGACGCGCCTGCAACGACTCCCGCTGTTTGATGAAACGAACCAGCTGAGGCACCAGCTCGGCGTCGGTGCTGAGCTCGGCCAGCGCAACCCGGCAGTGACGGAGCTCCTCACGCAGACGCTCGCGCTGCGCTTGTGCCGCGGTCTGGAAGCGCGCCCGAAGTTTCGCGCTGGTCGTGTCGACCAGGAGCTGTTGACCGGTTTCAGGATCCTGGAAGGTGACGATGCCGACATCGGGGATTTCACGCTCGCGAGGATCGGCGATGCAGACGGCTACCACTTCGTGGCGGATGCCAAGCGTGCGCATCGGTTGCTGCCAGCCGTCGGGCGTCATGAAGTCAGTGAGCACCAGCATCAGCGAATGGCGCCGAATGAGGTGCCCGGCCTCTTTGAGCGCCTGGGCCAGGTCGGTGCTGCCCTCGCCGGCGCCTTGCGCGGCGCGTTCCACTCGAGCGATCAGCTGGAGCAAGGCATTCCGTCCCGATGATGGGGGGATGATGGTTCGAACCTTCTGGTCGAAAATCAAGGCGCCGACCCGATTGCCGCGTCCGACCAGCAGCTGCCCGACGACGGACGTGAACTCGAGGGCGAGGTCGCGCTTCAGGCAGCGGGCGGTACCCCAGTCGAGCGATCGGGTCACATCGACGAGCAGCCAGGCATCGATCCCGCGGTCGGGCAGCGACTCACGAACATAGGGACGGTCGGACCGGGCGGTGATATTCCATTCGATCGATCGAGGATCGTCACCCGCCTGGTATTCCCGAACGTCGCTGTATTCGATGCCGGTGCCGCGCAGGCTGGAGCGCTCGTCGCCGCCAGGATGAAATCCGAGACGCCGAAGCACGGGCCAGCGGCCTCGGCGCATCAAGTCATCGATCCGGATCGACCGCTGGTTCAGCTCAGGAGGCAACCCGATCCCCAAGGTCGATTCGAGGTGGAGGAAACCGCTCGAGCACCCGTCGCACGATCGTCTCGGCCGTCACGCCGGCGGCAACCCCTTCGTAGGTGAGCACCAGGCGATGGCGCAGCACTTCCGGCGCGATTTCACTGATGTCATGCGGCAGGACATACGAGCGTCCCCGCATGAAGGCGAGGGCGCGCGCGGCCGCCACCATGTTGATCGAGGCGCGCGGGCTGGCGCCATAGGCGATCGCCGAGGCGAGATCCTCGAGGCCTTTGACCTTGCCGGGCCGGCTTCCGTAAGAAAGCGTCGCCGCGTAGGTGCGGACGGCGGGGTCCACATAGACCTCCTTGACCGCCTTCTGCATCTCACGCAGGCCGTCCAGCGTGACCACCTGACGCAGCTCGATATTCGGGCCGGTGATCCGTTCCACGACCACGACTTCTTCCTGGAACGACGGGTAATCCACCAGCACCTTCAGCATGAAACGGTCGAGCTGTGCTTCGGGAAGCGGATACGTCCCGTCGGTTTCGATCGGGTTCTCCGTGGCGAGCACGACGAATGGATCGGGAAGCGGGTGGCTCTCCTTGCCGATGGTCACCTGCCGCTCCTGCATCGCCTCCAGTAGTGCCGATTGAACCTTCGCCGGAGCGCGGTTGATCTCGTCGGCAAGGAGCAGATTGCAAAACACCGGCCCAAGCTCAGTCGTGAACTGGCTGCGACCCGGGTTATAGATCCTGGTCCCGATGAGGTCGGCGGGAACCAGGTCGGGCGTGAACTGAATCCGGCCGGCGTCGCCGCCGATCACCTGGGCAAAGGCCTTGACCGTGACGGTTTTGGCCAGGCCCGGGACGCCTTCCAGCAGCACGTGACCGCCCGACAGGAGCGCGATCAGCAAGCGCTCCAGCAGCCGGTCCTGGCCGACGATCAGTCGCTTGACCTCGAAGAGCATCTGCTCGATGGGCGCTGGCACCTTGGCGGCGAGCTGGCGGGCGGCGTCCGTCGAGCTGCTGCTAGACGTGCCCGAGGCGAGTGGTCGATTGATCATGAATCCCTCCTGTACGACCAACTATGCGTTACGAAGCTAAAGCGGCGGAAGCAGGTCATAGCGATGCGTCGATTGAAGCGCGTCGACATGAACTCATGCTGAGCGATCCCTAAGTGAAATCTAAGAACCCCCCTATCGGACATTGAGGCCACTACCGTCACCGACTGAGATGCGAACCGCATCGGGGTGCGCTTCGTCAGGTAGCGTAGCGCCGTGGGAATGATGGGTCACGACGGCGGCGGCCCGATGTTCTGGATGTGGGGCCGGCGGCGCTTCATCAAGCCGGACACCGGTCCGCCAAACAGCGGGCTCACCGGCCAGCCGCCCCTCGAGGAGCCGCCCGATCAACAGGGCCCGCGCGATCTGCGTAGCCGCTGGCGCAACCTGCGCCAGGCGGTGAGCGGAACCACGGCGGCACTGCCACGGGTCATCGAGTTGGTCTGGCAGGCGAGCCCCGCCGTGACGGCCATTCTGTTCGTGGCCACCGTCATTGCCGGCTTCATCCCGGCGGCCTCCGCCTACACCTCGAAGCTGCTGATTAACGCCGTCGTGCAGGGCATCTTTATTCATAAAACCGGCGCCCGCGACACTGTGAGCATCGGCCTGCCGTTCTGGCATCCGAGCTTCTCGACATTCAATGCCATCCTGTTCCTGGCGATCCTTCAGCTCGCGATCTTCGCGCTGATCGCCTTCCTCAGCACCATTCGCAACATCACGCAACAGGTGCTGCAGAACTCCGTGTCGATGCGAATCCAGTTGATGGTGATGGAGAAGGCAGCCTCACTCGACCTCGCCTTCTACGAGGACCCCGCCTCCTACGACCTGCTTCGCCGGGCGCAGACCGACTCGATCAACCGTCCGGTCATGATGATCTCGAGTGCCTTCGGTCTGCTGCAGACCGGCCTCACCTTCATCAGCATGATCGCGCTGCTGGTCGCAGTCAGCCCGCTACTCGCCCTGATCGCACTGGTCTCCCCCATTCCCGCCTTCATCGCCGATACCCGCTACGGATGGCGCGGCTACAACATTGCGCGCTGGGGTTCACGCCTGCTGCGCCGGATGACCTATCTCGTGACGCTGCTCACCACCGACACCTACGCGAAGGAGGTCAAGCTGTTCGGCCTGGGTGGCTATTTCATCGAGCGCTATCGGCTGCTCGGCGACACGTTCTACGGCAGCCAGCGCAAGCAGGTAGTGCGCCGGTATCTGGTCGGCTTCCTCTGGGGAAACCTGAGCACGATCGCGACCTCGGTGACCTACCTTTATGTTGCACTGCAGGCGATCGGCGGGCGGCTGACGATCGGCGACCTGACGCTCTACACGACGGCCGCGCAGTCGGTGCAAAACTCGATCCAGGGCATCTTGAGCGGCTTCTCGAGCATGTACGAGCACAACCTGTATCTGAGCAACCTGTTCGAGCTGATGGCCACCGAGAGCAAGCTGCCGGCGCTCGGTCAGCCGGTCCCGGTGCCGGTTCCCCTGCGAGGCGAGATTCGCTTCGAGCATGTGACGTTCGCCTATCCGGGCGCCAAGGAAAACGCGCTCACCGACCTGAGCTTCACGGTCTCACCTGGCGAGACGATCGCGATCGTCGGACGCAACGGTGCCGGGAAAACGACGCTCTTCAAGCTGATTTGCCGGCTGTATGACCCAGTCGAAGGCCGCATTCTGATCGACGGGGTCGACATTCGCGAATACCAACCCGAGAAGCTGCG